>NZ_QJUJ01000008.1:0-270321 GCF_004327275.1 Phytopseudomonas daroniae
GCTGCCAAGGTTGTCGGGGCTGCCTGCATTGCCGCCTGCACCGCCTGTGCCGCCAGCATCGTTTTGACCGTTCGCGCCGTTTTCAGCAGGCGAGGAGAGCGAGGTACCATCGCCGCCACCGCCACTGACAGGATCGCTGCTGTCACCGCCACCGCCACCGCCACCGGCAAGACCGCCGCCACCGCCACTGGCAGGACCGCCGCGACCGCCGTTGCCGCCACCCGTCAGAATGTCGGCGGCGCTGGCCGGCGCCACGGGTGCCGCCGTCAGCAACGCCACCAGACCGATGGCGGCCAGCGGGCGAAGCGCTGCACGGCGGCCGCCGCTTGCGCCCTTGCCCCGCCCCCGGGCGGTTTCGGCCACGGCCTGGCAGACGCCCAGGGCGCGATTGAACACGGTGCGGTAGATATGGTTCATGGGTTCCCTCCGGACTGGCGCCAACCGGTGCCTTGATGAATGGCACGCTGGCCAAAACCGCGATTGTGGCGGGGGCGTTCGGGCTTGTATGTCCCTCGGATTAGCGACAAGCTGGCACTTTTTCGGGGTGAGGCGGTCTCGGCCGCTTCGGCGGGGGGCGCAGGATGGATGCAGGCATGGCAGGACGTGACGCGATGATCCGTGTGGCGATGGTCGAGGACGATCCGTCGTTCCGCGAGTCGGTGCGCGCGGCCGTGGCGCGGGCGGGCGACGTAACCCTGGTGGCCGAGGCGGCGACCCTGGGCGAGGGCCTGGCGCTGCTCGATGGCCCGGCGGCGGACGTGCTGCTGGTGGATCTGGGCCTGCCGGATGGCTCGGGCATCGCGGCGATCGCCGCCGCGCAGGTGCGCTGGCCGGGGTGCGCGGTGATGGTCGCCACGCTGTTCGGCGACCAGGAACGGGTATTCGCCGCGCTGGCGGCCGGTGCCTGCGGTTACCTGCTCAAGGATGCCCTGGCGGCGGGTATCGTCGAGGAGATCCGCACCCTGCATGCCGGCGGCAGCCCGATCAGCCCGATGATCGCCCGGCGCCTGCTGCAGCGTTTTCAAGAACCGGTCAGGCTCGCGCAGCCGCTGGCGCTATCGGCCCGCGAGCAGCAAGTGCTCGAACGGGTTGCCCGTGGTTATTCCTATCCTGAGATCGCCGGGTCGCTCGAGGTTTCACCCTGGACGGTACAGACCTATGTACGGCGGATCTACGAGAAACTCGGGGTGAGCTCCAAGGCTGCTGCCATCAGCTCTGCCTACCGTCTGGGCCTGTTGTCGTCGGGCGAGCAGTGAAAGGCGTTCTGCTGTTGGTGCTCGCGCTCCTGCTGCTGGCCGATTCGCTGCAGGCCAGCGGTCGGGCCGATCCGCTCCAGCTGGTTCAGGCACTGCGTCTGATCGAGAACGTGGCCGCGCCTGGATTTGCCGAGCCGGGCGAGCGTTTGCCCGGCTTGCCGTCCGGCGCTTGGCAGGCGGTGGCGCTACCGGACGTGAACATGTCTCGCAGTACACTGCCTGGCGATGATGCGGGCGTACAAACCACCTGGTACCGCCTGCAATTGCCCGCGTCCGTGTTGCGCTCCGCGGTGCATCCCTCTCTTTACCTGCCGCGCTGGCAGACGGTAGGTCAGGTCGCCATTTACCTGGGTGGCGAGCTGCTTTGGCGTTCCACGGGCGACCCGGTATGGAACGGCTTCAACCAGCCGGTTCTACTCGAGTTGGGCCCGGGCGGCGGTGAGCCGCGAGAGCTGGTGATCCGCATGGATAGCCTGCAGGGGCTGGGTGGTGGGATCAGCACCTTGTGGCTGGGGGAAGAGGATCAACTGATCTGGCGCTACTGGACGCGCAGTGCTCTGCAGAGCGTTGTACCGCCCGCCATCGGCGTGGCCTTTCTGGCGCTTGGCCTGTTTACCGTGGCCATCTGGGTCAGGCGTCGGCACGAAGTGGCGTATCTGCTGTTTTTCTTCTGTTCGCTGTTCTACCTGTTGCGCAGCCTGCATTACATCGGGCCACTGGATACGCGTCTCATCTCCTCGTCGTGGTTCGGCTGGTTCACCGTCAACTCGATCATCTGGCTGGCGATAACCGGCCTGGTCTTCAATTTCCGCCTGAGTGGATACCGATATCGCTGGCTGGAGACAGGCATGCTGGTCAGCACCCTGTCCTGCGCTGTGCTGACCCTGCCTTGGCTGCAGTCGAGCAGCTATCTCGCCAGCATCGGCGTCGTGGCGCACTTGGCGATGCTGGTCTTCTTCATCCTGACGATACCGCTGCTGATGGGCGTGGTATGGCGCGATGGGGTCTGGACGGCACGGGCCATGGCGCTTTTGTATCTGCTGGCGATCCCCCTGGCCGCTCATGATCTGGCGCTGCAGAATTATTGGCTGAGCCTGGAGCAGCCTTACCTGCTGCCTTACTGGGAAATCAGTTTCTGCCTGCTGTTCGCCAGTGTCTTGCTGCAACGTTACCTGTACAGCATCGATGGCCTGGAGCGTAGCCAGGAAGTGCTGGCGCTCAGGCTGGCCGAGCGCGAAAGCGAACTGCGGCAAACCTACCAGCAACTGCGTGAGGCGGAACGACTGAAGACCCTGGCCGATGAGCGTCGGCGGCTGATGCGCGACATGCACGATGGCCTCGGTTCGACCCTGGTCGGCGCCTTGCGTATGGCCAGTGCCGGCCAGGGGACGTCGAACGATATCGAGCACCTGCTGCGCGACTGTATCGATGAACTGAAGTTGACCATCGATTCGCTGGATCCGGTGGAGGCCGACCTGACGTTATTGCTGGCGACCTTGCGCCATCGTTTGCAGCCTCGCCTGGAAGCCGCCGGTCTGGCAATGCACTGGCAGGTACAGGCTTTACCGAGGCTACCCTGGCTGAGCCCGGGAAACTCACTGCATGTGTTACGCATCCTGCAGGAACTGGTGACCAATATCATCAAGCATTCCGTGGCACGTCGGATAACCGTCAGTACGCGCGAAGATAGTTCGGGCGTCCGGATTCTGGTGGAAGACGATGGCAAAGGTTTCGAGCCCGGGGGAGGAGGGCCGGCAGGCGGTCGTGGCTTGGCCAACATCCGCAGTCGCGCCCAGGCGCTGGGGGCGAAGGTGGAGTGGGTGGCGCAGCCAGCAGCGGGAACGCGCTTCAGCCTTTGGTTGCCCCTGAATCAAACCGTGACGGGGAATGCATCTGCTGAATCGCCTGGAACCACCTGATCCAGAGGAATCGGGTGCACAGGATGAGTGGCTGCCGAAAGGCGAGAGCAGACGTAGACGTAGGGTGGACAACGCTCTTTTTGTCCACCATTACGATGGTAAGTGGTGGACGGATAAAGCGTTGTCCACCCTGCGAAGGTGGAAGCGACCGGTCGATGATCCGCGTTAAACGAAGGATCAGGCCTTCGGCCCCGGATTACGCCTGCGGCTAATCCAGGCTACGTTCTGCCAATGGCGTAGAGGCTATCGAACGCCGCTCCAGCCGTTCAGGCCTGCTCGAAGATCACGTATACCTTGCGGCACGGCTCCAGCACTTCCCAGGTGCCGACGAAGCCGGCCGGGATCACGAAGCGGTCGCCGACACGCACGGTCTTGGCGTTGCCTTCCTGGTCGCGCAGCACGGAAACGCCCTGGAGGATCTCGCAGTATTCGTGTTCGCTGTAGTTCACCGTCCACTGGCCGATATCACCTTCCCAGACGCCTGAGTTGAACTGGCCGCAAGGGCTGGCGTAGTGGTTGCGTACTTGCTGCAATGGGTCGCCCTTGAGGATCTTTTCGGGGGCGGGGCGGTACTCTTCGGCGCTGCCGCCGCCCTGGGCGAAATCGACAATCTGTTGGATATTCATATTCGCTTCCGTGGTCAATCCGAGAACGTGCAGCGATCATCCCATGCCTATCGACGGCCTGGGGCGATGCGGCGTAACAGGCTGTTGAAGAACTACCTGCGTTATTCAATTGCCTGATAACGATTCGTTCGAGTCTATGTTTTATAAATTGAACGCAGCAAGGGCATTTCCCGATCAAGTGTCAAGAATATTGAAAATCCTGCGGGCGCTGGTTTAGTGTGGTTCGCAGTTTCCAAGGCGCTCGGCGCCTTCACCGACTAAGAGGATGATCGAATGACCCGTTTGACTCGTGCCGACTGGGAACAGCGTGCCAAGGATCTGAAGATCGAGACCCGTGCCTTCGTGCAGGGCGAGTATCAGGCCGCCCAGAGTGGCGAAACCTTCGATTGCATCAGCCCGGTCGATGGCCGGGTACTGGGCCAGGTCGCCAGTTGCGATCTGGCGGACGCCGAGCTGGCGGTCAAGTCGGCCCGTGCAGCGTTCGACTCCGGGGTCTGGTCGCGCATCGCGCCGGCCAAGCGCAAGGAGAAGATGATTCGCTTCTCGGAACTGCTGCTGGCCAACGCCGAGGAGCTGGCGCTGCTGGAAACCCTCGACATGGGCAAGCCGATCGGCGATTCGCTGAGCATCGACATTCCGGCAGCCGCCCACGCCATCCGCTGGAGCGCCGAGGCCATCGACAAGGTCTACGACGAAGTCGCCCCGACGCCCCACGACCAGCTCGGCTTGGTTACCCGCGAGCCGGTCGGCGTGGTGGCCGCCATCGTGCCGTGGAATTTCCCGCTGATGATGGCCAGCTGGAAGCTCGGCCCGGCGCTGGCCACCGGTAACTCGGTGATCCTCAAACCGTCCGAGAAATCCCCGCTGACCGCCATTCGCGTCGCTGCCCTGGCCGTGGAAGCCGGCATCCCGGCTGGCGTATTCAACGTACTGCCGGGCCATGGTCATACCGTGGGCAAGGCCCTGGCGTTGCACATGGACGTCGACACCCTGGTGTTCACCGGCTCCACCAAGATCGCCAAGCAACTGATGATCTACGCCGGCGAGTCGAACATGAAACGCGTGTGGCTGGAGGCCGGCGGCAAGAGCCCGAACATCGTCTTCGCCGATGCGCCGGATCTGCAGGCCGCTGCCGAATCCGCCGCCAGCGCCATCGCCTTCAACCAGGGCGAGGTATGCACCGCGGGCTCGCGCCTGCTGGTGGAAAACTCCATCAAGGAGCGTTTCGTACCGATGGTGGTCGAGGCCCTGAAAGGCTGGAAGGCCGGTAACCCGCTGGATCCGGACACCAATGTCGGCGCTCTGGTCGATACCCAGCAGATGAACAGCGTGCTCGGCTACATCGAGGCCGGCCACAATGACGGCGCCAAGCTGGTGATCGGTGGCAAGCGCACCCTGCAAGAGAGTGGCGGCACCTATGTCGAGCCGACCATCTTCGACGGCGTGACCAATGCCATGACCATCGCCCGTGAGGAAATCTTCGGGCCGGTGCTCTCGGTGATCGGTTTCGACAGCGCCGAGCAGGCTGTGCAGATCGCCAACGACACCGTTTACGGCCTGGCGGCAGCGGTGTGGACGGCGGATATCTCCAAGGCGCACCTGACCGCCCGCGCGCTGCGTGCCGGCAGCGTCTGGGTCAACCAGTACGACGGTGGCGACATGACCGCGCCGTTCGGTGGCTTCAAGCAATCGGGCAACGGCCGTGACAAGTCGCTGCACGCCTTCGACAAGTACACCGAACTGAAAGCGACCTGGATCAAACTCTAAACAGCAGCGGCAAGCTGCAAGCCTCAAGTAAAAGCGCAAGAGCTGACGCTTGACCGCAGCGATGAGGCTAGTGTCGCGTCACACATCAAATGTCGTATCCGAGCGATCGGGCTGAGTGTCGCTCAAAGGGGCGAAAGCAGCCGTAGGATGGGTGAAACCCATCATTGGCCGATGGGTTGCACCCATCCTACGACCTGTTCCTGCACGGATAAGGCTCGCCTGCAAGCGAGCTCGATCGACCCAGCGGCCGGGCTCCATGGAGCCCGGCCGCTGTGCTTTGCCTCTGGAGTCAGTGATGCGTTGGGGAACCTACTTCGCCGTGTGCGCGGCGGTGATCAGTATCGGCCTGGCGTTGGGCACGACCATGCCGCTGGTGTCCTTGCGCCTGGAGAGTTGGGGCTATGGCAACTTCGCCATCGGCGTGATGGCGGCCACGCCTGCGGTTGGCGTGCTGCTCGGCGCCTCGCTGGCTGGTCGACTGGCCTCGCGCTGCCCCACGCCGCGGCTGATGCAGTTGTGCCTGCTGACCGGTGCGGTGTCAGTCACCGGCCTGGCACTGATGCAGAACTATGGCGTGTGGCTGTTGCTGCGCCTGCTGCTTGGCGTGACGCTTACCGTGGTGTTCATCCTCGGTGAAAGCTGGATCAACCAACTGGCCGTGGAAAAGTGGCGTGGTCGCCTGGTGGCGCTGTATGGCACGGGTTATGCGTTGAGCCAGCTATGCGGGCCGTTGCTGCTGAGCGTGCTCGGTACCGATACGGACTTGGGCTTCTGGTTCGGCACCGTGCTGCTGATCGGCGGCTCGCTACTGTTGATCGGCCGCAGCGGTGCGCCGGTGGTCGACGCTCACAGTGTTTCTGGGCGCGGTTTGCTGGTGTTCTGTCAGCGCCTGCCGGCGATCGCCTGGGCGGTGATGCTGTTCGCTGCCTTCGAAGCGATGATGCTCACGCTGTTGCCGATCTATGGCCTGCGCCAGGGCTTCACCCAGGAAGTGGCGTTGTTCATGGCCAGCGTGGTGGTGGTCGGTGATGCGGCGCTGCAACTGCCAATTGGCCTGCTCGCCGACCGAATCTCGAGGGTGGCGCTGTTCCGCGGTTGCGGCGTGGTCTTGCTGTTCTCCAGCCTGGGCATTCCAGCGCTGTTGCATACGCCACTGATCTGGCCGCTGCTGGTGCTGTTCGGCGCCAGCGCCGGCGGCCTGTTCACCCTGTCGCTGATCCTGATCGGCGAGCGCTTTCGTGATGATCAACTGGTACGCGCCAATGCCCACGTGGCCCAGCTATGGGGCATCGGCTGCCTGATCGGGCCGCTGTCGACGGGGGCGGTGAGCCAGTGGGTCAGCGGGCATGCCTTGCCGATCCTGATGGCGTTCGGTGCGGCAGGGTTCGTCTGGCTGGCCTGGCGGCGCGATGCGTTCGATGAGCGGGCGACGCTATAGCATCTTCTCCAGCCCGATCACCCGCGAGAACCAGGCGTTGAAGCGCCGCCAGCGGGTGCCCGGCTCCTCGTCCAGCACGAAGGCTTTACCGTCGTCCTCGCCGAGCCAGACCATGCGCGTACCGTTGCCATCCGGTTGCAGGCGCACTTCATAGCTGACGGCTGGTTCCATGCCCTGCAGAGCGAGCTCACGCAGGTAGTCGGCGAGCTTGGGGCTGTCCACCAGCACGCCCACCTCGGTGTTCCACAGCACCGAGCGGGGATCGATGTTGAAGGAGCCGACGAAGGATTTCTGCCGGTCGATGACCAGCGCCTTGCTGTGCAGGCTGGAGTTGGAGCTGCCGCTGAAGCTGTAGGTTGGGGCAGAGTCGGCACCCGGTTGGCTGCGCAGCTCGAACAGGCGCATGCCGTGCTCCAGCATCTCTTGCCGATAAGGCGCGTAGCCGCCGTGCACGGCGGGCACGTCGGTGGCCTCCAGGGCGTTGGTCAGCAGACGGATATCCACGCCTTTGTCAGCCAGGCCGATCAGGTACTGCAACCCAGCCTGAGCCGGGACGAAGTAGGCCGAGACCATCACCAGGTCGTCCTCGGTGGCCTGCAGGTGCGGTGCCAGTTGCGTGGTCAGCAGCAGATGCGGGTCGGGCTCGCCGCTGGCCAGTACCTTGCTCGGCGCATCCCACAATGCGGTGCCGGGTGCCCAGATCAGTTCGCCGAGCCACTTCTGCAGTTTGGGCTCTTCCTGGTAGGCGAGCAGACGGTGATAGAGCTTCGGCTGCTCGACACGCGCGGTGTCCAGGTAGTCCTGTAGCCCCTTGCGCGCTTTGTTCAGCGCCTTCTCGTCAGGTCGCTGCCAGACGAACTGCTGAATGGGTTTGCTCAGCGCGCTGTTCCAGTACTGGTCGAAACTCTGCGACAGATCCCGCGCCACCGGGCCGATGGCGAGCATGTCGATGTCGGTGAAATTGAGGTTGGGCTCGGCGTCGAAGTACTCGTCGCCCAGATTGCGTCCGCCGACGATGGCCGCGGCGCTATCGGCCAGCCACAGCTTGTTGTGCATGCGCCGATGCTGCTGCGACAGGTTCAGCCCGCGGCCGAGCATACGTGTGACGCCGGTCATGCGGCCAAGGTGCAACGGGTTGAATACGCGGATCTGGATATTCGGGTGAGCCGCCAGCAAGGCGATCTGATAGTCCTTGCCGTCGCTGGCAGTGTCGTCGAGCAGAAAGCGCACTCGCACACCGCGATCCGCCGCTTGCAGCAGCTCCTTGACCAGCGCCCGAGTGCTCAACCCGTCATGGACGATGTAGTACTGCAAATCGAGGCTGTGCTGCGCTGCGCGGATCAGTTCGGCTCGGGCAGCAAAGGCTTCGTTGCTGGCAGGCAGCAGGCGAAACCCCGAGTGCCCCTGGTGTTCGGCAGCGCGTGCTTCAAGCGTTGCGCCGAACGAGGAGTCGGCTGCGGGAATGGCCTGGCTGGGGACGATGGGCACCTGATTGGTGCAGCCGCCGAGGCTCAGTAAAACGATAAAGAGCACGCGCAATGGCACAGTCGCAGCCTCCATCGGCTGTCGGGGGGAGTGCTGATAGGACGCCGCTGCGCTTGAAAAGATTCAGCTAGGATTCTTCCAGCATGGCCGCAACGGTTTCGCCGACCGTGCGTACCGCGGCCTCGATGCTCGCGCTGTGCCGCGAGGCATAGTTCATGCGCAGGCAGTTGCGATATTTGCCGGCTGCGGAAAAGATGCTGCCCGGCGCGATCTGCACCTTGTGCACCGCCAGTTCGCGGTTCAGGCGCTGGCTGTCGAAGCCTTCCGGCATTTCCACCCAGATCATGAAGCTGCCCTGAGGCCGGCTGACCCGCACCGACGGGGGGAAGTAACGACTCACCCAGTCGCTCATCTGATCCAGGCCGCGCGCATATTGCGCGCGCATGCGCCGCAGGTGCGGCTCGTAATGACCGCCCTCGATGTATTCGGCCAGAGCCAGTTGCGGCAACTGCGCGGTGGTGCCAGTGCCCATGTATTTCATGTGCAGCACCTGATTCAGATAACGGCCAGGCGCGATCCAGCCGACACGCAACCCCGGCGCCAGCGTCTTGGAGAAGGAACTGCACAAGAGTACCCGACCGTCGTCATCGTAGGATTTGATGGTGCGCGGGCGCGGGTAGTGAAAGGCCAGCTCGCCATATACATCGTCTTCGATGATCGCCACATCGTGGCGTTGAGCGAGGGCCACCAGGGCACGCTTGTTGGCCTCCGGCATGATGTAGCCCAGCGGGTTGTTGCAGTTCGGGGTGAGCTGAATGGCCTTGATCGGCCACTGCTCCAGGGCCAGTTCCAGGGCTTCCAGACTGATGCCGGTCAACGGGTCGGTCGGCAGTTCCAGCGCTTTCATGCCGAAGCCCTTGAGCGCCTGCATCACGCCATGGAAGCTCGGCGAATCGACGGCGACGATATCGCCGGGCACACAGATCGAACGGATGGCTGCCGATAGCGCTTCGTGGCAGCCGGTGGTGATGACGATGTCTTCATAAGTCAGCTGGCAGCCCGAGTCCAGTGCCAGGCGGGCGATCTGTTCGCGCAGGCGCTGGTCGCCATGAATGCTGCCGTAGGTCAGGGTCTGCAGATCCTGCTTGCGGCTCAGGCGCGACAGCGAGCGCAACAGCGGCTTGAGCGTCGGGCTGTCGATATCCGGTCGGCCGCGGCCGAGCTGGACGAAATCGTTGCGTGGCGGCAGGGAAATCTGCTCCAGCACCTGATCCCATTGCGACACCTCTACTGGCCGCTGTGGTGCCCGGCTGATCTTCGGCAGCGCCGGTTTGTCGCGGCCTTGCGGTACGAAGTAGCCGGACTTCGGCTTCGGCAGGGCGAGTCCGCGGTCTTCCAGATGCCGATAGGCCTGCTGCACCGTACTCAGGCTGACCCCATGCTCCTGGCTCAGGGCGCGTACCGAGGGCAGACGGTCGCCTGGGCGATACAGCCCTTGTTCGATGCGTTCGCCGAGCAGCTCGGCCAGGTTGGTATAGAGGGTCATGCTCAGTGCCTGTATTGAAAAAATAGAATCGGTAACCAGTACAGATGGCTTCACCACCGACCATTCAGTTGCGCTTTTCCGACATCTGTATTGATTTAATTCTGATTTTTTGGATCTGTCATGTCTTTTCGTCGTTTGCCATCATTATCTCCCATGAACGATAGACGCAGGAGAGCGAGATGAGCGGACTGAGCGATGTGCGATTGACCCTGAAGAGCAGCGAGCTGGATGGCTGTGCACGTCAACGTGTGGCGGAGCTGGCGCCACCGCGTGAGGCACTGACCCATCGCTGGAAGTTGTTCATTCGCCGCCTGATGACCCGCGGTGCCTTGCGCGAGCTGAGCGATGCGCAACTGCACGATATCGGCCTGACCCGTGACCAGGCCAGGCAGGAAGCCTCGCTGCCGTTCTGGAAGCTGTGACTGGTGGCTTAGGTTGCATCTGTAGCCTGGATTAGCCGCAGGCGTAATCCGGGGAGCGATCAGAAGTGCATCCCGCATTCCCTTGGCTGATTACCCGCAGGCGGCTCCTGCAAAGTGAGATCGCGGTCAATCTCGTAGGAGCCGGGGGGCGCCTAGCCCTTGCCGGCGATGCTTTTGCTGGATGCTGTCAGGCCAGCTCTTTGAGGCGGTGCCAGAGCATGCCCAGGGCCAGCAGTGGTGAGCGCAGGTAGCGGCCGCCGGGGAAGGTCATGTGCGGCACCTTGGCGAACAGCTCGAAGCCGCCGCCAGCCTGCCCGGCGATGGCCTCGCCGAGCAGTTTGCCGGCCAGGTGCGTGGCGTTGACGCCATGGCCCGAGTAGGCCTGGGCATAGAATACGTTTGGCTGATCCTTCAACTGGCCAATCTGCGGCAGGCGGTTGGCACCGATACCGATCATGCCGCCCCATTGATAGTCGATGCGCACGTCGTCCAACTGCGGAAAGACCGCCAGCATCTTTGGCCGCATATAGGCGGCGATATCGGACGGGTCGCGCCCCGAATAATGGCAGGCGCCGCCGAACAGCAAGCGACGGTCGGCCGAGAGACGGTAGTAGTCGAGCGCTACCCGCTGGTCGCAGAGCGCCATGTTCTGCGGGATCAGGGTACTGGCTTGCTCTTCGCTCAACGGCTCGGTGGCGATGATATAGCTGCCGGCCGGCAATACTTGGCCGCCCAGCGTCGGGTTCAGATCATCTATATAGGCGTTGCAACCCAGCACCAGTTGCGCCGCGCGCACCAAGCCCTGAGCCGTGTGTACGCGGATCTCTTTGCCATAGTCGATGCGCGTGGCCGGTGAATGCTCGAACAGACGCACGCCCAGGCTCTGCGCCGCGGCAGCTTCGCCCAGGGCCAGATTGAGTGGATGCAGGTGGCCCGAACCCATGTCGATCAGGCCGCCGACATAGCGGCTCGAGCCGACCACCTCGTGCATCTGTTCCGGTTGCAGCAGGCGCAGTTCGTGACGATAGCCGAGGCTCTGCAGTTCGGCGGCGTCTTCGGCGAAGCCGGCCAGGTCGCGGGGCTTGTTGGCCAGGTCGCAGTAGCCCCAGGTGAGGTCGCAGGCGATGTCGAACTGCTCGACCCGGCGGCGCACGATTTCCACCGCTTCCAGGCCCATCAGCTTCAGCTCGCGCACGCCGCTGGCGCCGATCACCGACTCGAACCGCTCGACGCCGTGGCCGACGCCGCGAATCAGTTGTCCGCCGTTGCGCCCGCTGGCGCCCCAGCCGATCCGATGGGCTTCCAGCAACACCACCGAGAGGCCTTTCTGGGCGAGCTCGATGGCTGTGTTCAGGCCAGAGAAGCCACCGCCGACGATGCACACATCGGCGCGCTGCTCACCGTGCAGAGCCGGGTAATCGAGCTGCAGATTGGCGCTCGCGGCGTAGTAGGATGGGGCATGCTCGGCGCTATGAACCGGCGGGTTGGCACGGGCGGTCATGTGCGAAATCCTGAGTTTTCTGTTTGTAAAAATTGACAAAGCATAAGCGTTGACTTTACTCGGCGCCAACCCGCGATGGCGTTTGGATAATGCTGCTGCCATATCCTTTGCGGCGGGCGGGCTCGCCTGTACCATGCGCGGCATCCGTTTCCGAGCCATGACCATGAGCTGCACCAGCCGCAAGATCGACCTTCTGCGCCGACAGATCCCGCGCTTCGACTGCGTGCCCGGCTGCCACGATTGTTGCGGCCCGGTGACCGCCTCGTCGGAAGAAATGTCGCGCCTGCCGCGCAAGACCGCCACCGAGCAGGACGCCGCCCTGGCCGACTACAACTGCGTGCACCTCGGCCCTCAGGGCTGCCAGGTGTATGACCAGCGCCCGCTGATCTGTCGCCTGTTCGGCACCACCGCCAGCCTGCCGTGCCCCCACGGTCGTGGGCCCGAGCAGCCAATCGAAGCGAGCGTGGAGCGCCAGGTGCATCAGCTCATCGCCAGTACGCGGCAGGTGCTGGTCTAGGGCCTGTCAGCGCTGCTGCGCAAGCGTCTTTATCAAGCTCGGTCAGGTCATTTACTCCGGCACCGGCAGCGCCAAACTTTCCTTCACCTCTTCCATCACGATATAGCTCTTCGACTCGCGCACATGGGGCAGCTTGAGGAGGATGTCGCCGAGCAGCTTGCGGTAGCTGGCCATCTCGTTGATGCGCGCCTTCACCAGGTAGTCGAAGTCGCCGGATACCAGATGGCACTCCAGTACGTGGGGCAATTTCAGTACGGCGCGGCGGAAGTCTTCGAAGGTGTCGCCGGATTTGTAGTCCAGGCTGATCTCCACGAACACCAGCAGGCTGGCCTTGAGGTTCTGCGGGTTGAGGCGGGCGTGGTAACCCATGATGATGCCTTCGCGCTCCAGGCGGCGGACGCGTTCGGTGCAGGGCGTGGTGGACAAACCGACCCGCTCGCCCAGTTCGGTGAAGGAGATGCGTCCGTCCTCCTGGAGGATGCGCAGGATGTTGCGATCGATCTTGTCCAGCTCGCGGCGGCTCTGGTGTTGCGTACGCATGATCGGCGCCCCTCCATGAAAGGCTGTTAAACCCAGAATTCTCTTCAAATATAGGCCTGTATACAGTGAAAAGCACTGCCATTCACTTTCTATACTGTACGCATCGACTTCTCAAATCGTAATACGCCAGTGCATCGTCGCGGCGAGGAGGAAATATGCGGGTTCTGGTGCTTGGTAGCGGTGTGATCGGTACGACCAGTGCGTACTACCTGGCCCGTCAGGGTTTCGAGGTGGTGGTGGTGGATCGCCAGAACGGCCCTGCCCTGGAAACCAGTTTCGCCAACGCCGGCCAGGTGTCGCCGGGTTATGCCTCGCCCTGGGCTGCGCCGGGCGTGCCGCTGAAAGCCATCAAGTGGTTGTTGCAGAAGCACGCACCGCTGGCCATCAAGGCCAGCGCCGATATCGACCAGTACCTGTGGATGGCGCAGATGCTGCGCAACTGCACCGCCAGCCGTTACGCGGTGAACAAGGAGCGCATGGTGCGGCTGTCCGAGTACAGCCGTGATTGCCTAGACGAGCTGCGTGCGGAAACCGGCCTCGCCTATGAAGGCCGTCAGCTTGGCACCACGCAACTTTTTCGTACTCAGGCGCAGTTGGACAACGCGGCCAAGGACATCGCTGTACTGAAAGAGTCCGGTGTGCCTTACGAGTTGCTCGACCGTGCTGGCATCGCCAAGGTCGAGCCGGCCCTGGCCAGCGTCACCGATAAGCTCGTAGGTGCCCTGCGCCTGCCTAACGACCAGACCGGCGATTGCCAGATGTTCACCCGCAAGCTGGCCGATATGGCGGCTGCGCTGGGCGTGCAGTTCCGTTTCGGTCAGAACATCCAGCGTCTGGATTTCGCCGGGGATCGCATCAATGGGGTGTGGATCGACGGCAAACTGGAAACCGCCGACCGTTACGTGCTGGCGCTGGGCAGCTACAGCCCGCAACTGCTCAAGCCGCTGGGTATACGCGCGCCGGTGTATCCGCTCAAGGGCTACTCGCTGACGGTGCCGATCACCAACCCGGACATGGCGCCGACGTCGACCATTCTCGACGAGACCTACAAGGTCGCCATCACCCGCTTCGACCAGCGCATTCGCGTTGGCGGCATGGCCGAGATCGCTGGCTTCGACCTGAGCCTCGACCCGCGTCGACGGGAAACCCTGGAGATGATCGTCGGTGATCTCTACCCCGAGGGCGGTGATCTGAGCCAGGCGGACTTCTGGACGGGGCTGCGTCCGGCGACGCCGGATGGCACGCCGATCGTGGGCGCAACGCCGTATCGAAACCTGTTTCTGAACACCGGACACGGTACCCTAGGCTGGACCATGGCCTGTGGCTCCGGGCGTTTCCTTGCTGACATCATCGCCAGGAAGCGTCCGCAGATCAGCAGCGAAGGCCTGGATATTTCCCGTTATGGCACAACCAAGGAGTCGAACACGCATGTCCATACAGCGCCTGCGAACTGAACCGCGTCTGAGCGAAATCGTCATTCACAACGGTACCGTCTACCTGGCCGGCCAACTGGATGAAGACCATAGCGAAGGCATCGAAGCCCAGACCAAAGCGACGCTGGACAGCATCGACGCCTTCCTGGCCGAAGCCGGTACCGACAAGTCGCGCATTCTGTCGATCACCATCTTTCTCAAGAACATCGATGATCGCGAAGGCCTGAACAAGGTCTGGGATGCCTGGGTGCCCGCCGGTAATTCACCAGCCCGTGCCTGCGTCGAGGCCAAGCTGTATTCGCCGGACGTACTCGTGGAGATGACCGTGATTGCTGCTTTACCCTAAGGGCCGGCTCACGATCTACCGAGATGTTCCGACTGCAATAAGGCAAAAGCAGCCATTGAGCTGCAAGCCACAAGCTTCAAGCTACAAGATAGAAGCAAGAGCAATGGAGCGCTCCGAGCCGCTTTTAACTTGCTGCTTGAAGCTTGCAGCTTGTGGCTGCTATCGCCTTGTAGTGTGTCTTCTTCCGTCATTCGAGATAACCATGCGTCCTGCCCGTGCCTTGATCGATCTGCAAGCCCTTCGTCACAACTACCAATTGGCCCGTGAACTGTCCGGTGCGCGCGCGCTGGCGGTGATCAAGGCGGATGCCTATGGGCATGGTGCGGTGCGGTGCGCCCAGGCGCTGCAGGACGAAGCCGACGGCTTCGCCGTGGCCTGTATCGAAGAGGCACTGCAACTGCGCGAGGCCGGTATTCGTGGGCCGATTCTGCTGCTCGAAGGGTTCTTCGAGGCCAGTGAGCTGGCGTTGATCGATCAGCACGACCTATGGTGCGTGGTACATGCCCAGTGGCAGCTCGAAGCCATCGAGCAGGCCGAATTGACGCAACCTCTGACTCTCTGGCTGAAACTCGACAGCGGCATGCACCGCGTCGGTTTTCATCCAGCCGATTATCAGGCTGCTTACAGGCGCCTGCTGGCCAGCGGCAAGGTGGCGAAGATCATCTTGATGAGCCACTTCTCCCGCGCCGACGAGCTCGATAGTTCGCGTAGCGACGAGCAACTGGCGGTGTTCCAGCAGGCCCGTGAGGGGCTGGCTGCGGAGGTCAGCCTGCGCAACTCGCCAGCGCTGCTGGGTTGGCCGAGCATTCCCAGTGACTGGGTACGCCCCGGCATCATGCTCTACGGCGCCACGCCTTTCGAGCAGGCTCACGATGTGGCTTCCCGCCTGCAGCCGGTGATGACGCTGGAGTCCCGGGTGATCAGCGTGCGCGATCTGCTGGCAGGAGAACCCGTCGGTTACGGCGCGCGCTTCACCAGCGAACGCGCTACCCGGGTGGGGGTGGTCGCCATGGGCTATGCGGATGGCTATCCGCGTCATGCTCCGACCGGCACGCCGGTGCTGATCGACGGCTTGCCGTCGCGAATCATCGGCCGTGTATCGATGGACATGCTCACCGTCGACCTCAGCGATCTGCCAGGCGCTGGCCTGGGCAGCCGTGTCGAATTCTGGGGCCGTGGCGTGCTGGCCAGTGACGTAGCCGTCGCGGCGGGTACCATTCCCTATCAGCTGTTCTGCAACGTACGGCGCGTGCCGCTTATCTATAGCGATAGCTAAGCCAGGGTGTTTCGAGGTGTTCAGACTGTTGTAAATACTGAACACTGTTGCCATGATACGGCCAATTCCATGTCTTCCCTGGGGGCATCCTGCATTGGACGTCGGTCTACGCCTGCAATCCATCCGTAAGCTCAAAGGGCTTTCCCAGCGCGAACTCGCCAAGCGGGCGGGGGTTACCAACAGCACCATCTCGATGATCGAGAAGAACAGCGTAAGCCCCTCGATCAGTTCGCTGAAGAAGGTGCTGGCGGGCATTCCCATGTCCCTGGTGGAATTCTTTTCCCTGGAGGCCGAGCAGGACAATCAGGTGCAGGTGGTCTATCGCGCCAGCGAGCTGACCGACATCCATAGCGGTGCGATCACCATGAAACTGATCGGCAAGGCTCACCCGAGCCGGGCCATTTCCTTTCTCGACGAAACCTACCCGCCACACAGCGATACCGGCCTGGAGATGTACACCCACGAGGGCGAGGAGACCGGCATGCTGGTCGAAGGGCGTCTCGAACTTACGGTCGGTGACGAGGTGTTCATTCTCGAAAGCGGCGACAGCTACTACTTCGAGAGCAGCAAGCCCCATCGTTTTCGCAATCCCTTCGATCAACCGGCCCGGTTGATCAGCGCGACCACGCCGGCGAACTTCTAGAAAAATCGCGACCTGCCACGCCTGGCGCGTGGCAATCTGCGACACCGTTGATCTGCGTCACGAGATCGATAACCCTGCGACAAGTTGGGTCATGTCCGGCGTTTTGGCCAGTCGTTATACTTCGCGGGCTCGCGAAACCGTGGCCGCGAGCGTGACTAGCCACCCATGAGGGCATCTGTGTGAACCCAATTAGAAGCATGCTGGTAGTGCCGGCAATTGCCCTGGCGCTATGGGCCGTGAATGCCCAGGCTACCGCCGACGAGGCGATTGCCGAGCGGATCAAACCCGTCGGGCAAGTGTGTATTTCCGGGCAGGAATGCAAGGGTGTCGAGGCCGTTGCCGCGGTTACCGGCGGTGCCACGCGCAGCGCCGACGATATCGTCGCCAGGCACTGCACTGCCTGCCACACACCGGGGCTGCTTGGTGCACCGAAGATCGGCGACACCGCTGCCTGGAAAACCCGGGCAGACGAGCTGGGCGGTATGGACGGCATCCTCGCCAAGGCGATTTCCGGCATCAACGCCATGCCGCCGAAGGGCACGTGCGGCGACTGTTCGGATGACGAGCTGCGTGCCGCCATCGAGAAAATGTCCGGTCTGTAAGCGGCGAATTTCCCGCCTGACAGAGCCGCCTCAGGGCGGCTTTGTTGTTGCAGCGTGACGAGAATATGCAGCAAAAGGCGTGTTGGGCAGTCCAACGGACACTGCCGTGTCCATTTGCCTGGAGAGCTGCATGCCCCAACAGTGTTCCATCGAGCAAGCCGTTGACCGCGTTCTGGACGAGATCGACGGGCCCATTCATCTGGGCCTGCCGCTGGGGCTGGGTAAACCCAATCGCTGGGTCAACGCCCTGTACGCGCGCCTGCGCGAAATGCCCGAGCGTCAACTGACCATCTACACCGCCTTATGCCTGGGGCGGCCGCGCGCAGGATCGGATTTGCAGCGGCGCTTTCTCGAACCCTTCGTCGAGCGGGTGTATGGCGACTATCTGGAGCTGGACTTTCTCGCCGACCTGCAGGGCGACACACTGCCGGCCAATGTGCGGGTCGAACAGTTCTTCCTGCAGCCCGGCAGCCTGCTCGACAGTGCCCCGGCGCAGCAGGACTACACCAGCAGCAACTATAGCCACGCCGCCCGTGACATCAATGCCAAGGGCATCAACGTGATCGCCCAACTGGTCGCCCAGGATGCCACTCGCCCCGGCCATTTCAGCCTGAGCTGCAACCCTGACATCACCCTGGATCTGCTGCCCCTGTTACAGGCGCGGCGTGAACGTGGCGAACCCATCCTCAGCCTGGTTCAGGTGCATGACCAGTTGCCCTATATGGCCGGCGACGCCGAACTGCCCCGTGAGACCTTCGATATCCAGGTGCGGGAGTCCGAGGTCTGCACGCTGTTCTCCACGCCAAACATGCCGGTGACGGTGCAGGATCACTGCATCGGCCTGCATGCCAGCACGCTGGTGTGCGATGGCGGTACCCTGCAGATCGGCATTGGTGCCATGGGCGATGCGGTCAGCGCTGCCTTGCTGATGCGTCACGCCGATAATGCCAGCTACCGTGCGGTGCTGGGCGACCTGCAGGAGGGGCATGCGCATCCGTTGACCGATATTCTTGGCGATCTGCGGCCATTCGAAGAAGGGCTTTACGGCTGCAGTGAGATGTTCGTCAACGGCCTGTTGGCGCTGGCTGAGGCGGGCGTGATACGTCGCGTCGTTTACCCCGATGTGCGGGTGCAGCGGCTGGCCAGCGCCGGTGCGCTGGATACCAATGGCCATCCGCGCAGCGTGCAGGCCTTGCTCGACGCCGGCTTGCCGGAGCGCCTGGACGAAGCGACGCTGAGCTGGCTGCAGGACGGCGGCCTGCTGGATGCCAACCTGAAACTGCAGGGTGAAAACCTGCTGCTGCCGACCGATCAGCAATGCTCCACCGAACTGTCCGACCCGCTCAGCCAGGCGGTGCTCAGGGATTACCTGACGCCAGCCAGGAACGGCGTACGGGTGCATGGCGGTTTCTTCCTGGGCCCGCAGTCTTTCTATCAGCGCCTGGCCGAGATGGATGTTAGACAGCGCAGCCGCTTCGGCATGACCGGCATCGGTTTCATCAATGAGCTGTATGGCCAGGAAGAACTCAAGCGCCTGCAGCGCGTCGATGCGCGGTTCATCAACAGCGTCTTCACCGTCACCGCGCTCGGCGCGGCGGTGGCCGATCAACTGGAAGATGGCCGTGTGCTCAGCGGTGTGGGCGGGCAGTACAACTTCGTCGCTCAGGGCCATGCACTGCCTGACGCGCGCTCGATCCTGCTGCTGCGCAGCTGGCGCGAATCCGCAGGCGAGGTGAGTTCCAATATCGTCTGGGAATACGGCCACGTGACCATCCCCCGCCATCTGCGTGACGTGGTGATCACCGAATACGGCATCGCCGACCTGCGTGGCAAGACCGATGCACAGGTGATCGAAGCCTTGCTCGGCGTCAGCGACTCGCGCTTCCAGGCGGAGCTGATGGCGCAGGCGATAGAGGCAGGCAAGTTGCCGAAGGATTTCCGCCTCGACCCACGTTTCACGAACAACACGCCCGAGCGACTGCAGGGGATCGCGGATCGGCATCGGGCGTCGTTCGCGGAGTATCCGCTGGGCAGCGATTTCAGCCCGGAGGAGCAGGAATTGCTGCGCGCGTTGACCTGGCTGAAGGGCAAGTTTCGCCTGAGCGAAGTGTTGGAGCTGGGCAAGGCGGCGCTCGATGCGCCGCCCGCCGAGGCCTTTCCCGAGCAACTGCAGCGCATGGGGCTGGAACAGCCCGACGGCTTGCGTGAGGATCTATATCAGCGCCTGCTGCTGGCCGGGCTGAAGGCGACCGCTATTCGAGGAAGGTGACCTTGCCGCCCGCCAGGGACTGGATGCGCGCCAGAGATTCGATGCGATAACCCTGGGCATCCAGCTCGGCACGGCCGCTCTGGAAGGACTTTTCGATCACCACGCCGATACCGGCGATGCTGGCGCCAGCCTGGCCGATCAGGTCGATCAGTGCCTTGGCGGCGTGGCCGTTGGCGAGAAAGTCGTCGACCAGTAGTACGTGATCGCTGGCGCTCAGGTGCTTGGAGGAAATGGCCAGGGTGCTTTCGGTCTGCTTGGTGAACGAGAACACCTTGGAGATGTAGAGGTTGTCCGTGAGCGTCAGCGACTGGTATTTGCGGGCGAAGATCACCGGTACACCCAGCTCCAGGCCGGCCATCACCGCGGGGGCGATACCGGAGGCTTCGATGGTGACGATCTTGGTGATGCCCTGATCCTTGAAGCGCTCGGCGAACTCGTGGCCGATCTGCTGCATCAACTGTGGGTCGATCTGGTGATTGAGAAAGGCATCGACCTTGAGCACCTGCTCGGACAGGACGGTACCTTCACTGCATATCTTCTGTTTCAACGACTCCACGATCGATCCTCTGGGCTCAAGAGCAAAGCGGCGGATTTTCCCTCAAAATGCCGATCATTTGTAGCGAAACCGCACGCGGGGCAGGTGAACGTCCGACGGCTGACGCGCTTGGGATGCCCGTGGGCCGATGACACAGCCGCTCTCGATCCCGTCCCTGGGCTATTAATCCAGAGGATCAGGCGCTCTTGGTCAGGCGCCGCAGGATGTCCTTGGGAATGCCGCGGGTATCCAGTGGCAGCTTGTCCGGGGCGGGCTCCAGGCCCAGTTCGAGTAGCCAGTTGAGGGCGTATTCGCGCAATTGCTTATGCTCGTAGTCGTGCCATTGCTGGCGCAGCACAGGGAAGTAGTCGATCTCGTAGTCGAAGGCGCGTAGCGGCTTGCGCCCGGTCAGTGCCGCGCTGAGCAGCGGGTGGGCGTTGAGATCGTCGAGGGTGAACAGAAAGGATTCACGCATGGCCACGCGCTGGGCCACGTCGAGATTGGGCACGGCGGCGTAGCGATCGGGCTGCAGTTGGATCTGCTGGCGTTCGTCGCTGCCCTGATCTTCCGGCGACAGGCTCAGCACCGTGCCGGCCTCCATGTCGAGCCAGTGCTCCAGGGTTTCGCGACCGTTGATCAACTGGGTCAGGGTATCGAGGTCGAGAGTGAGCGTGCGCATGGTTCCGGGCCTCTTTGCAGAAGTAGCTTCACGATAACTGGTCGGCTGCAGCGACCAGTCTTTCACTCTGACTCCGAAATGTTACGCAGGTGCCAATCGACCTGTCGGGTGGCGATCCAGAGTTCACAAGTGATGTTCGTCGCGACATCGGCCGCTCGAAAAGCGATCGCCTGCAAGGCCAGGCGCCGCTACACAATTTGGCGTCTGGCACTTGTCGCTCGCGAGCCATAGCCCTGTAGGAGCTGCGGGGGCGCCTAGCCTTGCCAGCGATCAACTCGGTCGGGCGAGAACAGATGCTCCTGCGTAAGCGTTGTAAGGCGGATCTCAGGGCCGTAGCCCGGGTTGAGCGCAGCGATACCCAGGGGCTTGCTCCCGGATGTCGCTGCGTAGGTAGTAGGTGAGTCGCCGTTTCAGCGTTTGAGCATGGCGCGCATATTGGCCAGGGCGTCGTTGCCGCGGGCGGCTTTGACTTCCACGGGGGCTTCTTCCTGGCCTTCCCAGACCAGATCCTCAGGCGGCAATTCGTCGAGGAAGCGGCTCGGGGTGCATTCGATGATCTCGCCGTACTGCTTGCGCTTGGCGGCGAAGGTCAGGGCCAGGTTGCGCTTGGCGCGGGTGATGCCCACGTAGGCCAGACGCCGCTCTTCCTCGATGGTGTCGGCCTCGATGCTGGAGCGGTGGGGGAGGATTTCCTCCTCGAAGCCGATGATGTAAACCGAGGGAAATTCCAGCCCCTTGGAGGCATGCATGGTCATCATCTGTACGCCGTCGGCGCCTTCTTCCTCTTCCTGCTGGCGTTCGAGCATGTCGCGCAGTACCAGTTTGCCGATGGCGTCCTCGATGGTCATGTCGCCCTCTTCATCCTTGTCGAGGGTGTTCTTCAGGGCGTCGACCAGGAACCAGACGTTGCCCATGCGCGCGTCGGCGACCTTGTCGCTGGAGGCGTTCTGGCGCAGCCAGTTCTCGTAGTCGATGTCCATGACCATGCTGCGGATGGCGGCAATCGGCTCGTTGACCACGCACTGTTCGCGTACGCCGTCCATCCAGCGTTTGAAGCGCGCCAGACGTTCGGTGTAGCGGTTGTCCAGGTGCTCGCCGAGGCCGATTTCGTCGCTGGCGGCGTACATGCTGATCTTGCGTTCGTTGGCGTAGTTGCCGAGTTTTTCCAGGGTGGTCGAGCCGATTTCCCGGCGCGGTACGTTGATCACCCGCAGAAAGGCGTTGTCGTCGTCCGGGTTGACCAGCAGGCGGAAGTAGCTCATCAGATCCTTCACTTCCTGACGGGCGAAGAAGCTGGTGCCGCCGGAGAGGCGATAGGGAATCTGATGGTGCTGCAGTTTCAGCTCCATCAGCTTGGCCTGGTAGTTGCCACGGTAGAGGATGGCGAACTCGCTGTACGGGCGCTGGGTGCGCAGGTGCTCGGTGAGGATTTCCAGGGCCACGCGCTCGCACTCGGCGTCTTCGTTGCGGGTGCGGATCACGCGGATCTCGTCGCCCATGCCCATTTCGCTCCACAGCTGTTTCTCGAACACGTGAGGGTTGTTGGCGATCAGGATGTTGGCACATTTGAGGATGCGGCTGGTGGAGCGATAGTTCTGCTCGAGCATCACCACCTTGAGCGACGGGTAGTCTTCCTTGAGCAGGTTGAGGTTCTCCGGCCGCGCGCCGCGCCAGGCGTAGATCGACTGGTCGTCGTCGCCGACCACGGTGAACTGGTTGCGCATGCCCACCAGCATCTTCACCAGCAGGTACTGGCTGGCGTTGGTGTCCTGGTATTCGTCCACCAGCAGGTAGCGGATGCGGTTCTGCCACTTTTCCAGAATGTCCTGATGCTCTTGGAACAGCTTCACCGGCAGCAGGATCAGGTCGTTGAAGTCCACCGCGTTGTACGCCTTGAGCGTGCGCTGGTAGTGCAGGTAGACGATGGCGGCCGTCTGCTCCTTCGGCCCGCGGGCGTTGGCCAGGGCTTCGTCGGGGAGAATCAGGTCGTTCTTCCAGCTGTCGATGGTGTTCTTGATCTCATCGGCACCATCGTCGCCCGCGTACTCCTTCTGCATGATGTCCGTCAGCAGCGCCTTGATGTCGCCGTCGTCGAAGATCGAGAAGCCGGGCTTGTAACCCAGGCGCGCATATTCCTTGCGGATGATATTCATGCCCAGGTTGTGAAAGGTCGACACGGTCAGGCCGCGGGCCTCGGGGCCCTTGAGCAGGGTACCGACGCGCTCCTTCATTTCGCGCGCGGCCTTGTTGGTGAAGGTCATGGCGACGATGTGTTGGGCGCGCACGCCGCAGTTCTGTACCAGGTGGGCGATCTTGCGAGTGATCACGCTGGTCTTGCCGGAACCTGCGCCGGCGAGCACCAGAAGAGGGCCGCCGACGTAGTTCACGGCTTCCTGTTGCCGGGGATTGAGTCGGGACATCGAGTCTATCGCGAAGGGAAATGGCCGCGCATTTTAGCTGAAAGTCGCAAGCCATTCGTTGCTTTGATAGAGGAACCGACGGCCGCCATCTGTAGCGGATAGATGATGACGAATCCCTTGCGGTTATGTGACCGTGTTGGCGACGGGTTTCGCCGATGGGCTTGTCGACTCTGCGCGTTTGTCGCAGGATGTCCCGCGATTCACACGGAAGTGCTTGATTTGACGCCGGATATGGCGCACTCAGGGGCGATTCTTGTCCATACTTTCGTGCATCGAGGGAGTTTTCTTGAGCGCATTCGTTGAGCCATTGCGCCTGATCCTGCTGGCTGAAACGCCGCAGTGGAGCGAGTTGCTGCACGAACGCCTGGAGGCTCTGGGCGGCCCGGCACCCTTGATCTGTGCCTCCAGCTGGCCAGCCGCCGAGGCGCTGCTGGCGCAGAGCCACGATGTCGTATTGCTGACCACTCCGGCCCACCTGCCTGCCCCTGAGCAATGTAGCGTGCCGATCATCCTGTTGCTGGAAAGCGAGCCTGTACAAGCGCCGGCTCAGGCCTGCGACTGGCTGGTGCGCGACCAATTGAGCGATGACGTGGTGCGTCGTTGCCTGCGCTACGTACGCGAGCAGGGCCGTTTGCGGGCCACCTTGCAGAACCTGACCGAACAGGATGCGCTGACCGGCATCGCCAACCGCCAGGGCTTCCAGACCCTGCTGGCGGCGCGCCTGGGCGATCACCGTCGCCGCGGTCTGGCGCTGGTGCACCTGGATCTGGACAACTTCCATCAGGCCAACGACACCCTCGGGCACCTCGCCGGTGATCATCTGATCCAGCAGGTGGTGGCGCGTCTCAAGCTTCACCTGGGGCGTGGCGATCAACTGGCCCGCCTTGGCGGCGACGAGTTCGCCCTGTTGCTCGACACCCGTGACGATCCCACACGCGCCAGATCCTGGGTGCAGCGCGTGGCCGATGCCCTGGGCGAACCTTATTGGGTGGAAGGCGAAAGCCTGTTGCTGGGGTGCAGTCTCGGCGTGGTTCAGGCCAAGCCGGCGAGTAGTGCCGACACGCTGATGTGGCACGCCCATGTCGCCATGCAGCAGGCCAAGAGCAGCCAGGGCTGCACCTTTCATCTGTATGACGATCGTCTGGATCGCGACATGCACAGCCAGGCCGACCTGCAGCGCGACCTGCGCCGGGCGCTGCGCCGTGAAGAGCTGCAACTGCACTATCAGCCGCGGCTTTGCCTGCACACCGGCGCCATAGTCGGGCTGGAAGCGCTGGTACGCTGGAAGCACGAGCGGCACGGCCTGTTGATGCCGGGCTCGTTCGTGCCGTTGGCCGAGGAGTGCGGGTTGATCGTACCGCTCGGCTACTGGGTCATCGATCGCGCGTTGCGCGACATGCAATGGCTGAGCGAGCGTGGTCATGGCGCGCTGCACATGGCGGTCAATCTGTCGTTCCGTCAGTTCCAGGACAGCCAGTTGCTGCCGACCCTGGAACGCCTGATCGAAAGCTGTGGCATCGACAGCCGCTGGCTGGAGTTCGAACTTACCGAAACCGCAGTGATGCGCCGCAGCGAGTACGTACAGCAGACCATGCGCCGCCTCGGTCACCTCGGCGTACGTTTTTCCCTGGACGATTTCGGCACCGGCTTCTCGTCGTTCGAACATCTGAGCAACCTGCCCATTGCCCTGCTGAAGATCGACCGCAGCTTTGTAACCGGCATGGAGCTGCGCCCACAGAGCCAGCAACTGGTGCAGGCGATGATCAACCTGGCGCACAACCTGGATCTGCAGGTGGTGGCCGAAGGCGTGGAGGGCGCCGAACAGCTGCAACTGCTGCGTGAGTTCGGCTGCGATCAGGTGCAGGGCTATCTGGTCAGTCGCGCCGTGCCGCGTGACGAGCTGGATAGCCTGCTCAGCCGTGGGCGGCTGTTACCGTCCGGCTTACGGGAGCGCTGAATATGCCTGGGGCACACGCCGCGCGGCTCTGCCCAGAATCCGTCCGGTCTTGACCTCGAAGGCCAGGGTCAGGGCAATGGCAGCGCAGGCCAGGCCGCTGGCCAACCCCCACCAGACACCATGGGCACCCCAGCCGAAGTGGAAAGTTAGCAGCCAGGCCATCGGCGCGCCGATCAACCAGTAGCAGCCCAGGCCGACGAAGAAGGTGGTGTTGGCGTCCTTCAAGCCGCGTATCGCGCCCATGGCAATGTTCTGGATGCCGTCGAACAGTTCGAACCAGGCGGCGATGGCCAGCAAACTCACCGCCAGGCTCACCACCTCCGCATAGGCAGGATCGAAGCGGTCGACGAACAGGCCGACCACCCAGTACGGTGCCAGCCAGAACAGGCTGGCGAAACCCAGCATGCATACCGCGCCGATGGCGATGCCCAGGCGTCCGGCCCAGCGTGCGTGCAACAGCCGACCGGCGCCATAGTGCTGGCCGATACGGAAGGTCACCGCGTAGGAAATGCCCACTGGCACCATGAAGGCCACATAGACCGACTGGATGGCAATCTGGTGAGCGGCCAACTGCGTGCTGCCCAGTGCACCCATGCACAACACCGCAAAGGCGAATAGCGCGGATTCCACGGCGTAAGTGCCGCCAATCGGCAAGCCCAGGCGCAGCAGCTCTTTCAGCTCGGCGCGGGCAGGGTGGCGCAGGCCCTGAAACCAGGGATAGGCGGCGTAGGCACGGTGACGCAAGGTGTGGATGGCGAGCAGGATCGCCATCACTGTACTGACCAGGGCGGTGACCATGCCGATGCCGGCCAGCCCGAGTGCCGGCAGACCGAACCAGCCTTTGATCAGCGCATAGTTGAGGACGAAGTTGGCCAGCGCGCCGCCCAGGCTGATGGCCATCACCGGGCCGGGCCGGCCGATGGCGGCGGTGAAACCGCGCAATGCCATGAACGTCATGTAGCCGGGCAGGGCGAACAGCAGCGCCTGCAGGAAGGTCATGGCATTGCCGACGTTGGCGGGTGACTGGCCGGCCCAGAGCAGTGCGGGGGCTAGGTTCCACAGCAGCAGCCCTGCGCCGAGAGCCAGTGCCCAGCCGAGCCACAGGCCAGTACCGAGCAGACGGGTTACCCCCGGTGTATCGCCAGCGCCATGGCGGATGGCGACCAGGCTGCCGACTGCGGCAATCACCCCGACACAGAAAATCGACACGAACGAATAGCTCGCCGCACCCAGGCCACCGCCCGCCAGTTCCTGCGGGCCGAGCAAGCCCATCATCACCGTGTCGGTGAACACCATCAGCACGTGCGCCAGCTGCGCGGCGATCAACGGGCCGGACAGGCGCAGGATGGCGATGAGTTCCAGGCGAAGGGCGTGGCGATCCATGAGTTATGCTCAGAAGATTACAGATTCCGGGTCTGTCCGCGGCCTGCGCTGAGGAACCGCGGATATTAGCCGAGTACGTGAAAGGGCGTGTTTGGTGGGGGTTGAGTCGCTATTCTGGGGGCTCTGGCGCGATGTCACAAAAGGAAAAAAGCCATGCCATGCATGATTAATACTCATGGTTGCGAATCGTGAGCCGGCGTTTGCCAGCGCTGTACGCCTTGCGCGCCTTCGAAGCTGCGGCCCGTCATGGCTCGTTCACCCGCGCCGCCGATGAACTGGCGATCACCCAGAGTGCGGTGAGCCGGCACATCCGTACCCTGGAAGGCCATTTCGCCTGCCGCCTGTTCGAGCGCCGCGGGCGCACCCTGCACCTGACCGAGCCAGCGCGCCTGTTGCTGCCCGGCGTGCGCGATGGCTTCGACTCTCTGGAGCGTGCCTGTGCCACGTTGCGGGTCGACGACAGCATCCTGCGTCTCAAGGCCCCCTCGACCCTGACCATGCGCTGGCTGTTGGCGCGCCTGTCACGCTTTCGCGCCCAGCACGGGGATATAGAAGTACAACTCACCAGCGCCTGGATGGACATCGACCGCGTGGATTTCCTTCACGAGCCGTTCGATTGCGCCGTGCTGCTCGGTAACGGTCTGTTCAATGAAGAATGGCAAAGTGCGCTGCTGTTCGAGGAATGGCTGATTCCGGTCTGCGCGCCAGGGTCGGTGGCGGGCGATAAATGGGATCTGAGCCACCTGCAACAGGCCGAGCTGGTGCATCCCACGCCGGATCGTCGTGACTGGCGTCGCTGGTTGCAGGCCATGGGGCTGGAAGACAGCGTGTCGCTCAAGGGCGGCCAGGTATTCGATACGCTGGAGTTGGGCATCGTCGCTGCAGCCCGTGGTTATGGCGTGTCGATTGGCGACCTGGCGATGGTCGCCGAGGATGTCCTGCAAGGGCGGTTGGGCTTGCCCTGGCCGACGGCGGTGGCCAGCGGCGACAGTTATCACCTGGTGTGGCCACGAGCACGACGCGGTCAGGAGCGATTCGAGCGACTGCGCGATTTTCTGCTCGGGGAAGTCAGGGCGATGCAGTTGCCAGAGGTCGAAATGCGTCGCTGATGCCTGCGGAACAACATTTTCGTTGCGCCACTTAGAAATTGTAGTGATTGCGTCATGGTGCTCATTGACGCACTAAAGCACTCAAGTATTCTCCGCGCTCGCCGAAATAGGCGGCTTATCAATTACTCCATACAAGGACGATGTGGAGCTTTGGAGATGCATCATGACCCAACCCCGTTCCCGTATCGCCTGGCAACTGGCGACGGCCCTGGCCGCCATGCTGGTACTGCTGATCAGCGTCAGCACGCTGTTCGCCCTGCGTTCGTTGAGCAGCGCCAACCTCGTTACCCGTGAAGAGCATCTGGGCAGCGAAGCGCGTCTGCTGGCCGACCAACTGAGCACTTTCCACGACAGCCTGCGCGAAAGCACGCAGCGGCTGGCCGGGCTGTTCGAACGGCGTTTCAGCAGCGGCTTGAACGTCAGCCCGGACGAGCGGGTCACTGTCGGCTCTCTGCAGGCTCCCGTGCTCTACCTGGGTAGCACACGGTTGAACAATGAATTCTCCGAGGTCGATGAATTCCGCCAGCTCACCGCTGGCGTGGCGACCATTTTCGTGCGCGATGGCGATGATTTCGTCCGCGTCACCACCTCGCTGACCAAGCAGGACGGCGGCCGCGCCATCGGCACCGTGCTCGACCGTAACCATCCCGCCTACGCACGGCTGCTGGCCGGCAACAGCTACGTTGGCCGGGCGTTGCTGTTCGAACGCTTCTACATGACCCAGTACACCCCGGTGAATGACCGCGCCGGGCGGGTGATCGCCGTACTGTTCGTCGGCTTCGATTACACCGACGCCCAGAACGCCCAGTTCGCCAACCTGCAGCGCTTTCGTATCGGTAGCACCGGTTCACTGGCGCTGCTCGACGATCAGGGCAAGTGGCTGGTTCCGCCCTATGCCGCGCAGCGCCCCGAGCAACTGAGCGCGAACATGTCCACCGTGCTGGGCACGCCGGGCAAAGGCGGTTTCTGGAGCGATGGCGAGCAGCAGTTCTACAGCGTCGCCGTACCCTTCGCCGGAGGCCCATGGACGGTCGTGGCAAGCATGCCGGAGGAAGAGATTCAGGCCGTGACCTGGCGTGTCGGCAGCCAACTGGCAATCGGCAGCCTGGTGACCTTGCTGCTCGCCGTGATCGCGGTGATCTGGCTGCTGCGGCGCAAGCTGCGTCCGCTCGGCGACCTGGTGCGTCAGGCTCAGGCGCTGGGCGCCGGTGACCTGAGCGTGCGCCTGGAAGTCACCAGCAATGACGAGATCGGCGAGCTGTCGCGCAACTTCAATCAGATGAGCGCGGCGTTGTCGACCATGGTCGAGCGCATCCGTGGCGCTGCCCAGCATGTCAGCCAGCGTGCCGAAGCACTTTCCGGTCTATCGCGCGGAGCCTATGAGGGGATCGAGCAGCAGTCCGGCGAGATCAGCAGCATGGCCGGTGCTGTGGAAGAGTTCAGCGCCACATCGCTGAACATCGCCGACAACATGCGCAGCACCGAGCGCATGGCTAGCGAGAACGCCAGCCAGACGCGCATCGGCCGTACCTCGATGGAAGAGGCGTCCAACGCGCTGGAGCAGATATCCTCGTCGCTGAACAGCGCCGCCCAGGTTATCGACAGCCTCGGTCAGCGTTCCCAGGAAATCGGCGGCATCCTCAGCGTCATTACCTCCATCGCCGACCAGACCAACCTGCTGGCGCTCAACGCCGCCATCGAAGCCGCCCGTGCCGGTGAGCAGGGCCGCGGTTTCGCCGTGGTCGCCGACGAAGTACGTAGCCTGGCCGGCCGAACCCGCGAGGCGACCACCGAGATTTCCAGCATGATCGGCAGCATCCAGGGTGAAACCAGCAGCGCCATCAGCACCATGGAGCAGGGTCGCCAACTGATGCAGAACGGCCTGGAGCTGAACGCCAAGGTCGCGGCGGCGCTGACCCAGATCGCCGAGCAGACCAGCGCCGCTGGCGATCAGTTCGCCGCCATCACCACCGCGACCAGCGAGCAGAGCAGCACCGCGACGCTGCTCAGCAGCAACCTGCAGAGCATCGCCCAGGCCAACGGCGAGCAGCGCGAAGTTATCGCCAACCTGGCCCACACCTCCAGGGAACTGGAGACGCTGGCCGCCGATCTGCACCGCGAAGTCGAGCGCTTCCGTTAAGTCTTCCCTGTGGTAGGCGGAGCTGACCAACAGCTTTGCCTATCGTCCAGCTGATCCTGCTCAAGGGGCCGAAACCTTCTGTCATCGTTGTGAAAGCACCCTGTGCCAGGCTCACTGCCGGGCACGGGGTTTTGCTCGTGAGGGCCACGGCTGTGCAGCATTTCGCCGCGCTTTGTGTGGAATCCAAAACGCTCGGGAAACGACAGTGCCGTCAGGGAAAATTTTTGATTGATCTGAGCGGGGCATGGTCTTAAAGTCCGCGGCCGAACGTCCATGCTGGCAACGATCCATCCGGCTCAAGTACTGACGACGAGAGGTTGCGGCGCCCGATTCCAGGCACGGCAATTCTCGGCGACATGCCTTGGGAAGTAGGCGAACCAAAGTGGGGAAACTGATCAGACGTTCCAGGCCTGGCAGCAGGCTTTCCGGCCGATTGCACGATGGCCGCCCCCGACACCCGGTTGAACCTGTGCCCGGTTCAACTGCCCGAATCCTAGTGTTCATGGTTTAGCCATTTGGAGCCCCGCATGCCGATCAAGGTCGAAGATTACTACCCACGCGAAACCTTCAACAAAATGAAGGCGTTCGCTGACCAGCATGAAACCCCGTTCGTGGTGATCGACACCGCGATCATCAGCCAGGCCTATGACGACCTGCGCGCCGGTTTCGAATTCGCCAAGGTGTACTACGCCGTCAAGGCCAACCCGGCGGTGGAAATCATCGATCTGCTCAAGGACAAGGGCTCGAATTTCGACATCGCCTCGATCTACGAACTGGATAAGGTGATGAGCCGTGGCGTTGGCCCGGAGCGCATCAGCTACGGCAACACCATCAAGAAAGCCCGCGACGTTCGCTACTTCTATGAGAAGGGCGTGCGCCTGTTCGCCACCGACTCGGAAGCCGACCTGCGCAACATCGCCAAGGCCGCGCCGGGCTCGAAGATCTACGTGCGCATCCTCACCGAGGGCTCGACCTCGGCTGACTGGCCGCTATCGCGCAAGTTCGGCTGCCAGACCGACATGGCCATGGATCTGCTGATTCTCGCCAAGCAACTGGGCCTGGTGCCGTACGGCATTTCCTTCCACGTGGGTTCGCAGCAGCGCGATATCGACGTGTGGGACGCCGCCATCGCCAAGGTCAAGGTGATCTTCGAGCGCCTGAAGGAAGAAGACGGCATCGTGCTGCAGATGATCAACATGGGTGGCGGCTTCCCGGCCAACTACATCACCCGCACCAACAGCCTGGAAACCTACGCCGAGGAAATCATCCGCTTCCTCAAGGACGACTTCGGTGACGAGCTGCCGGAGATCATCCTCGAGCCGGGCCGTTCGCTGATCGCCAACGCCGGTATCCTGGTCAGCGAAGTGGTGCTGGTGGCGCGCAAGTCGCGTACCGCCGTCGAGCGCTGGGTGTACACCGATGTGGGCAAGTTCAGCGGCCTGATCGAAACCATGGACGAAGCCATCAAGTTTCCCATCTGGACAGAGAAGAAGGGCGAGATGGAAGAAGTGGTCATCGCCGGCCCGACCTGCGACAGCGCCGACATCATGTACGAGCACTACAAGTACGGCCTGCCGCTGAACCTGGCCAGCGGTGATCGCCTGTACTGGCTGTCCACCGGTGCCTACACCACCAGCTACAGCGCCGTGGAGTTCAACGGGTTCCCGCCGCTGAAGTCCTTCTACCTGTAAGCCCTGCCGCTACAGCAGACGCCCGCACTTGTTGCGGGCGTTTTTGTTTCTGTGCGCTGGCCCGCTACCGGTTGGCATTGGCGCCTTGCCAGGGAGAAGGGGGCAGCGCGAGAATGCAGACACTTCTCTGCGGTATTTAAGGATCCCCGATGCCCGATCCCGTTGCAGCCGGCCTGCGCCTGGCGCCTGATGCACTCACTCGTCCCTTCTCGCCTCAGCAGTTCGCCTTCACCACCACCGATGATCTGGAGCCTTTTCGCGGCGTGCTTGGCCAGGAGCGTGCCGTCCAGGCGCTGCAATTCGGCGTGGCCATGCCGCGCCCCGGCTACAACGTATTCGTCATGGGAGAGCCGGGCACCGGTCGCTTCTCCTTCGTCAAACGTTATCTGCGAGCCGAGGGCAAACGCCTGGAAACCCCGCCGGATCGGATCTACGTCAATCACTTCGACGAACCTCGCGAGCCGCGCGCCGTGGAACTGCCAGCCGGTACCGCTGGCGAGTTCATCGCAGACATCAACGTCCTGATCGACAACCTGCTGGCGACCTTCCCGGCCGTGTTCGAGCACCCGTCGTTCCAGCAGAAGAAAAGTGCCATCGACCGTGCCTTCAACAAGCGTTACGACCAGGCGCTGGACGTCATCGAGCGGCTGTCTCTGGAGCGTGGCATCGCCCTGTACCGTGACAGCACCAACATCGCCTTCACACCGATGCTCGAAGGCAAGGCCGTGGACGAGACCGAGTTCGCCCAGTTGCCGGAAGCGGATCGCGAACGCTTCCACGCCGATATCGCCGCGCTGGAGGAGCGTCTCAACGAGGAGCTGGCCAGCCTGCCGCAGTGGAAACGCGAGTCGAGCAACAAGCTGCGTCAACTGAACGAGGAGACCATCACCGTCGCGTTGCAGCCGTTGCTGGCACCACTGTCGGAGAAGTACGCCGAGAATGCTGGCGTCTGTGCCTACCTGCAGGCGATGCAGGTGGATTTGCTGAAAAGCGTGGTCGAGCTGCTCATCGAAGTGGAAAAGGCCGACGCCCAGACCCGCAAGCTGCTCGAGGAGCTGTACGTCCCCAGCCTGATCGCCGGTCACCACACTGACGGTGGCGCACCAGTGGTGTTCGAGCCTCACCCGACTTACGACAACCTGTTCGGCCGCATCGAATACAACACCGATCAGGGCGCGCTTTATACCAGCTATCGTCAACTTCGCCCGGGTGCCTTGCACCGCGCCAATGGTGGCTTCCTGATCCTCGAGGCAGAGAAATTCCTTGGCGAGCCTTTCGTCTGGGAAGCACTGAAACGCGCCTTGCAGTCACGCAAGCTGAAGATGGAGTCGCCGCTGGGTGATCTGGGCCGCATCGCCACGGTCACCCTCAACCCGGAAACCATCCCGCTGCAGCTCAAGGTGGTGATCATCGGCTCGCGTCAGCTGTATTACGCCCTGCAGGACGCCGATCCGGACTTCCAGGAGATGTTCCGGGTGCTGGTCGATTTCGACGAGGACATCCCGCTGGCGGACGACAGCCTGGAGCAGTTCGCCCAACTGATGAAAACCCGTACCACCGAAGAAGGCATGGCGCCGCTGAGCGCTGCAGCGGTGGCACGCCTGGCGACCTACAGTGCACGTCTGGCCGAACACCAGGGGCGGTTGACGGCACGCATCGGCGATCTGTTCCAACTGGTCAGCGAGGCGGACTTCATCCGCAACCTGGCCAATGAAGCGGTCACCGATGCCGACCATATCGAACGTGCCCTCAAGGCCAAGGCTACGCGCACCGGACGGGTTTCGGCGCGGATCATCGACGACATGCTGGCCGGCATCATCCTCATCGACACCGCTGGCGCGGCCATCGGCAAGTGCAACGGCCTGACCGTGCTCGAAGTCGGCGATTCGGCCTTTGGTGTACCGGCGCGGATCTCCGCCACCGTGTATCCGGGCGGCTCGGGTATCGTCGACATCGAACGCGAGGTCAACCTCGGCCAGCCGATCCACTCCAAGGGTGTGATGATCCTCACCGGTTTTCTCGGCAGCCGTTACGCCCAGGAGTTTCCGTTGGAAATCTCCGCGAGCATCGCCCTGGAGCAGTCCTACGGCTACGTGGATGGCGACAGCGCCTCGCTCGGTGAGGTCTGCACGCTGATCTCCGCCCTGTCGCGTACGCCGCTCAAGCAGTGTTTCGCCATCACCGGCTCGATCAACCAGTTCGGCGAGGTGCAGGCGGTTGGCGGGGTCAACGAGAAGATCGAAGGCTTCTTCCGCCTGTGCGAAGCGCGTGGCCTGACCGGCGAGCAGGGCGCGATCATCCCGCATTCCAACGTCTCCACGCTGATGCTCGACGAGCGCGTGCTGCAAGCCGTGCGCGCCGGCCAGTTCCACGTTTATGCGGTACGTCACGTGGACGAGGCGCTGAGCCTGCTGGTCGGCGAAGACGCCGGCACGCCGGACGACAAGGGCCGCTTCCCGGCTGGCAGCGTCAATGCCCGGGTGGTCGAGCGGCTGCGTGAGATCGCCGAGATCGGCATGGGCGAGGAGGAGAAGCCTGAGCAGGCCAAGGAAGCGCTCACCGCCGCTCTACCGAAAAAGGCGCCGAGAAAGCCGCGGGAGAAAAAAACGTCGGTCGAGTGAGTCGGACGCGGGCGAGCTGATCAATTCATGAACGCCTCGCCCGCGGCTACCCAGCATGGTCGATGCCCGCGCTTGCTCACCTGTCATGCACAGAGTTATCCACAGGTTCTGTGAATAAAGCCTGCCTTTGCCAATAGGGGCTACGGGTGTAGGCTGCAAGTCTGTGCCTGCGAGGATTGCCGCCATGTCGCGTAGCCTCTGCCTGACCCGTGAGTACCTGGGCGTGACCACCCGTATCGAATGCGCGGTGCTGCCGCTGGCGGGTGACCAGGGTCTGTGGACATTGATCTGCATCGCTGGCATGTCTGCCAGACAACCCTCCGCCATCAAGGCGCAAGGCCCATTCCACGGGCCTTTGGTGGTCGAAGAGATTCTTGACGAGATCGCCGAAAGCCTGGCAGGCCAGGGCTATGGTGCCTGCAACGAACCGCTGATCTGGCGTGTGCATGCCCAGGCGGAGTTGCGCCGCCTCAACGGTGACAGTGGTCATTCGCGCGTTGTCCATCTGTCCTGGCCCGAGAGCTGAGCGGGAGGCGCGCCGGGCGCTTTTCTAAGGCACTGACCCGCCACGCTGCGGCGTTGCGCCGCAGTTCTTATCCACAACGGGCATTACAGCCATGATTGGCGTTATATAGGCGCTTTTCAGCGGGCGAGGGTGGCTTGTCCACGCTCTGGCGTTGGGTATACTCGCGCGCTGTTTCAATCATTTGTGAGAATCCATGGAACGCTTTATCGAAAACGCGATGTACGCATCGCGCTGGCTGCTGGCCCCCATCTATTTCGGTCTGTCGCTTGGCCTGCTGGCACTGGCATTGAAGTTCTTCCAAGAGGTTTTCCATATCCTGCCCAACGTCTTCGCCATGGCCGAAGCGGATCTGATCCTGGTACTGCTGTCGTTGATCGACATGGCCCTGGTTGGTGGCTTGCTGGTGATGGTGATGATCTCCGGCTACGAGAACTTCGTCTCGCAACTGGACATCGACGACAGCAAAGAGAAGCTCCACTGGCTGGGCAAGATGGACTCCAGTTCGTTGAAGATGAAGGTCGCTGCCTCCATCGTGGCGATTTCCTCCATCCACCTGCTGCGGGTGTTCATGGACGCGCGCAACCACGATACCGATCACCTGATGTGGTACGTGATCATCCACTTGACCTTCGTCGCTTCGGCGTTCGCCATGGGTTATCTGGACAAGCTGACCAAGCACGACTGACTGGCGGCGTGATCGATGACGCCCGGCTCTCCAGTGGAGAGTCGGGTGTTTTTGTCTGCGTGGCGAAAAGCATGGCGTGCTGGCCCTGCTATCGAGGGCATGCCATGGCTTTGCCCGCATTGCTGCGTTCGGTTCGCCTGAACCGCCGCTACCAGGGCGCGGGGCTCGGCCAGAACCGTGATAGGCTAGCCGGCCTTTTTTCCAGCTTGCGGAGCGGCGATATGTCCGAACTCAATCTTTCCACTGACGAAACGCGCGTCAGTTACGGCATTGGCCGTCAACTCGGTGGCCAACTGCGTGACAACCCGCCGCCCGGCGTTAGCCTGGAGGCCGTGCTGGCAGGTCTGGCCGATGCGTTCGCCGGCCAGGAAAGCCGTGTCAGCGAGACCGAGCTGTCGGCCAGCTTCAAGGTGATCCGCGATGTCATGCAGGCCGAAGCCAAGGCCAAGGCCGACGCGGCTGCCGGCGCTGGCCTGGCTTTCCTGGCCGAGAACGCCAAACGCGAAGGCATCACCGTGCTGGAGTCGGGTCTGCAATACGAAGTGCTGACCGCAGGCGAGGGTGCCAAGCCATCGCGCGAAGACAGCGTGCGCACCCACTACCACGGCACCCTGATCGACGGCAGCGTATTCGACAGCTCCTACGAGCGCGGCCAGCCGGCTGAATTCCCGGTGGGTGGCGTGATCGCCGGCTGGACCGAAGCCCTGCAACTGATGGGAACCGGCAGCAAATGGCGCTTGTACGTGCCGAGCGAACTGGCTTACGGCGCTCAGGGCGTTGGCAGCATCCCACCGCACAGCGTGCTGGTGTTCGATGTCGAGTTGCTCGACATCCTGTAAGTACTCGCGGCGTGGCGCCTTTTGTTTAGGGCGCTGCGCCACCTCGCTCCAAAGAGCGAGGCAGTCGGCACATGTCATGGGCGCAAGGCCCGGGCATAGCAATGCAGGAACAGGTTGCGTACCAGTTCCTTGAGCACCAGCGGCTCGCTGGAGTTCAGTTCGTGCAGATCCAGATCACCCTGTTTGCGCAGCTCATCCAGCGCTTCTTCTTCAAGAACGGCGCAGACTTCGCCCGTTTCCCGATGCAGGATGCGCAGATAGGGATGGGGGCGATCCAGCCAGGCATCTATCAAGTAAGTCATGCTCATCATCTCCCTGTTCAGTGGTAGATATGAGAATAATTCTTATTACGTTAATAGCAAGCTTTAATCGTGGCCTTTCGTCGATCCAGCCATCGGAAGCAATTTGCAACGTTGCTAGCGATGGCCATCAACAATGGCAGGCCATAAAAATGGCCGGGAGCCATTTTTAACGTCGCGTGCGACGGCCCGAAGGGTGGCCGCCAGGGATGGCGGGCCATAAAAAAGCCCGTCACTGGGACGGGCTCCGATAAGCTGTGTAAGCCTCAGTGGGTGCGGGCCACGGCGAAGTGGCTCAGTTCCACCAGAGCATCGCGGTACTTGCTGGCAGGCAGGGCTTCCAGGCAGGCGATGGCGCGTTCGGCGTAGTCGCGTGCCAGGTTGGCTGTGTAATCCAGGGCGCCGGCCGCTTCCACGGCATTGCGGATGCTTTCCAGGTCTTCCAGGCCGCCTTTCTGAATCGCCTTGCGCACCAGTGCCGCCTGCTCGGGCTGGCCTTCGCGCATGGTGTAGATCAGTGGCAGTGTGGGTTTGCCTTCGGCCAGGTCGTCACCGACGTTCTTGCCCAGCGTGGCAGCATCACCTTTGTAGTCGAGCAGATCGTCGACCAACTGGAAGGCGACACCCAGGTGATCGCCGAAATTACGCAGTGCTTCGTTCTGTTCGGGCGTGGCCTCAGCCAGCGCAGCGGCGCTCTGGGTCGAGGCCTCGAACAGCATGGCGGTCTTGCCGCGGATGACTTCCATGTAGGTTTCTTCGGTGGTGCTGGCGTCGCGGATCTTCGACAGCTGCAGCACTTCGCCTTCGGCGATCACCCGCGTGGCTTTGGAGAGGATCTTCATCACCGGCATCGAGCCGAGTTCGACCATCATTTCGAACGAGCGCGAATAGAGGAAGTCGCCAACCAGTACGCTCGGCGCATTGCCCCATTGTGCGTTGGCGGTGCTGCGGCCACGGCGCATATCGGACATGTCGACCACATCGTCATGCAGCAGCGTGGCGGTGTGCAGGAACTCGATGGTGGCAGCCAGCAGGCGCAGCCGATCATCGCTCAGGCCGAGGGCCTTGCCACTGAGCAGCACGAGCAGCGGACGCAGGCGTTTGCCACCAGCGGAAATGATGTAGTCGCCGATCTTCTCGACCAGCGGGACGCGGGAAACCAGCTGTTGACGGATAATACCGTCGACCGCGGTAAAGTCATCCGCTACCACACTGTAAAAAGCCTGGGGTTGCATCAGCGACACGTGCTCCTTCTGGGTTGCGCGGCATGTTAGGTGCTGTTGAGGTTTCAGCGCAAGCCGAAGGGGCTGCCGAGACGGTAGCGACTCCAGGTGCCGTGATCGGAGCCGTCAAGGGGAGCGTTCATGGCGCTTGCGCAGCTCCAGGGGCTTGCGTACAATCGCGCACCCTGAACTTCCCCCTGGGTATTTCCCTGCCTTACGCAATTGCAAGGGTGTCCTTCCGGCCCCGAGCAGCCATGCCAGCCGACACTTATTCCTATAAAGCGCTGGGTGAGCAGGATTAACGGAGATTTACCATGTACGCAGTAATTGTTACTGGTGGCAAGCAATACAAAGTCACCGAAGGCGAATACCTCAAGGTCGAGAAACTGGAAATCGCCACTGGCGAAGCCGTTACTTTCGACCGCGTGTTGCTGATCGGCAACGGTGACGACGTGACCATCGGCGGTCCAGTCATCGAAGGCGCCAAGGTGTCGGCTGAAGTCGTTTCGCAAGGTCGTCACGATAAAGTCACCATCATCAAGTTCCGTCGCCGTAAGCACCACATGAAGCGTCAGGGCCACCGTCAGTGGTTCACCGAGATCAAAATCACCGGTATTCAGGCCTGATTCGTTTCGCCTGAACCCTTTATAGGAGTATTGAACTCATGGCACACAAAAAAGCTGGCGGTAGTACCCGCAACGGTCGCGACTCAGAAGCCAAACGCCTTGGCGTGAAGATGTATGGCGGCCAGAAAATCATTCCTGGCAACATCATCGTGCGTCAGCGCGGCACCCAATTCCACGCTGGTTACGGCGTCGGCATGGGTAAGGATCACACCCTCTTCGCGAAAATCGAAGGCGTGATCAAGTTTGAAGTAAAAGGCGCCTTCGGTCGTCGTTACGTGAGCGTCGTCGCGGCCTGATCGCGAAGTTGCTGGAAAAGCCCCGTCCTGCGACGGGGCTTTTTTGTTTCTGTATCCTATGGCGTGGCGATTGGGTTTCCTGATGTGTTGGGAGCAATGAGTCGCGCAGTGCGTGGGTTCTTGCCAAACTGTCCTGGTTGAATGCGGGCGGTTTCAGGGCAATTTTGCAAGCACCCGGTGTTCCTTGTTTCAGTGACCCGCGTTTATTGCGGGAGGCGTATCCATGAAATTCGTCGATGAAGTATCGATTTTTGTAAAGGCCGGTGACGGCGGCAACGGTTGCATGAGCTTCCGTCGGGAGAAGTTCATCGAGAACGGTGGTCCCAACGGTGGTGATGGTGGTGACGGCGGCTCGGTTTACATGCTGGCCGACGAGAACCTCAATACCCTGGTCGACTACCGCTATACCCGTCGCTTCGATGCCGAGCGCGGCTCCAACGGTGGCAGTACCGATTGCACCGGGCGCAAGGGCGAGGATCTGGTCTTGCGCGTACCGGTTGGCACCACGGTGATCGATGCCGGTACCCAGGAAGTGATTGGCGACCTGACCAAAGCCGGTCAGCGCCTGCTCGTCGCTCAGGGCGGCTGGCACGGCCTGGGCAACACGCGCTTCAAATCCAGCACCAACCGTGCACCGCGGCAAACCACGCCGGGCAAGCCGGGTGATGCCCGTGATCTCAAGCTGGAGCTCAAGGTGCTGGCGGATATCGGTCTGCTCGGCCTGCCCAATGCCGGCAAGAGTACCTTCATTCGTTCGGTGTCCGCTGCCAAGCCGAAAGTTGCCGACTACCCGTTTACCACGCTGGTGCCGAACCTGGGTGTAGTCAGCGTCGATCGTTACAAGAGCTTCGTCATCGCCGACATTCCTGGTCTGATCGAAGGTGCGTCTGACGGTGCCGGTCTCGGTATTCGCTTCCTCAAGCACTTGGCGCGTACCCGTCTGTTGCTGCACCTCGTGGACATGGCCCCGTTGGATCTGACCGATCCGGCCGAGTCGGCCGCGACCATCGTCGACGAGTTGACCAAGTTCAGCCCGGCGCTGGCCGAGCGTGACCGCTGGCTGGTGCTCAACAAGGCCGACCAGATGCTCGAAGAAGAGCATGAGGCGCGTGTGGCCGAGGTAGTGGCCCGGCTCGACTGGAAAGGCCCGGTCTACGTGATCTCCGCGCTGGCGCGCGAAGGTACCGATCAGCTGTGCTACGACATCATGGATTACCTGGAAGCCCGTTCCGAGCGAATTGCGGAAAATCCGCAATTCGCCGCCGAACTCGCCGAGCTCGATCAGCGCATCGAAGACGAAGCGCGCGCTCAGCTGCAGGCGCTGGACGATCAGCGTGCACTGCGCCGTTCCGGCGTCAAGGCGGTCGGTTCGACCGATGATGACGACAGCTTCTGGGACGAAGAAGATGACGAGGATGGCCCGGAAATCATTTACGTCCGGGATTGATTGGACGACCGACGCCGCTTTTTAGCGGCGTTTTTGTAAGTTCGGCCGTTGCCGTCGGTGATGGCTTGCGAAAGTACGCTTCTGGCTAGGGTTGGAAAACATGCGTGACAAGGTAAGTGGTGCGCAGCGCTGGGTGGTGAAGATCGGCAGTGCCTTGCTGACGGCTGATGGTCGTGGTCTGGATCGTGCCGCCATGGCGGTGTGGGTCGAGCAGATGGTGGCGCTGCGCGCGCAGGGCGTGGAGCTGGTGCTGGTATCGTCCGGCGCGGTGGCGGCAGGAATGAGCCGTCTCGGCTGGACGGCGCGACCCAGTGCCATCCACGAGCTGCAGGCCGCGGCCGCCATTGGCCAGATGGGCCTGGTGCAGGCCTGGGAGTCGAGTTTCGGCGAGCATGGACGTCGCACCGCACAGGTTCTGCTGACCCATGACGACCTGTCCGATCGCAAGCGTTATCTGAACGCACGCAGCACCTTGCGTACCCTGGTCGATCTCGATGTGGTTCCGGTGATCAACGAGAACGATACCGTGGTGACCGACGGCATCCGCTTCGGTGACAACGACACCCTGGCGGCGCTGGTGGCCAACCTGGTGGAAGCCGACCTGCTGGTGATCCTCACCGACCGCGACGGCATGTTCGACGCCGACCCGCGTACCAATCCTGCCGCTCAACTGATCCACGAAGCGCGTGCCGATGATCCGGCGCTCGATGCCGTTGCCGGCGGTGTCGGCGGCGCGCTGGGGCGTGGCGGCATGCAGACCAAATTGCGCGCGGCGCGACTGGCGGCGCGCTCCGGGGCGCACACCGTGATCGTTGGTGGCGCCATCGAGCAGGTGCTGGCGCGCCTCAAGGCGGGCGAGCTGCTTGGTACCTTGCTGATTCCCGAGCGTGGCATGCTGGCGGCGCGTAAACAGTGGCTGGCCGGGCATCTGCAAACCCGTGGCACCCTGGTGCTGGATGCTGGCGCGGTGAAAGCGCTGGTATCCGACCGCAAGAGCTTGCTGCCGGTCGGCGTAAAGGCGGTGCAGGGCAGCTTCCGTCGCGGTGAGATGGTGGTGTGCGTGGCGCCGGATGGTCGTGAGATCGCCCGTGGCCTGGCCAACTACAGTGCGTTGGAAGCACAGAAAATCATCGGTCGCCCCTCGGATGAAATCGAGCGGTTGCTGGGGTACGTCGATGAGCCCGAGCTGGTGCATCGCGATAATCTGATTCTGGTCTAAAAGCAGCTTCAAGCTTCAAGCGAAGAGGGGGCTTGTCTGTGTTCATTGAGGGGTTCGTATGAAGGCAGGATGGCTTGGCATGTTGTGCGCGTTGCCGCTGTGGGTGTCCGCCGAGCAGATTGGCGAAGTGTCCACGGTGTTCAAGTGGATGGGGCCCAACGACAAGATCGTGGTCGAGGCTTTTGACGATCCCAAGGTGTCGGGCGTGACCTGCTACCTGTCGCGAGCCAAGACTGGCGGCGTGAAAGGTGGCCTCGGCCTGGCGGAGGATCGCGCCGAGGCGTCGATTGCCTGTCGTCAGGTCGGCCCGATCAGCTTCGCGGGCGAGCTCAAGGATGGCGAGGAAGTATTCCGCGAGCGTACCTCGTTGGTCTTCAAGACCATGCAGGTGGTGCGGTTCTTCGACCAGAAGCGCAATACCCTGGTGTATCTGGTCTACAGCGACCGGATCATCGAAGGCAGTCCGCAGAATGCGGTGACCGCCATTCCGATTCTGCCCTGGCCGGAAGCGGGTTGATTCCCTGGGCGAGCGACGGGCTCTTTAAAGGCCCTCGCTCGCTCCAGGTTCGTGAGCATCCGCCCACAAGCCGTTTTCCGTTGGTGATTTTCAGATTCGGAAGCGTGCGACGAGCGTGTTGAGATCCACGGCCAGGCGCGAGAGCTCCTGGCTGGCGGCGCTGGCCTGGTTGGCGCCGGCGGATGTCTGCAGTGACAGGTCGCGAATGTTCACCAGGTTGCGATCGACTTCCCGGGCGACCTGAGCCTGCTCCTCCGATGCACTGGCGATCACCAGATTGCGTTCGTTGATCATCGCGATCGCTTCGGTGATCTGTTCCAGTGCGGTTCCGGCACCTTTTGCGACTTCCAGCGTCGAGCGTGCTCGATCATTGCTGTTCTGCATGGCGGCAACGGTTTTTTCGGTGCCCACCTGAATGCCGCCGATCATGCCCTCGATTTCCTGGGTCGATTGCTGGGTGCGGTGCGCCAGGGCGCGAACCTCGTCGGCGACCACTGCGAATCCACGCCCGGCATCGCCAGCCCGTGCTGCCTCGATGGCGGCGTTGAGAGCCAGCAGATTGGTCTGTTCGGCAATCGAGCGAATCACGTCGAGCACCTTGCTGATCTCACGAATCTGCTCGGCGAGCTGTTCGACTTCGCTGGAGGTGGTTGTCACATCCTTGGTCAACTGGCTGATCGAGTCGACGGTTTCGCGTACCTGCTCACGGCCTCGCAGTGCGGTGGTGTTCGATTGCTGAGAGGCTTCCGAGGTGCTCACCGCATTTCGCGCCACTTCTTCCACGGCGGCGGTCATCTCGTTGACAGCGGTGGCGGCCTGTTCGATTTCGGTGCTCTGCTGGTGCAGGCCGCGGGTGGAGTCCTCGGTGACCGCATGCAGTTCCTCTGAGGCCGACGCCAGCTGATTGGATGAGTCGGCAATGCTCTGGATGGCGGCGTGCAGATTCTTCTGCATGGCCTGCAGGGCGGTCATCAGGCGAGCCGGCTCGTCTGTGCCTGTCACCTGAATGCTCTGGGTCAGGTCGCCGGTAGCGATGACTTCGGCTACGCGCAGAGATTCGCCCAGTGGGCCGACGATGCTGCGGGTCAGTACCACGGCCAATAGCACGGTCAGGGCAATGCTGATGATCAGCGTGGTGATGACCATTTTTTCGGCGTTGTGGAAGGCGGCCTGGCTGGCATTCGTGGACTGCATGGCGCCATCATTGTTGAAGTGTGAGAGGTTTTTGAGCGCGGCGGCCAATCCGTCGGCGTAGGTTGATAGCGGCCCGGTAGCGAGCTGCGTGGCTTCGTCGATGCGGCCGGCGCGTGCCGCAGACACTACCTGTTGCTGCAGGTTGGAGTATTCGCCGTAGGCTTTGCGGAGTTGCTCGAATAGCGCTTGCTCTTGTGGCCCGCTGACGAGCTTGGCGTAGGTATCGAATTGACCCGGAACGGATTGTGCGATGCCATCGATCACGGCGAGGGTGCTTTGCCGCTCGGATTCGTTTGTCAGCAAGGCGCTCCTCAGCGTCAGGGCTCGGATGCGCCCTATGCTGGTGGCCAGTCCTTCGGTAGAGACCAGGGATGGCAGCCAATTGTCGCGGATTTGATCCGAGGCGGCATTCATGCGGTTCATCTGCGACAGCGCGAAGAGCCCGAGCCCCAGCAGCAGGGTTGCCAGTAATGCGAACGCCAGACCGGCGCGTTTTCCAATATCCAAACCTCTTAACCACATAGCGGAGTTCCTTCCCGTTTTCCGTGCACCATGCCACGGATGACTTTCACCGTATCGGCAGGAGGGTCTTTTGCTTGACTGGATTGTCTTGTGAGCGAGAGGGCTGGTGCGAGGCCTGCCAGGTGGAGGAAGGCGGCGTCTCTACTTTTCCATAGGCAATAAAAAACCGACCCTGAGGTCGGTTTTTCATGAAACGGGTAGTTTAAGCAGCAGCTTGGCTGAGTGCTTTAACATGACCGTTCAGGCGGCTCTTGTGACGAGCGGCCTTGTTCTTGTGGATGATGCCTTTATCGGCCATACGGTCGATAACAGGCACAGCCAGAACGTAAGCAGCTTGTGCTTTTTCGTGGTCTTTGGCGTCGATAGCCTTGACTACGTTCTTGATGTAGGTACGAACCATGGAGCGCAGGCTGGCGTTATGGCTACGACGCTTCTCAGCCTGTTTTGCGCGTTTTTTGGCAGAAGGTGTATTGGCCACCGTCAAGCTCCTCGAAAACTAAGGGGTTACAGACAAATAAGGCCGCGAATCATGCAGGCGAGCGAAGCACTTGTCAAGGTCGATACTTGGTCAGTCGTCGTAGAGCCGTTGCAAGAAAGGATGCTTTATCAGGCCGGCGATTCTACACTCCTGGCCCGCACTTGTGGCGTTGCACCTTCGTGCGGTGTCGCGGTCTGTTGCTGGCGCGTGACGAGCGTTGCGCGTGTGGATCAAGTAAACGCTGATTGAGCATCCCTGCCGAATGAATCTTCTCAAGTCGCTGGCCGCGGTCAGCTCCATCACCATGCTGTCGCGGATTCTCGGTTTCGTGCGCGACACCATCATGGCCAGGATCTTCGGTGCGGGCATCGCCTCGGATGCCTTCGTGGTGGCGTTCAAACTGCCCAACCTGCTGCGCCGTATTTTTGCCGAGGGTGCCTTTTCCCAGGCCTTCGTGCCGATCCTGGCGGAGTACAAAACCCAGAAAGGCGAGGAGGCGACTCGTACTTTCGTCGCTTATGTGGCCGGCCAACTGACCCTGGTGCTGGCACTGGTGACGCTGCTTGGCGTGCTGGCTGCACCCTGGATCGTCTGGGCGTCGGCACCGGGCTTCAGCGACAACCCCGAGCGTTTCGAGCTGACCAGCGATCTGCTGCGGGTGACCTTTCCTTATATATTCCTGATTTCGCTGTCGTCCTTCGTCGGTGCGTTGCTCAACACCTGGAACCGGTTCGCCGTACCGGCTTTCGTGCCGACGCTGCTCAACGTCAGCATGATTTTCTTCGCTCTGTTTCTGACGCCTTATTTCGACCCGCCGATCATGGCCATGGGCTGGGCGGTGCTGGTCGGCGGATTGCTGCAGCTGCTTTATCAACTGCCTCATTTGCGCAAGATCGGCCTGCTGGTACTGCCGCGCCTCAACCTGCGCGATAGTGGGGTGTGGCGGGTGTTGCGGCAGATGGGCCCGGCGATCCTCGGCGTCTCGGTGGCGCAGATTTCCCTGATCATCAATACCGTGTTCGCCTCCTTTCTGGTGGCTGGCTCGGTATCGTGGATGTATTACGCCGACCGCCTGATGGAGCTGCCCGCCGGAGTGCTGGGTGTGGCGCTGGGCACCATCCTGCTGCCGTCGCTGGCGAAGACTCATGCCGCGCAGGATCCTGCCGCCTACTCGAAACTGCTCGATTGGGGCCTGCGCCTGTGCATTCTGCTGGCGCTGCCCTGTGCGCTGGCCTTGGCGTTGCTGTCCGAACCGCTGGTGGTGGCGCTGTTCCAGTACGGAAAATTCACCGCCGCCGATGCCGACATGACCCAGCGCGCCTTGCTTGCCTATTCGGTGGGGCTGCTCGGCATGCTGTTGGTCAAGGTGCTGGCGCCGGCGTTCTACGCCCGCCAGGACATCCGCACGCCGGTGCGCATCGCCATGTTCACCCTGCTGATGACGCAGGTGATGAACGTGCTGTTCGTGTTCGTCATCCCGCTGGCCCATGCCGGCCTGGCCCTGGCCATCGGTCTGGCGGCCTGCCTGAATGCCGGCCTGCTGTTCTGGAAATTGCGTGCACGCGGCTTCTATCAGCCGCAACCCGGCTGGGGCCTGTTTGCCGGCAAGCTACTGGCGGCGGTGCTGGTGATGGTCGCGGTGTTGCTTGGCATGCTGTGGCTGATGCCGGCCTGGAGCGAGGGCAATATGTTGCAGCGCTTGCTGCGCCTGGGGGCGCTGGTGGCTGCTGGGGCGCTGAGCTATTTCGCGGTGCTGGGTATTCTCGGTTTCCGTCTGCGTGATTTCGCCCGTCGTTCGGTTGGCTGAGTGGGCGTGTCGTGCTAACAGTAATAGAGCACCGTATCAGCCTACCCGGCGCCAGCCGCTGTGCGTATAATTGGCCACTTTGTGAGCAAGAAGCGCGTTATGCAGCTGGTTCGAGGCCTTCATAATCTGCGGCCCCAGCATCGGGGCTGTGTCGCCACCATCGGTAATTTCGACGGCGTTCACCGTGGCCACCAGGCGATTCTGGCGCGTTTGCGTGAGCGTTCTGCGGAGCTGGGCGTACCGAGCTGCGTGGTGCTGTTCGAGCCGCAGCCGCGTGAGTATTTCGATCCCAAAGGTGCACCTGCGCGACTGAGTCGTCTGCGTGACAAGCTCGCCTTGTTGGCTGCCGAAGGCGTCGACCGCGTGCTGTGCCTGGCCTTCAACCCGCGCTTGCGTGAGTTGAGCGCAGCCGAGTTCGTGCAGCGCGTATTGCTCGATGGCCTTGGCGTTCTGCATCTTGAAGTGGGTGACGATTTCCGCTTCGGTTGCGACCGTGCCGGCGATTTCGCCTTTCTGGCCGAAGCTGCGCAGCGTGAAGGCTTTACCGTCGAGGCGGCCAAGACCGTGGAGATCGATGGCCAGCGCGTCAGCAGTACCCGCGTGCGTGAGGCTCTTGCCAGTGCTGACTTCAAGGGCGCCGAGGACATGCTCGGGCGGCCGTTCCGGATCGTCGGGCGAGTGCTGCACGGACAGAAGCTCGGTCGTCAGTTGAATGCGCCAACCGCCAACGTGCAGCTCAAGCGCAAGCGCGCACCGCTGACCGGGGTCTACCTGGTCAGCGCCGAGATAGATGGCCGGCCATGGCCCGGCGTCGCCAACATTGGCGTTCGCCCCAGCGTGGCCGGTGACGGGAGCGCCCACCTCGAGGTGCACCTGCTGGATTTTGCCGGCGACCTGTATGGCCGGCGTTTGACGGTGGCATTCCACCACAAGCTGCGCGATGAGCAGCGTTTCGCCTCACTCGAGGCACTGAAGACGGCAATTGCTGCCGATATTGCCGCCGCCCGCGCCCATTGGCACGGCCAACCGCTTAAGTGAAGAGCCGAGATGACCGACTATAAAGCCACGTTGAATCTTCCAGATACCCAGTTCCCGATGAAGGCCGGCCTGCCGCAGCGCGAGCCGCAGATCCTGCAGCGCTGGGACGAGATTGGTCTGTATCGGAAGCTGCGTGAGATTGGCGCAGACCGGCCGAAGTTCGTCCTGCACGACGGCCCGCCCTATGCGAACGGCAGCATCCATATCGGTCACGCGCTGAACAAGATCCTCAAGGACATCATCACCCGCTCCAAGACCATCGCGGGCTTCGATGCGCCATACGTACCGGGCTGGGATTGCCATGGTCTGCCGATCGAGCACAAGGTCGAAACCACCTTTGGCAAGAATCAGCCGGCCGATCTGACCCGTGAACGCTGCCGTACCTACGCCGGCGAGCAGGTCGAAGAGCAGAAGGGCAACTTCATCCGCCTTGGTGTGCTGGGCGAGTGGAACAACCCCTACCTGACCATGAACTTCGCCAACGAGGCCGGCGAGATCCGCGCTCTGGCGGAGATCGTCAAGAATGGCTTCGTGTTCAAGGGCCTGAAACCGGTCAACTTCTGCTTCGACTGTGGCTCGGCACTGGCCGAGGCCGAGGTCGAATACCAGGACAAGAAGTCCGATGCCATCGACGTCGCCTTCCCGGTCGAAGACGCCGACAAGCTGGCCGCCGCCTTCGGTCTGGCCAGCCTGAGCAAGCCGACCAGCATCGTCATCTGGACCACCACGCCCTGGACCATCCCGGCCAACCAGGCGTTGAACGTTCACCCGGAATTCACCTACGCCCTGGTGGATGTCGGCGATCGCCTGCTGCTGCTGGCCGAGGAAATGGTCGAGAGCAGCCTGCAGCGTTACGGCCTGCAGGGCGAAGTGATCGCCACTGCGCAAGGCAGCGCCCTGGATCTGATTCGCTTCCGTCATCCGTTCTACGAGCGCTTCTCGCCGATCTACCTGGCCGAGTACGTCGAACTGGGCGCCGGTACCGGTATCGTCCACTCCGCACCGGCCTATGGCGAGGACGACTTCCGTACCTGCAAGCAGTACGGCATGAGCAACGACGACATCCTCAATCCGGTGCAGAGCAATGGCGTCTACGCCGAGTCGCTGCCGTTCTTCGGCGGCCAGTTCATCTGGAAGGCCAACCCGAACATCGTCGCCAAGCTCGAAGAAGTCGGTGCGCTGCTCAAGCACGAGGCGATCAACCACAGCTACATGCACTGCTGGCGCCACAAGACGCCACTGATCTACCGTGCCACAGCGCAGTGGTTCATTGGTATGGATAGGGCCGCTTCCGGTCGGGTCGCGTCAGACAAGCAGCCGAACGAGGGCGCCACCCTGCGTGAGCGCTCGCTGGCTGCCATCGAGGAAACCAAATTCGTTCCGGCCTGGGGCCAGGCGCGTCTGCACAGCATGATCGCCGGCCGTCCCGACTGGTGCATCTCGCGCCAGCGAAACTGGGGCGTACCGATCCCGTTCTTCACTCACAAGGAAAGCGGCGAGCTGCACCCGCGTACCGCCGAGCTGATGGAACAAGTGGCGCAGCGCGTCGAGCAGGAAGGCATCGAAGCCTGGTTCAAGCTCGACACCGCCGAACTGCTGGGTGACGAAGCCAGCCAGTACGACAAGAGCCGCGACACCCTGGACGTCTGGTTCGACTCCGGTACCACCCACTGGCACGTGCTGCGCGGCTCCCACGCCGAACTGGCGCATGCCAGCGGGCCGGCCGCTGACCTGTACCTGGAAGGCTCCGACCAGCACCGCGGCTGGTTCCATTCCTCGCTGCTGACCGGTTGTGCCATCGATGGTCATGCGCCGTACAAGGAACTGCTGACTCACGGCTTCACCGTCGACGAGCAGGGCCGCAAGCAGTCCAAGTCACTGGGCAACGTGGTCGCGCCGCAGAAGGTCATCGACAGCCTGGGTGCCGATATCCTGCGCCTGTGGGTCGCCTCCACCGATTACTCGGGCGAGATGGCCGTCTCCGACCAGATCCTGCAGCGCAGCGCCGATGCCTACCGGCGTATCCGCAACACCGCGCGCTTCCTGCTCTCCAACCTCAGCGGCTTCGATCCGGCGCAGCACCTGCTGGCCCCCGAAGACATGCTGGCCCTGGATCGCTGGGCCGTGGATCGCGCCCTGCTGCTGCAACGGGAGATCGAAGAGGCCTACACCAGCTATCGCTTCTGGAACGTGTACCAGAAGGTGCACAACTTCTGCGTGCAGGAGCTGGGTGGCTTCTACCTCGACATCATCAAGGATCGTCAGTACACCACCGCCGCCGACAGTGTGGCGCGTCGTTCCTGTCAGACCGCCATGTTCCATATCGCCGAAGCGCTGGTACGCTGGATCGCGCCGATCCTGTCGTTCACCGCGGACGAGATCTGGCAGTACCTGCCGGGCGAGCGCAACGAGTCGGTGATGCTCAACACCTGGTACGAAGGCCTGAGCGAGCTGCCGGCCGGCTTCGAGCTGGATCGCGCCTTCTGGGATCGCGTCATGGCGGTCAAGACCGCGGTCAACAAGGAACTGGAGAACCAGCGCAGTGCCAAGCTGATCGGCGGCAATCTGCAGGCCGAAGTGACCCTCTACGGTGAAGAGTCGCTGGTCACCGACCTGACCCGCCTGGGCGACGAGCTGCGTTTCGTGCTGATCACCTCGGGTGCCAGCCTGGCGCCTCTGGCCGCCGCACCGGCTGACGCGGTGCAGACCGACGTCAGCGGGCTGAAGCTGAAGATCGTCAAATCCGGCCTGACCAAGTGCGCCCGCTGCTGGCACTTCTGCGCCGACGTCGGTAGCCATGCCAACCATCCGGACATCTGTGGTCGTTGTGTGGACAACATCGATGGCAAGGGCGAGGTGCGCCAGCATGCATAAGGCTCTGGCCCGCACCGTGGAGATGCATTGATGAGCGCGCGTTTTGGCAAACTCGGCTGGGTCTGGCTGAGCGTCGTGGTATTCGTGGTCGACCAGGTGACCAAGTTCTGGTTCGACAACAACCTGTCGATGTACGAGCGCATCGTGGTCATCCCCGACTACTTCAGCTGGACGCTGGCCTATAACACCGGCGCGGCCTTCAGCTTCCTGGCCGGTGCGTCCGGCTGGCAGCGCTGGTTGTTCACCCTGATTGCCGTGGTGGTCAGCGTGGTGCTGGTGGTCTGGCTCAAGCGTCTGAAGTCCGACGAAACCTGGCTGGCCGTCGGCCTGGCCCTGGTGCTCGGCGGCGCGCTGGGCAATCTGGTCGATCGCGTGGTGTTCGGCCATGTGGTCGACTTCATTCTGGTGCACTGGCAGAACCGCTGGTATTTCCCTGCGTTCAACCTGGCCGATAGCGCGATCACCGTCGGTGCCGTGCTGCTGGCGCTGGATATGTTCAAGAGCAAGAAGTCGGAAGAAGAGGTGGCGCGTGACTGATGTACGTGTCGGCCCGGATCGGCAGGTAACCCTGCATTTCGCGCTGAAGCTGGATAACGGCGATGTAGTTGACAGCACCTTCGACAAACAGCCGGCCACCTTCAAGGTCGGCGATGGCAACCTGCTGCCGGGTTTCGAATCCGCGCTGTACGGTTTCAAAGCGGGCGACAAACGCACCGTCACGGTACTGCCGGAGCAGGGCTTCGGTCAGCCCAACCCGCAGAACGTGCAGGTCATGCCGCGTTCGCAGTTCCAGGATATGGAACTGTCGGATGGGCTGCTGGTGATCTTCAACGATGCTGCCAACACCGAACTGCCGGGCGTGGTCAAAGCCTTCGATGACGCCCAGGTGACCATCGACTTCAACCACCCGCTGGCTGGCAAGACGCTGAGCTTCGAAGTCGAGATCATCGACGTCCAGGCGATTTGACGATGCGTCGTCGAACGAGCCGGACATTCCTCGCGAAAGCGCTGTCTATCGCGTAAGTTCTCCAGAGCTTACGCGTTACACTTTCCACTCAAGCTTCCCGTGCCGAGCGTTCCATGCATATCAAACTCGCCAATCCCCGAGGCTTCTGCGCCGGTGTCGACCGAGCCATCGAGATCGTCAATCGCGCTCTCGAGGTGTTCGGCCCGCCGATCTACGTGCGTCACGAAGTGGTGCACAACAAGTTCGTGGTCGAGGATCTGCGTGCTCGCGGCGCGATATTCGTCGAAGAACTGGATCAGGTGCCCGATGACGTCATCGTCATCTTCAGCGCCCACGGTGTGTCCCAGGCCGTGCGCAACGAAGCCAGCAACCGCGGCCTGAAAGTGTTCGACGCCACCTGTCCGCTGGTCACCAAGGTGCACCTGGAAGTGGTGCGCTACAGCCGTGACGGCCGTGAGTGTATCCTGATCGGCCATGCCGGCCACCCGGAAGTCGAAGGCACCATGGGCCAGTACGACGCCAGCAATGGCGGTGCCATCTACCTGGTCGAAGACGAGAAGGATGTCGCCACGCTGCAGGTACGCAACCCCGATTCCCTGGCCTTCGTCACCCAGACCACCCTGTCGATGGATGACACCAGCAAAGTCATCGATGCCCTGCGCGAGCGCTTCCCCAATATCGGTGGGCCGCGCAAGGACGACATCTGCTATGCCACCCAGAACCGTCAGGATGCAGTCAAACAATTGGCCGACGAGTGCGACGTGCTGCTGGTCGTCGGTAGCCCCAACAGCTCCAACTCCAATCGCTTGCGTGAGCTGGCCGAGCGGATGGGAACCCCGGCCTACCTGATCGACGGCGCCGAAGACCTCAAGCGTGAGTGGTTCGAAGGCGCGAAGGGGGTTGGCATCACCGCCGGCGCCTCTGCTCCTGAAGTACTGGTGCGCGGCGTGATCGCCAAACTTGGCGAGTGGGGCGCCAACAACGTCCAGGAACTCGACGGCCGCCCGGAGAACGTGACCTTCTCCATGCCCAAGGAGCTGCGCCTGAAAGCGGTGTAGCTTGGTGCTGTCTGCGAACGAAGCCAGGACATCTGTCCTGGCTTTTTTCATTGTGCTCCCGGCACTGAGAGGTGTAGGGATGCTCATGCGGAAGGCAGCAGGGGCATGCCAGGTTGCGAGACTGAAGGCCCGAACAACCAATACCCAGAGCAGGACGGTTGAGCTCAGTATCGTTGAAGTGCCTGCAGCGACTCAGCCGGTCAATTCAATGAGCCTGCAAAGCGAATGGGCTCCCTGGGCGGTGATGAGCGTTCGCCCAGGTCGAGACGCCAATATCCAACGTCATGCCACGCGCCGTGCTTGTAGCCCACCTCAGGAAACGTCCCGATATGGCGGAATCCCATCCGTTCGTGAAGGCCGACACTGCCGTCGTTGGGTAAGGCAATGCCAGCATAGGCCGAGCGATAACCCAGGTTCTTCAGAATCGGCAGCAGGGTTTCATACAGCCCACGACCGACCCCGCTACGACGCGCATTCTCTGCAATGTATACCGTGGCATCCACAGCCCACCGGTAAGCCGCGCGAGCGCGATGCTGACCCGCATAGGCATAGCCGACAATACAACCATCGCGTACCGCCACCAGATATGGGTAGGCCTCTAGCGTCGACAGTATCCGCAGGCGCATCTCGTCAACCGATGGCGGTACTTCTTCGAATGACGTGGCGGTGTCGAGCACCACAGGCGCGTAGATGGCCTGGATCGCTTCGGCGTCCGTCGGGGCGGCTACCCTGATATCAATCATCATTGGGCCCCCAAATTGTTCGTTGGTTGAGGCGAGCATACAACTGTTCGGCAGTCTCCTTGCGCTCGGAATAACGATCCACGAGGAAATCCTTCTGGTCGCGCAGCAGCAGCAGGGTGAACTTCACCAACTCTTCCAGCACATCGACAACCTGGGCGTAGTGGAAAAACGGTTTCATTCTGCCGTCGGTCTCGAACTCCATGTATGCCTTGAGTGCCGAGGATTGATTTGGCACCAAGAGCTAGAAGGATCAGTCGATTTGCGCTTTGACTACCGCGGACATCGCATCATGCCGCTCGGGAGAGCACCAACGATCCAGCGCTTAAGTTTTGGCTAACGAGATTCAGGCCCAAATCAAAGTCGCGTTAGGGATCGACTCCAGAGTGGCTTCTTTCAAGACCTCTGTAGCCTCGGCTAAAGTCTGACGGGCTGCTTCATCCACCAGCCGCTCGTTACGGATTTTGGTCGTGACTTCAGTAATCACAACCTGGGGAAAGTTGATCAGGCTAGCCCGAACAGCCCACAGAGCCTCGCTAAGCTGATGCTGTGCTCTGCTTCCACCTGTAAAGGTTGGTGAGGCCGTGATCGTGAGAGTCGGCTTTCCCTTCAGCGGGGAGGGGCGATCCAGGCAGGAGAGCCAATCAAGGGCATTCTTGATCACCCCTGACATGCTATGGCTGTACTCGGGAGATGCGATCACCAAGCCGTCAGCGTCATTCACTGCGTCGCGCAGCCCTTTTACGGAGGCAGGTGGCTCCTCCCCATCCAGGTCTGCGTTGTAGAGTGGAATGTCGTTGAGGTCGTAGACATTCAGCTTAACGTCCGAGGGTAAGAGTTCCGAGGACAGGGTATGCAGGACAACGGAGTTGCTGGACTGCTGTCGAAGGCTTCCGCACAACCCAAGTAGCCGTATCTTTCTCATTATTGTTCTCCTAATCACGGTGCTGCTTACGCTTTGTCGCGCGGTTGGAAGAATGGCACATGGATCGCTTTCCTGCCGGTTCGTCATCACCTGGATTCAAACCGGCCTGCCCAGAAAAAAGGGGCCCGCATAGGGCCCCTTTGACTACTTACAAGCAAGTAGATGTTTGGGAAGCGCGAATACCAAAATACTGCCGGCTACCAACACAGCGGACAGCATGATGATCCCCGCTGAGGTGCTTTGAGTTGCAGCATTGATTGACCCCATGGCAAAGGGACTGATGAATCCAGACGCGCTACCAATCGAGTTGGCCAGAGCAATACCAGTGGCTGCTGCCGCACCGGTAAGAATCGCTGGCGGGAGCGTCCAGTACATGGAGATCGTGGTCATGACGCCCATGGTTGCCAGGCAAAGGGCGGGCAGACTGATCATCAGGTTCGACTGGAAAGCAGTGCTAATCAGGAATCCTGTTGCGGCAAGAACACCAGGTACTGCCAGGTGCCAGCGGCGCTCGCGGAATCGATCAGAGCTCTTTCCGACGAGAATCATGGAGGCAGTAGCCAGCGCATATGGAATCGTCGTCAACAGCCCCAGATGCAGGGAGTCTTCGACACCAGAAGCCTGGATCAGGGTCGGGAGCCAGAAGCTGACGCCGTACAGTCCCATGGTGAAGAACAAATAGATGAAGCTGAGCAGCCAGATCTTCGGATTGGCGAGCCCGTCCATCATCTTGTGCAGGTGCTTGCCGGCCGACTCTTGATCGATGTTGTGGCGTAGTATCTTCTTCTCGTCATCACGCAGCCAGTGTGCATCCTCGATCCGGTCAGTCAGGTAGAAGTAAGCGCCCACGCCGACGAGAACGGTCGGAATCCCCTCGATGAGGAAAAGCCACTGCCAACCCGATAGGTTTTGAACGCCGCTTAGCGAATGCAGGATCCAGCCAGATAGCGGAGCACCGATCACACCTGACATTGGAATCGCCGACATGAACAGCGCGGTTACCTTGGCGCGTCGTGAGGAGGGAAACCACTGGGAAAGATACAGAAGGATCGCGGGGAAGAATCCAGCCTCTGCGACACCAAGCAGGAACCGCATCACATAGAACTGCATCGGTGTATTAACGAACATCATCGCCGCAGAGATGATGCCCCAGGTGACCATGATCCTGGCAATCCAGCGTCTGGCGCCCACACGGTACATGATGATGTTGCTGGGGATCTCAAAGGCGAAGTAGCCGATGAAGAACATCCCAGCGCCGAGGCCGTAAATCGCATCGCTCCACGCGAGCTCTTGGGCCATTTGGATCTTGGCAAAACTTACGTTGATCCTATTAAGGTAGGAACAGACGTAGCAGAGAAACATGAATGGGACGAGTCGAATAATAACTTTCCGATAGATAATATCCTCTGGATTTATTATTTTTTCAGTTATCGGCCGTGCACGGTCGGCAAGAGTAGTCATGACGCCTCCAAGCATTGTTAAATTTATAGGCTCGCGTCTCACCCCTTTACAGTGGATTGCAACTGCAAGGGGCGATGTAACTTTTAATTGTTTATCCGAACGAAGTGCTTAACCAAACATGTCAGGCTGGGTTTTAGCCAGTTGGCCCCAGAGCGTCTGGAAGTGCAACCAGCCGATATAATCGCTGCCCACATTTTCGCGGCTGAAACGTGCGCGCTCATCGGTCACGAGCTTGGGCTTGATGCCGGTCGCGGCGACCAGCAGTGCCTGTTGGCAGCAGCGCTCAAGCGCGATGAACCAGAATGCGGCGCTGTCGATACTGTGGGTGCTGGCAGTGAGCAGGCCATGGTTCTGGTGCAGAATTGCCTTGTGCTTGCCGAAGAGCGATGCGATGGATTTGCCCGAATCGGTCTTCACTGCTACCGCTCCAGCTTCGGCGGTAATGACCAGTTGGTCTTCGAAGAAAGCTGCCGCATCCTGGGTAATGGGCTCCAGGGGAAGGCCTGTGGCTGCCCACGCCCCCCCATAGACGGTATGTGCGTGACACATTGCGAGGATATGCGGGTGCGCCTCGTGAACATTGGCATGCAGGACAAAGCCAGCACGGTTGATGGCGTAGTCACCCTCAACTACTTTGCCGCTATGATCGGCCAGGATCAGGTTGGATACCCTCACCTGAGAGAAGTGAACGCACATTGGGTTCGTCCAGTAGAGCTCAGGGAACTCCGGATCGCGAACGGTCAGGTGCCCAGCAAAGCCGTAATCCAGGCCATGAATGGCGAATGCTCGGCATGCCGCGACAAGACGTTCCTTCAGGTGCTGACGATGGTCGGCATAATTGTCGAACTCGGGAATTTCGGGATATATCAGGCCTTCCTGCTCGGGCTGATAGATTGAGATTCTGTTCTTTGCCTGAGTCAGCGTGCTTGCAGGTTTATTGACACTGATATTCATCTGTAAGTCCTCAGTTGGCTGGCGGAGGCTGTACATTCACAAACCTTGCAGAGCGCTACAAACGATGCTATTTCATAGGGGTGTGAAAAAAATTCACAGGTGAAATTAAAATAATGAGTACAAAGCCGAGCCTGATTGCACTTAGAGCATTTGAAGCCGCTGCCCGTCATGGCAATTTCAGCATTGCAGCGACTGAGTTACACCAAACGCCTTCTGCGATTAGTCACCAAATAAAGAGCCTGGAAAGTTTTTTTGGATTCCCCCTTTTTCACAGGCACAGTAGATCTCTGGAGTTGAATGACCAGGGGCGGCGCCTGTTTGAAGTTGTAAAGCCGGCCTTCGATTCCATCGACCAGATATGCACTGCACTTCGGCCTTTTGCCGAAACGGAAAAACTGGCGGTTCACTGCTCGCCCAGCTTCGCAAGCAAGTGGCTTGGGCCAAGGCTTCCAGACTTTCTCAGCAAATACCCCCAGTTCTCGCTGAATCTGTCGTCCAGTGCATCCTCGGTAGACCTGCATAAGCATCCGGAGCTGGATATGGCGATTGCGTATTCGGCTGCCATGAAGAGTCCAGGGATCTTCGTCCAAAACCTTGGGCTGGAGGAATGCTGCCCACTGGGAGCACCGGCTCTCTTGGGCCCGGCGAGAGAAATCGAGCTTCGGGAGCTGGGCTCCATCGCACTCATCGAATCGCAGTTGAACCCGCTGTCTTGGCGCGATTACTTCATTCAACACGGACAGTCGTTACCGGACATCATCCACCGGCCATCTTTCGACCGAGGGGCTTTGGCGATAGCTGCTGCTGTCGATGGCCTGGGATTGGCGCTGGAGAGTGTGCGGTTTGCGCAGCAGGAACTGGCTGATGGACGTTTGGTGAAGTACGGGATCGAGGGCTGTGAGCCCGTGATGCGAGAGATCCACTTCCTGTGCTATCGCCACACGCAGAGAAACTCGCCCAAGATCGTGGCGTTCCACGATTGGCTGGTCGATCAGTGTCGAATCGACAATTGAGCGAGCAGAGCACTGTGGCAAGCAGCGTTTGCCACGCAAGGTGAGCAGGCTTAACGCGCTTCTGCGCTACCCTGCATCAGGTAGTCGTCCAGCCTCGCAGCGAGGTTCTTTCGGGCTATCGTCGTGTGAACGTCGGTCAGCTCGCCGGCCCGTAGTGAATCCCCCTCGGCAATGGCCACGGCAATGGCCTCGTGTTCGTCCCAAATCGACTGACGTTGCGCTGACGACTGGAGAACGGCGCCCATGGCGCGACGCAAATGAACCCAGTAGACCTGAGCACTTTGTGCGATCAAGGGATTGCCAGAAGCCTCGTAAATCGCGCTGTGAAAGGCAACATCCGCCTCGATCATTGCCCTCACATCTTTCCCTTTCGCAATGCGTCGGCCGTTCTCGATGATTTTTTGATCAATCTTGAACTTGCGCTCGGCGGCCATCTTCGCCGCCAGGCTGTCTAGCGCACCGCGGATCAGGTAGAGGTTGCTGATCGACTCCACCGTCAGTGGGGTGACCAGCACGCCACGACCTGGTGCGTCCTGAACCAGACCATCCTTTTTCAGTAGCCGCAGCGCCTGGAGCACGGGTGAACGCGAGATCTGCATCTGCTCAGCGATCTCTTCCTGTGTGAGGCGGGTGCCGGGCGCCAGGCTGCCGTCGCTGATGGCATCCAGAAGCGTCTGGTAGACCTCATCCACGTAGTCGGGGCGGGCTTGGATCTTTCGCAACTTGGTCGTCATGGCGGCGTTCGGCGGTGTCGGCTTATAAGTGATGGTCATTGTCCATGTTCTCCATGCTGATTCCAATTCATCTCTTGACTTCCGAAGACGGTACGATAGATTCAGAACTCTGTATACAGAGTTCCATGTCCTGAGAGGGTGAGAAATGAAAGTTTTCTACGACAAAGATGCGGACATGTCGCTGTTGCTGGATAGGCGGATCGCGGTGATCGGTTATGGCTCTCAAGGCCATGCCCAAGCGCTGAACCTCAGGGACAGCGGCGCTGATGTGGTCATCGGATTGCGTGAGGGTGGTGCATCCTGGGGCAAAGCGGCCGCGGCCGGGCTGGTGGTGATGAGCGTAGATGAGGCTGTTAGCGGTGCAGATCTGGTGGTGTTGCTGATCCCCGATGAGCTGATCGCCGAGGTCTACACCCGTGACGTTGTACCGGCCATTCGTAAAGGTGCGGCGCTGGTGTTTGCCCACGGTTTCAACATTCACTACGGCCAGGTGATGCCGCGCGCCGATTTGGATGTGTTCATGGTCGCGCCGAAGGCACCGGGGCACACCGTGCGCTCAACTTATGCGGCAGGTGGTGGCGTGCCAGCGCTGATTGCCATCGATCAGGACGTGTCCGGTACTGCTCGCTCATTGGCGCTGGCCTACGCTTCGGCGATTGGCTGTGGCAAGGCCGGAATCATCGAAACCGATTTCCGTGAGGAAACCGAGACCGATCTGTTCGGTGAGCAGGTGGTGTTGTGTGGCGGTGCGGTGGATCTGATCAAGAACGGCTTTGAAGTGCTGGTCGAGGCAGGCTATTCGCCCGAGCTCGCTTACTTCGAGTGTCTGCACGAACTGAAACTGATCGTCGACCTGATCTATGAAGGCGGTATCTCGACGATGAACTACAGCATTTCCAACAATGCCGAATTCGGTGAGTACATCACTGGGCCGAAAATTGTCACTGCCGAAACCAAACAGGCCATGCGCGAAGCCTTGGCGTTCATCCAGGACGGCTCCTACGCCAAGGCCTTCATCCTTGAAAGCAAGGCTGGCAATCCGACGCTCACCTCGCGTCGCAATCAGCTCAAGCGCCACCAGATCGAAGTGGTCGGTGAGCAGCTGCGCGGCATGATGCCGTGGATCAAGGCGTCCGCCCTTGTGGACAAGGCTCACAACTAACTAAACGCTGATAGATGAGGAGTGAAATCATCCACAAACCGCGCGTCATTTTGTTCAGATAAATTGTATACAGAGTTCAGTAGCCTGAAATCTCGCTTAAGAACAAAAACGGAGATAATGTCATGACCGAGAAACTCGAACAGCACGAAGCCAAGCAGTCCACCGGCGGCGCAGCGCCCATCCCGAAGAAGCTGATCGCTTACGGCGGTTACCACACCAACAAGGTTCCAGATCACGACCCGGAGCTGACTGAAACCGGCCCTGGCACGCCTACCGGGGAGTACATGCGGCGTTTCTGGCATCCGGTGTGTATGTCTCTGGAGCTGACCGATACTCCACGCTTTCTGAAGATCCTCGGCGAGGAGCTGGTCGCCTTCCGCGATGGCAGCGGTCAGATCGGTGTCATGCACGCACATTGCTGCCACCGTGGTGCATCCTTGGAGTACGGCGCCATTCAGGAGAAGGGCATCAAATGCTGCTACCACGGCATGGTCTTCGATGTGGACGGGGCCTGCCTGCACGTACCGTTCCCGGCTGGTGAGGAAAAGGACGCGGAGAAATACGCAAGCTCGATTCGACAGGGTGCCTACAAGGCCTTCGAACGTCATGGTCTGGTGTTTGCCTACATGGGCCCGCCGGAAGAAGAGCCGCCGTTTCCTGAGTGGGAAGGCAATTTCACGGTGATGGAAGGCGACGAACTGGTGCCTTACAGCAACTTCCAGCATTGCAACTGGTTGCAGGTGCAGGACAACGCCGCTGACAACTTCCACCCGACCGCACTGCATGCCGCCAAAAACGTGGTGGACGAGCACTTCCAGGGCACCACCTTCGATGAGGTAGGCGCGGCCTCCATGGAAGTCGCCCCGGATATGCAGTTCATTCCAGTACATCAGGGCCGTAGCCTGGCCTGCGCGGGTGCTCGTCGTGTCGACAAGGACAAGATGTTCCTACGCGTGCAGCATCAGGTACTGCCCAACCTCAGTCTGCATGCCTACACCTCTGAAGATGGCTCGAAGAAGAAACTCTTCAGTCGCTTCCATATCGTGCGCTGGACGGTGCCGGTGGATGACGAGAACAGCAAAATGATCGGTTGGCGCGTCATGGGCCCCGGTATCGATACCCGTGGTGTGGGCAACAAGGAAATGGTCGGCTACGAAACCATCGACTTCCTTGAGGGCCAGGTGGCCATGCGCCGCCCAGAGCGTTTCGGCAAGTACAAGCTCAGTGATATTCCGCCGATTCCATCGAACCACCGTGAGCGTGAGAACTACAAGGATGCGCAGTACGCGCCGGGTGACTACGAAGCAATCATTTCGCAGCGCCCCATCGCCGTGCACAAGCTGGAAAACCCGACCAAGTTCGACGCCGGCCTGTATGCCTTCCGCAAGATGCTGCGTGATGGTGTACGCGGTACCAACCCAGCTGCTTCAGCCAAGGGCTTTGCCGACTGGCTGCGTTCCATGGCAGGTGAACCGAACAGCTACTGCACCGGTAACGTGTTCGAAATGCCGCTGGCAGACACCGTCGAGCAGGAAGTCGCTAACCGCCGACGCCTGGCCAAGGAGACCGTCGCGATCATGTCCGAGGCAGATACGCTCAAGGGCCGTGATCGCGAGATCTTCGTCAAGGAACGGCTGGAGCAACTTGAGCAGAGCTTCAAAAAATAACAACAAAGCCACTCCGTAACCGGGCTCGACATAGTCCGGTTACGGCATTGAGCAATGCCGAGGTGAGGTATGAACGCTATTTTAGAAGAGGCTTCCGTGACACATCTTGAGTTGCTGGTTAAGCAAATCCGGATGGAAGCGACCGGAATCAACTCCTACGAATTTGTATCGCCTGATGGGGCGCCGTTGCCGCCGTTTACCGCAGGTGCACACATTGATATTCATGCGGCTCCTGGTGTCGTTCGGCAGTACTCCCTGTGCAACTCGCCCAGCGACCGTCACCGCTATGTCATCGCCGTGTTGAAGGATCTCAAAGGGCGTGGTGGATCCGCCGCCGTGCACGAGAACATCAAGGTTGGCGACACCGTTCGGGTAAGTGTCCCGCGTAATAATTTCGAGCTGGTGCCAGGGCTGGGAAAAGTCTATCTCCTCGCAGGTGGTATCGGTGTCACGCCGATGAAATCGATGGCTCACCAGCTCGAAGCCGAAGGCATCCCCTACGAGTTGTACTATTGCTCCAGAGGCGCCGAGTTTGCGGCCTTCCAGGATGAGCTGGAGGATTTGGCCAAATCAGGGAAAGTGAGGTTCCACTTCGATGGGGGGGATCCCAACAACAGCCTGGACATTACGACGCTGCTGGAAAGCCCGGGTGAAGAGTGCCATCTGTACTACTGCGGGCCAGGTGGCTTCATGGAGGCATGCAAGGTCGCATCGAAGCACTGGCCAACGGGCACGGTGCATTTTGAGCACTTCAAGGCTCCGGTCAAAGAGTCATTGGCCGATGCCGGGCTGCAAGACGGCTTCATCGCAGAGATCGCGAGCACCGGAGAGAAGCTTCACATCGCGCCTGACCAGAGCCTCGCAGAGATCCTGCAACAGGCAGGCTACCCAGTGGAGACATCCTGTCTGTCGGGGTTGTGTGGCACTTGCAAGATCGGCTACCTCGCCGGAGAAGTTGATCACCAGGACTTCATTCTTGATGACGCAGAGAAGGGATCGTGCCTGACGGCTTGCGTGTCTCGAGCGAAGGGCTCGACTCTTCTGCTTGATCTCTAGTTCGTGCCGATCCAGCTGACGCCTAAGGCCGAAAGATTATCATCGCGTAAAGCCGGCTTGTGGCCGGCTTTCGTAAGGCAGGTCGGGCTTATTTTTGATAAGCCGCAGCTGCCTTGGTGATCTCGGCGCGGGCCGCTTCGGCGTTGCCCCAACCTTCGACCTTGACCCATTTGCCTTTCTCGAGATCCTTGTAGTTTTCGAAGAAGTGCTTGATCTGCTCGATCAGCAGCGGGGGCAGGTCGGTGTATTCCTGGACGTCCTTGTAGATGGTGGTCAGCTTGTCGTGCGGGACGGCGATCAGTTTGGCGTCGCCACCGGCTTCGTCGGTCATGTGCAGGACGCCGACCGGGCGGGCACGGATCACCGAGCCTGGCGCTACCGGATATGGGGTCACGACCAGCACGTCGAGGGGGTCACCGTCGTCGGCCAGGGTGTGCGGGATGAAACCGTAGTTGGCCGGGTAGAACATCGGGGTGGCCATGAAACGGTCGACGAACAGGCAGTCGGTGTCGTGATCGATTTCGTATTTGATCGGCGCGTGGTTGGCCGGGATTTCGATAGCGACGTAGATGTCATTCGGCAGGTCTTTACCGGCCGGAACCTTGCTGTAGCTCATGGGTGACTCCCTGATGTGGGCCAAAAAAGTGGCCGAATTATAGGGGGATTCCCACCTTGTTGCCATTCTGCCATTCCAGCCATTGGTCTTATTCGCCTAGGCAGAGTGAAGTGGCGTTCTTACGCCAAGTCTAGCTCTATCGTGCTTCCATCCACGCTTGGTGCAGGCGCTCTATTAGTAGTGGGCGCTGCGGTCAACCAAACCGAGCATCGGTTCGCCACGCTGATGCCTGCGCAGGTTGGCGAGCAGCACTGCGAAGGCACTGTGTGGCGAGGTCATTGCGCCTATATGGGGGGTTAGCCAGATACGCGGATGCTGCCAGAAGGCGTGGGAGTGTTCTGGCGGCTCGCTATCGAGCACATCGATGATGGCATGTGCCAGCTGTCCGCTGTCCAGCGCTGCGAGTAGGTGATCTTCCTGAAGGTGTGCGCCACGACCAAGGTTGATCAACTGTGCACCGCGCGGCAATGCGGCAAAGGTCTGGGCGTTGAGAATGCCTTGGGTTTCGCTGGTCAGCGGTAGCAGGCAGACGAGGATGTCGCATTGGGCGAGAAATTCCGGCAACTGTTGTATGCCGTGATAGCTCTGCACGCCCTCGAGTTGCTTGGGCGAGCGTGACCAGCCGCTGAGCGGGAAACCGAAGGGGCGCAGGCTGTCGAGCGCAGCGCTGCCCAGATTACCCAACCCCATGATACCGATACGCCGTTGCGCCGCGGGCAGCAGAGCGTGTGCTTGCCACTGTTGTTGCTTCTGCTGGTCGAGGTAGAGGGGGATCTGGCGATGCAGAGCCATGACGGCAAAGCACAGATATTCGGTTATACCCTGGGTGATGCCCGGGTCGAGCATGCGCACCAGGTCGATGGAATCGGGCAACTGCGCCGGGTCGAACTGGTCAACGCCGGCCGAGGTGGCGAACACCACGCTCAGGTTGGGGAAGCGCGTCGCGAGGTCTGCGGGTGGCTGCCAGGCGGCGAAGTAGCGGATGTCACGCGCATCACCTACAGCCGGCCAGAGGCGTACCTCAATGTCGGGGGCGTACTGCTCGAAGAGCGCCTGCCATTGCCGGGCGCGCTCATCATCGGTTTTGAACAGCAGGGCCATGAGTCGTCTCGTTGCAGTCGTGAAGATGTTGTAACCATGCCTGAGCGGCGCGCAACAATCCTCTGAATCCTGCTGCTGAAACAGAAGATTGCGCGCTATTCCGAGTTGTCAGCAGGCTGCTGCGATGGCCTTGCCGAGCGCCTCGGTGTTGCCGGTGCCACCAATATCACGGGTCAGCGGCGCGCGCTCCGGCCCCATGGCCAGGACGTTTTCGATGGCCGCCAGCACGGCAGCACCGGCCTCCGGGTGACCGAGGTGGTCGAGCATCATGGCGCCGCACCAGATCTGTCCGATGGGGTTGGCGATGCCTTTGCCGGCAATGTCCGGTGCCGAACCGTGCACCGGCTCGAACAGGCTCGGGAAGTTGCGCTCTGGGTTGATGTTGGCCGACGGTGCGATGCCTATGGTGCCGGTACAGGCCGGACCCAGGTCGGAAAGGATGTCGCCGAACAGGTTGCTCGCAACGACTACATCGAACCAATCGGGGTGCAGGACGAAGTTCGCGGTGAGGATATCGATGTGGTACTTGTCGACCTTCACCTCGGGGTATTTCTTGCCCATTTCGGCGACACGTTCATCCCAATACGGCATGGTGATGGCGATTCCGTTGGATTTGGTAGCGGAGGTCAGGTGCCTCTTCGGCCGGCTCTGCGCCAGGTTGTAGGCGAACTTGAGAATGCGGTCGACGCCCACCCGGGTCATCACCGTTTCCTGCAGGACGATTTCCCGCTCGGTACCCGGGAACATCTTGCCTCCGACGCTGGAATACTCGCCTTCGGTGTTCTCGCGTACTACCCAGAAATCGATGTCGCCGGGCTTGCGATTGGCCAGGGGCGCTTTCACGCCAGGCATCAGGCGGCAGGGCCGCAGATTGACGTACTGATCGAACTCGCGGCGGAACTGCAGCAGCGAATCCCAGAGAGAGATGTGATCCGGCACCACGTCTGGCCAGCCGACTGCGCCGAAGTAGATGGCATCGTACTCCTTGAGCAGCTCGAACCAGTTGTCGGGCATCATCTTGCCGTGAGCCAGGTAGTAATCGGCGCTGGCGAAGTCGAACCAGTCCCACTGCAGTTCGATGTTGTGCTTGGCCGTCACCGCGTCGAGCACGCGCACTCCCTCTGGCATGACTTCCTTGCCAATGCCGTCGCCGGGGATCACTGCGATCTTGTAATGGGCTTTGCTCATGATGCGACTCCTGGGATTGAAGGTAGACGCCGGCCAGTGTATGCAGTGTTCATGGATTAATAATTGGTCTGCGGCGAAAGCCATTATTAGATTTAGAGAAAGAATCCGTGAGTGCGATCGATGATCTGAGTTTTTTCCAGCAAGTGGCCACCCGCGGCAGCCTCACCGAAGTGGCGCGCCACCTGGGCCTTTCATTGCCAGCCGTGAGCAAGCGTCTGAGTCAGCTAGAGGCGCGACTGGGTGTGCAATTGCTGCAACGCACCACGCGGCGGCTTTCGCTGACCCCTGAGGGGGCGCAGTATCTGGAAGGCGGGCGGCCGATCCTGCGGCAGCTCGAGGAGCTGGAGAGCGCGCTCGACAGTCGCCAGGCGACATTACGCGGTCGGCTGCGGATCAACGCTACCCTGGGATTCGGTAGGCGCCATCTGGCTCCCGTGGTTTCGGAGTTCGCTCGTCTGCATCCCGGGCTGGAAATATTCCTGGAGCTCACCAGTCAGCCCTTGAGCCTGCTGGATGATCAGTTCGACGTCGGCTTGTGCATGGGCGAACCGCCGGATTCGCGCCTGATCGGCGTCAGGCTATTGGAGAATCCGCGCATTCTATGTGCATCACCACGATACCTTGAAGCTATGCCTGAGCCGGCCTGCGTGGCTGATCTGGCGGCGCACAACTGTATCGTTTTACGCCAGTTCGGTAGCGACTATGCAATCTGGCGTTTCCGCAAGAACGGCCAGGAGTTCTCTCACAAGGTCAATGGCACATTATCCAGCAACGACGGTGAGGTGGCCGTCAGCCTGGCGCTGGAAGGTCACGGGCTGATCCTGCGCTCACGCTGGGATGTGCAGGAGCACCTTGAGACCAGACGCCTGCAGGCGCTACTGACAGATCATCAGGCCCCCCATGGCGATATCTACGCGGTCTACCAGCATCGCCGCCATATTCCCCAGCGTATTTCGATATTCGTTCGCTACCTGGCTCATGCGCTAAGTCAGCGACTACCGTTTGCCGCGCTCAGGTGACGGTTTCGAAGCGATCATTCAGAGGTGTTTTGTGCATGATTTGAGGTTATGGGGTTGGTAACTATTCGTGCATTGCCCTGGCGCGTCATGCTCTTGTAACGTCCAGCTGTCCCGCTCGGATAAACAAAAAAAGCAAACCTGAGCAGAGCACGCGGGTGCCGGGTGTCAGTCGAGGGTTTTTGCGCTGCCGAATTAATCTACTTCCAGGATGATTTGCCATGAAAACCTTGTCTGTTGCTGCAGCTTTTGCTTCCGTCCTATCCCTGTTGAGTCTTTCGGTGGCGTGTGCGACATCCGCCATGGCCGACCAGATCACCTTTGTCTCCCAAGGCGGTAGCTATCAGGAGGCGCAGACCAAGGCCATTCTCGACCCTGCCGCGAAAAAGCTGGGCCTGACCATCAAACAGGACAGTGCGCCGGACGCCTGGCCAATGGTCAAGGCCCAGGGCGACGCGAAGAAACCGGTATGGGATGTGATCGATACGCCACCATCAAACTGCTTGCGTGGTGGCAACGAAGGACTGATCGAGCCGCTGGATCTGAGCAAGATGCCCAACGTGAAAAGCATGCCGGAGTCATACCGCACGCCGTACTCGGTGGCCTACGAATTCTATTCATCGGTGATCGGCTACAACCAGAAAAACCTGAAAAAGATCCCCCAGACCTGGGCCGAATTCTGGGATGTGGAAAACTTCCCCGGCACCCGCGCCCTGCGTAACGATCCCATGAGTACCCTCGAAGCAGCGCTGCTTTCCGACGGCGTTCCGCGTGACGAACTCTATCCCCTGGATGTCGATCGCGCTTACAAGCGGCTGGAGCAGATCAAGCCGGACATCGCCGTGTGGTGGAGTTCGGGTGGGCAGTCGGCGCAGTTGCTGGCCGATGGCGAGGTCGACATGCTGATGATCTGGAACGGTCGCGCCAGCGCCGTTCAGCAGAGCAACCCGGATGTCGCCTTCACCTATAACGACGGCCTGCTGCAGAACACGCAGCTGTGTATCCTCAAGAATGCGCCGAACTACGATGCCGCGGTCAGGTTCATCAACGAAGCGCTGTCGCCTGAATTGCAGGCCAACCTGCCGCTGTATATCGACTACGGCCCAGGTAACCCGGCGGCCTTCGAGACTGGCAAGATCACCGAGCAGCGTGCCAAGGAGCTGCCAAGTTCGCCGGATAACGCTGCCAGGCAAGCGTTGATGTCGGAAGAGTGGTGGGCCTCGGCAGCCGGTATCGCGGCCAAGGATCGCTGGCTGAAATTCATTCAGTAAGCGCAGGGTACCTGCATGATCGATTACCTGATCCTAGGTGGCGGCTCGGCGGGTTGTGTGCTCGCTGCGCGGCTTTCCGAAGACCCGGATAAACAGGTCTGTCTGATCGAGGCCGGGCGGGATATTTCCCTGAGCACGATGCCGCCAGCGATTCGCAGTCGTTATCCGGGCCGTGCCTACCTGGACGTCAGCAATATCTGGCAGCGGCTCGGCGCCTGGATGGGGAACCGGGCCGAGGCCGAGCGGCGTTATGAGCAGGGGCGAATTCTTGGTGGCGGCTCGGCGATCAATGCGCTGATGACCAACCGCGGAGCGCCGGCGGACTATGACGAATGGCAGCAACTGGGCGCTGAGGGCTGGAGCTGGGAGAGCTGTCTGCCGTACTTTCGCAAGCTGGAAAACGATCAGGACTTCACCGGGGCCGAGCATGCCGGGCTGCATGGGCATGGCGGCCCGGTGCGTATCCGGCGCACGCCCGACGAACGCCTGTCGCCTTTTGTCCGAGCGGTGATCGACACCCTTGGTCGCCAGGGGCTGGCGCACAAGCCCGACCAGAATGGCCGCTGGGAAGAGGGCGTGTTCGTGGGGGCGATTGGCGTCAGCGAGCAGGGCGAGCGTATTCCAACCTCGGTATGTTATCTGACCGATGAGGTGCGCAAGCGCAGCAATCTGACCATTCGCACGCACTGCCTGGTGGATCGAGTGTTGTTCGAGTCGGCAAAGGCCATCGGGGCGCGCATTGTGCCTCGGGGCGGCGAAAGCGAATCGCTGATGGCGCGCGAGGTGATCGTCTGTGCTGGCGCCCTGCACAGCCCCGCCGTGTTGATGCGCAGCGGTATCGGCCCGGCTGACGAGCTCATGTCGCTTGGCATTGCGATGGTGGCCGACAGGCCGGGAGTCGGTGGCAACCTGATGGAGCACCCGTCGATTGCCGTCTCGGCCTTGCTCACCCGGCGGGGCCGCACGCCGTTTCCGGAGGAGCACCACGAGCAGGCGATAGTGCGTTTTTCCTCCGAGCTGGCCGGTACGGTGATGGGCGATATGCATGGGGCGATTCTGTCGCGCTCCGGGTGGCACTCCATCGGTTACCGGTTGGGGACGATGTTTTTCTGGGTCAACAAGTCCTATTCCCGCGGTCGCCTGCGTCTCGCCTCTAAGGATCCGCAGGTTGAACCGCAGGTGCGCTTCGATATGCTTTCCGACCCCCGTGATCTGCAGCGCCTCAAGCAGGCTTTGCGGTTCGGCGCGACAATTCTCTCGGACGAGCAGATGGCCGCGCAGCGTAGCGTGGTGTTTCCATCCAGCTATTCGCCACGGGTGGCCAGAGTGGCGATGCCGGGTCTTTTCAACGCCTTGCAGCGTGGCGCCCTGAGCCTGTTGCTGGATATCGCCGGGCCGCTGCGCAAGGCACTGGTGCACGGGCTGATCACCCGGGGCGTGACCCTGGACAAGCTGCTGGCCGACGATGCGGCGTTGACCGACTTCGTGCAGCGCAATGTCGGTGGTACCTGGCATCCATCCGGTACCTGCCGCATGGGGCGTGCAGACGATCCGCTGGCGGTGACCGGGGGGGATGGTCGGGTGATCGATGTCGAAGGTTTGCGGGTCTGCGATGCGTCGCTGATGCCATCGATTCCCTGCGCCAACACCAACGTGCCGACCATCATGATCGCCGAGCGCATCGCTGACTTGATCAGGGCAGAGGTGCCCGTGACGAAGCTTGAGTCAGAAATGCTCGGCGCTTAGCCAGGGGGCGGGAGTCAGCTCGCTGACCAGCTGACTCTCGGAACGCTCAGTTTCCCCAGCCAACGATGCCCTTGGTTTCCAGAAATGCTTCAAGCCCCCATTCGGCGTACTCGCGGCCATTGCCCGATTGCTTGTAGCCGCCGAACGGAGCGGCGGCATCCCAGTCGGGATAGTTGATGTAGACGCTGCCGGCGCGCATCTGCAGGGCAACGCTGCGGGCTCGCTGCAGGTCGGACGATTGCACGTAGGCGGCCAGGCCAAAGACGCTGTCATTGGCCATGCTCACTGCCTGCTCCTGATCCTCGTACGGTTGAATCACCAGCACCGGGCCAAAGATTTCTTCACGGGCGATGGTCATGTCCTGCGTGACATCGGCGAAGATCGTCGGCTGCACGTAATAGCCCTCGGGCAGATGCGCGGGGCGACCCAGGCCGCCGCATACCAGTTGTGCGCCTTCGTCGATGCCGGTGGCGATCATCCGTTGAATCGAGTCGAACTGCCGCTGGCTGATCACCGGGCCCAGGGTGGTACCCGCCTCGTCGGGCACGCCGAGGCGATGGTCAAGGGCAGCGCGGCGGGCGATCTCCACGGCCTGGTCGTGCAGGGCGGCGGGCACCAGCATGCGGGTCGGAGCGTTGCATGACTGGCCGCTGTTGCTGAAGCAACTGTTCACGCCCGCGGAGACGGCACTTTGCAGATCCACATCGTCAAGCAGGATGTTCGCTGACTTGCCGCCCAGTTCCTGGTGCACCCTTTTTACCGTGGGCGCCGCCAGCCGGGCGATTTCAATGCCCGCACGGGTCGAGCCGGTGAACGACACCATGTCGACTTGCGGGTGCGCACAAAGGGTAGCGCCCACGGTCGGGCCATCGCCATTGATCAGGTTGAAGACCCCGGCAGGTACGCCGGCATCGTGCATTACCTCGGCGAACAGCAGGGCATTGAGCGGCGCGATTTCGCTGGGTTTCAATACCATGGTGCAGCCCGCGGCTAGCGCCGGGGCGACCTTGCAGACTACCTGGTTGATCGGCCAGTTCCATGGGGTGATCAGAGCGACTACGCCCACCGGCTCCTGGCTGATCAGCGTGTTGCCGCGAGCTTTCTGGAACTCGAAGCTGTCGAGGGTACGCAGTAGTTGCTCGAGATGGCGCTTGCCGATACCAGCCTGCCAGGCATGGGACAGCGCTTCAGGGGCACCTACCTCGCGGGTGATGATCTTGGCGATCTCGTCGTAGCGCTCCATGAAGGCCAGCAGAACCCGTTGCAACAGTTGCTTGCGTTGTGCCGGCGAACTGCTGGCGAACCCTGGGAAGGCGCGGCGAGCTGCCATGACCGCCGCTTCGACGTCGGTCTCGTTGCCCATGGCGATCTCGGCAAAAGGCTGTTCGGTGGCGGGGTCGATCACCGCCAGCCGTTCGCGGCCAGAGGGCTCCACCCAGTGACCATCGATATAAAACTTCAGGGCGTTTTCCATATAAAGAGCGGCCTCGCGGGGTCGAGTGTCGGTATCAGGTGCGGTGTGATCGAGGCCGTTGGCTTCGCGCGCAGTCGCTGGCAAGAATAGGCAGGCCGGTTTGCCTCGGACAATTTACTAATAGTTGGATTAAGCATAATCTCAAGTCATGTCAAATCTACGCCGAAAACTTCCCAGTTCCAGTTCGCTGTTCGTCTTTGAAGCCGCTGCTCGTTGTGGCAGCTTCACCCGCGCGGCGGACGAACTGTGCGTCAGCCAGCCGGCAGTCAGCCGCATGCTGTCGCGCCTGGAAGAACATCTCGGCGTGCAACTGTTCGAGCGGGTTCGGGGTGGTGCCAGACTGACCGAAAGCGGCAGCATTCTGTATCGTCGGGTGCAGGAAGGGTTCGGCACCATCGAGTCGGCGATCAGTGAAATCGAAGCCCGTGCCACTGGCATCGAAACCGTTACCCTGTCGGTTTCCACGGCATTCACCACGCACTGGCTGATGCCGAGAATGAGCCGTTTCAATCAGCGATTCCCCATGGTCGACATGCGTTATCAGCTGATGTACGGGAAGATCGGCGGGCCTCTGGTGGATGTCGATCTGGGCATGCGCTACCTCGAGCAAGGGAGCCTGAAGCCCTCTGATACAAGGGTTTTGCCGGAAATTACCCTGCCGGTCTGTAACCCTCACTACCTGAAGGAAATGCGGCCTGCACGGGGTAAAAAACAGCAGCCGACGCTGATCAGCATGGACGCGCAGGATCGTGGTTGGGCAGCGGCTTTTGCGAGCGCCAGTACCCTGGTGTTCTCCGACTACGCGGTGGTGGTACAGGCTGCGCTGCTCGGGCAGGGGATTGCCCTTGGCTGGTTGAACGTGGTGTCCAACGCGCTGTGCAAGGGGGAACTGGTACCCGCGACGGATACCATTCGGGTCGCGTCGAGGCGCTGTTGCCTGGTGGTGCCGAGCAATCGACCGGTGCGCCCAGTGGTGGAAGAAGTACGTGACTGGATCGTCGAGGAAATGCGCGATGACCTGTTGAAGATCGATGCGTTGTATCCCCATCTGGGCTTGGCAGCGACCCTCGAATCGACCCTCTGAGCATAGCTGCTGCTTGGCGAGTAGAAAAACAGTAGGTTATGCCTCAGGTGGGAAGCAAAACAGAATATTTCGTGAGAGGGTGGGTCGATAATGAACCGACCAGACAGTTTCACCTCACGATCTTTCTTGCGGAGCGCCCTATGTCTTTCAAGCAGTTCAAAGCCCTGACGTTCGACGTCGTCGGTACCCTGATCGATTTTGAAGCCGGCATCCTTGCCCATATCCGCGAAGTGTCGGGCGAAGCGGGCAAGGCCCACAGCGACGACGATATTCTCAAAGCCTACCGCGAGGCCCGCGCCAAGGATGATTCGGGCTGGTTCCCGGATGACCTGGAGCGCTGCTACCACCTGATGGCGCAGGCGCTGGGGCTGCCGGATAACGATGATTATGCGAAAGGTCTCGCCGCTTCGGTGAAGAACTGGCCGGCATTCCCGGATTCCGTTGACGCGCTCAAGCGCCTGCGCAAGCACTACAAGCTGGTGGCGATGACCAACGCCCAGCGCTGGGCCCTGGACTGCATGGCCAAGACCCTCGACCAGCCGTTCGACTTCGAATTCACCATCGACGACTCGCGCTACGAGAAACCCGATCCGCAGTACTTCGCCTTCGTGCGTGGCGCCCTCGCGACCCAGGGCATCCTGTTCGAAGACATCCTGCACACCGCGCAGAGCCAGTACCACGACATCGGCGTGGCCATGCGCCTGGGTTACCAGACCTGCTGGATCGAGCGCCGCCATGCCCAGAAGGGCAGCGGAGGAACGCTGGAGTCCGTGCGCACCGAGCCGCACTACCACTTCACTTCGCTGGCGCAGCTGGCTGACGCTGTCGAGAAAGAGTTGGGCTGAGCGGTCGCGCCGCGAGCAAAGACCGCTATTTCGCCAAGAGGCCGGCATGACTGTTCAAAGCTTATGGGTGGCCACCGCCCAACCTGCACCTGCGCTGCAATCGCTTCAGGGGGATCGGCAGTGCGACGTGGTGATCATCGGTGCCGGCTATACCGGCCTCTCGGCAGCACGGCACATCGCCTCGAGCGGCCGCGAGCCGCTGATCGTCGAAGCCAACACCCTGGCCTGGGGCGCCAGCGGGCGCAACGGTGGCGTGGTTTCGCCGAAGTTTCGCGTCGGCTTTCCCACCCTGATGGCGCGCTTCGGCCGTGACACGGCCCTGCACCTGTACCGTACCGGTTACGCGGCGGTGGACAGCCTGGTGGAAACGGTCGAAGCCCTCGGCCTGAGCCACGCCCGGTTGAAGATGGGCGGGCACATCGCGGCAGCGCACAACGTTCATGCCCTGGGCGGCCTGGAGTCGACCGCCAACTGGATCAAGCACGAAACCGGGGGTGAGTCCTCGGTCATGATTTCCGCCGAGCAGGTGCGCGAACTGACCGGTTCGACGATCTTTGCCGGCGGCCTGCTGACCCCGAAAGCAGGCGGCATTCATCCCATGAACTACGCCCGCGGGATCGCCCAGCACCTGGTCGATTCCAGCGTGAAGATCTTCATCAACACGCCTGCCGAAAAGGTGCAGCGCGAGGGCGACCGGGTCATCGTGCAGACGCCGCAAGGGCGGGTCAGCGCCCGCCAGGTGATCTACGCTACCAACGGCTATTCGGACCAGACCCGCGCAACCGATGCCCTGCATCGTCGGCTGATTCCATTTCGCAGTGCGATCATCGCCTCTGAACCCTTGCCGGCGAACGTGCTGGCGAGCCTCATGCCTGGAGGGCAGGTCTGCGGCGATACCAAACGCATGCTGCGCTGGTTCCAGGTGGTCGGTGATCGGCTGATCTTCGGTGGCCGTGGCGCATTCGGCAAGCACGACTCACGCAGCGCCTTCGATGACCTGCAGCGCAGCATGGGCGTGGTCTTCCCGGTGTTGCGCGATTACCGGGTCGATTATCGCTGGTCCGGCCTGGTTGCCATGACGCTCGACTATCTGCCCCATGCCGGCCAGCTCGACGAGCGCAGCTTCTACGCCATCGGCTACAACGGCGGCGGCGTGGCGATGTCGACCTGGATGGGCAAGCAACTGGCGGCGATGACGGCCGGTGAAAAGGTCGAGCTCGGCCTGCTTGTCGGTCAGGGGTTCAACCCGATCCCGCTGCATGCCTTTCGCGCCCCCGGTGTGCGCCTGGCCGCTGGCTGGCAGCAGTTTCTCGATGTGCTCGGCCGCTAGGCCGACTCCCTTTGCCGAATGAAGTGATTCCATGAGCCCGATCGTGCATTTCACCCAGCCCGAATCCGAGCGTCGTCTGCTCACCGAGTCACCTGTTCCCCTGCACGACGATCCGTTCGCCGCAGGGCGCCGGGTGCATTTCCACGAGCCGCGGCAGGGCTATGTCGCTGGCGTGGCGAGCGACCGCGATGCCGAGCGGAGGATCGAGGATTACCCCTGGGTCGAACTGAGCATCGTCGAGGCCGGCACCCTGCATATCGAGGGTGACGGCTATGGGTTGTCGGTATCGGCCGGTGAAGCGCTGGTGATACCGCGCGGCGCGAATCTGCGCTGGACTCACCAGGGTGAGTTGCGGCGAATCTTCGTCGTCTTTACCGGCGCCGCCAGCAGCGGCGACATGCCGGCCCGGGCGGTGAAGATCGATCCGCATGCCGATCTGCAGCCTTGCAACCCGCCCTCCGCCTCGGTGCTGCTGACGCCGGAGCCTGTGGCGCACAGCCATACCCAGTTCGAAAGTGGCGGCTGCCTGCGTATCGGTATCTGGCGTTGCAGCCCTTATGCGCGTCAGCAGGTCGAGCCGGGATACAGCGAGCTGATGTACTTCTACCAGGGCCGTGTTCGCTTCGACACGCCCACCGGGGAGCGCTACCGCGTGCATGCCGGTGAAGCCATCCTCATTCCTGTGGGTGCCACCAATGCCTGGCGCAACGATGTCGCGGTGAAGAAGCTGTTCTGCATCCTGAGCTGAAAAAGGCGGCTGGCGCCTGTCCTTCATACGCCGCCATCGGTTATGCGGTACCAGGCGATCACGGCCGCGATATACAGACGGCGCATGCCATAGAGCGGAAAGGCCTTGATGCTCGATGGCTGCACCGGCAGCACCCGGGCATCGCCACTGACCAGATAGCTGGCCAACGCCTGTCCCATGCGGGTCTGCAGGCCGACGCCGCGCCCCTGGCATCCGATATCGATCAGCAGGCCAGGGGCTGGCTCATGCAGGTGCGGCAGGTAGTCACGCGTGACGGCGACGTGGCCGCACCAGCGGTAGTCGAACGGGATACCGGCGACCTGCGGGAACAGCTTGGCCACCGCCGCCTCGAGATGCGACCAGTGATCCTGGCGGGCAGGGTCGGGTTCCTGGAAGGTGCCACGGCCACCCATCAGCAGGCGCCCGGTATGGTCGAGCCGATAGTAGAGCAGCAGGTTGCGTGCATCGGAACTCACATGGCCCTGCGGCAGTATGCTTTGCCGCAGGGCCTGCGGCAGCGGTTGCGTGGCGACCTGAAAGGAATTGGCATCGATGATGGTCTTGCGCAGCGCTGGCCAGAGGTCATCGGTATAGCCGTTGGTGCAGAGCAGCACCCGCTCGGCGCTGACCTCGCCACCCCCTGCCACCGATGCCGTCCACTGCGCGCCATGGCGTTTCAGGCTGCTGACGCGCGACTGGGTGAACAGGCGCACGCCGGCGTCGATGGCCACCCGCGCCAGCTCGCGTGCATAGCTCAGCGGCTGGATGCCGCCGCCCCGTGGATCGACCCAGCCGCCCAGGTACTTGCTGGTGCCCAGCAGGCGTTCGGCCTGGCTTCGGTCGAGCAGTTCGGTCGCCACGCCCTGGGCTGCCCAGTCATCGGCACGGCGCTGCGCCAGCCGCATGGCCTGCGCATTGTGCGCGCCCTGGATCCAGCCCTGGCGCACGCGCGGCACGTCCAGCGTGTGCCTGTCGATCAGCGAGAACACCGCATCCGCCGTGCTGCCGGCGAAATCGAGCAACTTCTGCCCTGCTTTTTCGCCGAAGCGGCTCAGCAGTTCGCCGGGGTCGTACTTCAGGCCCGGAATGACCTGGCCGCCATTGCGTCCGGAGCCACCGAAACCTGCCTCCTGCGCTTCCAGCAGCACCACGTCGACCCCTTGCTCGGCCAGGTGCAACGCTGTGCTCAGGCCGCAGTAGCCCGCGCCGATGACGATCACATCGGCCTTCAGTGACTCGCTCAGTGGCCGGGTTCGTGGTGCGGCAACCGCAGTCGCGGCCCAGAGCGAATGCTGCAGTGGGTAATATTCTCGGGTCATGGCCAGTGCCTCACAGCGGATTCAGGACGCGACGCAGAAAGTCCTGCGTACGCGGGCTCTGAGGGTTGTTCAGCACCTCGTTGGCGCTGCCTTGTTCGACGATGCGTCCACCGTCGATGAACAGGATGCGATCGGCCACTTCACGGGCGAACTGCATCTCGTGGGTCACCACGACCATGGTCATGCCTGACTCGGCGAGCTGGCGCATGACCTTGAGCACGTCGCCGACCAGTTCCGGGTCGAGCGCCGACGTCGGTTCGTCGAACAGGATCGCCTTCGGTCGCATGGCCAGCGCCCGGGCAATGGCCACGCGCTGTTGCTGGCCACCGGAAAGCTGGGTCGGATGGGCATCGGCCTTTTCCGCGAGGCCGACACTGGCCAGCAGTTCGCGGGCATGGGCGATGGCCTGCCCGCGGTTCTCGCCTTTCACGTAGACCGGGCCTTCGATGACGTTTTCCAGCACGCTGCGATGGGGAAACAGGTTGAAGCGCTGGAAGACCATGGCCACTTCGCTGCGGATCGCCTTGATGCTGCGCGAGCCACGCTCGACCCGCTGGCCGTCGATGGTGATGCTGCCGTCCTGGTAGCTTTCCAGGCCGTTGATGCAGCGCAGAATGGTGGACTTGCCCGAGCCGGACGGGCCGATGATGCACACCACCTCGCCCTTGGCGACGGTGGCGTCCACCCCCTTGATGACGTCCAGGTTGCCGTAGGACTTTTTCAGCCCGCTGATCTCGATCATTTCTGCCCCCGTTTTTCAAAGTGGCGCACCAGCAGGATCAAGGGTACGCACATGATCAGGTAGAGCAGCGCGACCAGGGTGAACACCGTGGCGTTCTGGAAGGTGGATGTGGCGATCAGCTTGCCCTGCAGGGCGAGTTCGGCAACGGTGATGGTGGACGCCTGCGAAGAGTCCTTGAGCATCATGATCATGGTGTTGCCATAGGGCGGTAGCACGATGCGAAAGGCCTGCGGCAGCACCACTCGACGCATCATCAGCCACCAGCTCATGCCCATCGACTCGGCGGCTTCCAGCTGGCCCCGGTCGATGGCCTCGATGCCGGCGCGAAAGTTTTCCGCCTGGTAGGCCGAATAGGCGATGCCAAGGCCGATGATGCCGGCCTGCAGGGCGCTCAGCGACAGGCCGAAATCCGGCATCACGAAGTAGATGTAGAACAGCAGCACGATGATCGGGATGCCGCGCAGCAGGTTGATTATCGAGCTGCTGAGCCAGGCGAGAACGGCGATTCCCGAGACCCGCATGGTCGCCCAGACCAGGCCGAGCAACGTGGATAGCAGCAACGAGCCTATGGTCACCTGAATGGTCAGCCAGGCACCTTGCAGGAGAATCGGCAGGTATTCGGCAGAGCGTTGCAGAAATTCGGACATGAACAGACTCTCGGGTCGGCACGGCGGCGGCTGGCCGCCGCCGTGGAGTACACGGACGATGGGCGATCGGGCGAGGCGCTCGGTTCAGGCTCACAAGCCCCATTTGCCGATGATGGCGTCGATGCTGCCATCGGCCTGCAGCTTTTCCAGGGCGGTGTTGATCCTGGCCATCAGTTGCGGGTCGTCCTTGCGCGCGGCGATGCCGATGCTGTTGACCATGGTCGGTTCGTAGCTGGTGACCAGGCGCAGATTGGGGAAGTTGTCCTGGGCAATGGCATAGGCCGCGATCGGGTAGTCCAGCACGGCCACGTCGATGCGCCCGGCATTGGCATCGCGCATCATGTCGGCGGTGGTGTCGTACAGCTTCACATCGCTGAACAGGCCGCTGCTCTGCAGCGGCGTGACGAATGCCGTGCCGACCTGGACGCCGACGCGCTTGCCCTTCAACTGGGCCAGCTCGGTGTACTCGGTGGTGTCCTTGCTCGGCACCACCACGCCTTCGCCATAGCTGTAGACCGGGATGGAGAAGTCGACCACTTGCTTGCGTTCGTCGGTGATGAACATGGCGGCCGAGATCAGGTCGACGCGTTTGGAGGTCAGCGAGCCGATCAGTGCGGAGAACTGCATGGGTTCGATCTGCACGTCGAATCCCGCTTGCTCGCCGACGGCGCTGACGATGTCGACCATCACGCCTTGGATGCTGTTGCTCTTGGTGTCGAGGAAGGTGAACGGGCTGCCGGTTGGCGTCGAGGCGACCTTCAGCGTTTCAGCCTGGCTGAAGCCACTCGCCAGTGTCAGCGTCGAGAACAGGGTGGCGATCATCAAACGATTTTTCATGCGGCGTTACCTCATGTGAAGGACGGTAGCGGTTCAGGAAGTCTTGCGGGCAATGGCCCAGATGACCGTTGTGACGCTCTGGCCGGGATTGCGCCAGCGGCGCGGGGTGGCGCCGTCGTAGCAGAAGCTGTCGCCCGTCTGCAGGCACAGCAGGCGATCCTCGATCACCAGTTCCAGCTGGCCCTCGACGATGTAGCCGACCTGCTCGCTCTGCTGGGTGGTGAACAGGCCATCGCCGGTCGAGCCTTGCGGCTCGATCACCACTCGGTACAGTTCAACGGCCCCCGGCGACCCCGGAGGCGTGAGGTTTTCCTTGTGGATGCGCTTTTTCTGCACATCGATCAGCGGGTGCTGGCCGGCCCGAACGACCGTGCTGCCGGCTTCGCTGTCGTGGTGCTGGGTGTTGCGGATGAGCTGCTCCAACGGCAGATCCAGCTCCTCTGACAGTGCGCTGAGCGTACGCAGGGACAACGAGCGCAAGCCGCGTTCGGCCTGGCTCAACAGGCTGACGGAGATGCCGGTGGCGTCGGCGACCGCTTTCAGGGACTTGCCCGATTGCCTGCGACGATGGCGAAGCTGCTCGCCGAGCCAGATATCGATGAAGGTATTGATACGCTGCGGTACCGGGGCCTGTGGCTGGTGATCGCAGCCGGCGTCATCTGCTTCGTGTTTCATGCGTACTCTGTGAATTTTTCAAAACTGTGTAATTTTCACAAAGCAAGTCTCGCGCCATGTACTCGGAGCGCTGGAAAATGGGCCGTCCTGGCGGTCGGTCGCTGGAGCACGCCAGTTGCGCGCACGATGCTGGAGCGCGTGTGCTCGATATGGGGCAAGCGTAATGGTGGATGGCCGCCATAAGGCGGGAGCGGACGGCCGATAAAAGCACTAGAGGCTGGAGGCTGAACGACAAGCAAACCCCATGGGCTCTTTCGTCCAGCTTTCCAGCCCGTAGGATGGGTGAAACCCATCAATTGCCGATGGGTTGCACCCATCCTACGACCTTTGAACGACCACTCAGCCCGTTCGCTCGGTTGGATCTGTGATGTGGCGTTCGGGGCGCGTAGTGCGCGTGCAGGGCGTCAGGAGGGGCGTAGGGTGGATGACGCTTTTTTCATCCACCATTGCGATCGCGGAGCGGTGGACGGATCGGGCCGCGTAGGCAAGCGTCGTCCACCCTATGACGGGTCGCTTGCGCCTTTGAGCAACCACTCAGCCCGTTCGCCCGCGATGTGGCGTTCAGGTCGCGCACCGCGCGTGCAGAGCATCAGACAGCGCGAACCAGGCTGCGCAGTGGCACGCTGCTCTTGACCACCGGCGACTTGATGACGATGTAGCTGAAGTACTTTTCGATGCCGATGTTCCTGTCGAGGATCGACTCCATCAGTTCCTGGTAGTGTTGGATGCTGCTGCACAGGAAGCGCACCAGATAGTCGTAGCCACCACTGATCAGATGGCATTCGAGCACCTCGTCGATACCACGAATGCTCGACTCGAATTTCACGAAGTCGGCGCGCTTGTGATCCGAGAGAGTCATCTCGGTGAATACGGTGACCGAATTGGCGAACTTGGCCAGGTTGACATGCGCTTCATAACCGCTGATGTAGCCCGCCGCCTCCAGGCGTTTGACGCGCTGCAGGCAAGGGCTGGGTGACAATCCCACCGCCTCGGCAAGGCTGACGTTGGTCATGCGACCGTCTTTCTGCAGTTGGACCAGGATGTTGATATCGATACGGTCGAGCTTGGTTGCAGCGTCCATGGTTCAATCCTCGCAATGTCGAAACGGATCCGTTGTCAGGTGAGCAGTGCCTTCTGATGGGCATGAGCCAGGTCGGCGAGGCTGGCATATTCACAGCGCTTGCCATCCATGGCCTGAGGCGAATGGTTCCATGGCTGGTTATGGCCGCGGCGCAGTGTGCAGACCGGAAAGTCCACCCGGTCGATCCACGGGTCGTCGCTTTCCGTACTGCGCACCGGTAACAGCTCTGAGCGCTCCAGGCCCAAGCGACGCAATTGGTGTTCCAGGCCTGCGTGCCAGTCGTCATGGTCGGGCTCGATGATCGCGTCGAACTCGATGGGCAAGCGTTTGGCCTGCGCCTGTGGATCGATGCCGTAGGGCGGGGCGATCAGTAGCAAACGGTAAAATTTGCTCAGGTACTGAAGGGCACCTGGAGCGTCTTCGAATATGGGCCATTGGGAGGAAGAGCTACTGAATGCCACACTTTCATCCCAGCCGGGAATAATCTGCAAATGTTGCGCCAGACGCTGGTAAAGCTGTCCGTGAAAAGCCGTCGCGCTGAGCGCTGTCGTGCTGCTGGCCAGTGCCTGGGCGACGTCCCGGTAACCACTCAGCAACTGGGCATCGCTGGTGGCGATAGCCGCTTGCACCGCCAGCGGTCGGAGACCCTCGAGAATGCCCCGTTCGCGGTCAACCAGGGTGCCGAAGGACAGCCCCAGCGCTTTGTATTGGGTGACTCTCATGACGTGCTCCTGAGTAATGCCATGCCACTTCCATCTTGATCGGGGCTGACCCTACGCTGCCAGGCAAGTCGGGCCAAGTGTTCCCCCCTGTTGTACTCAGCAGGCTGCTGCCAACGCTTTGTCGAGCATCTGCAGGGCTTCAGCCAGTTGCTCTCGAGTGGTCACCAGTGGTGCCAGGAAGCGCACCACGTTGCGGTGCACGCCGCATTTGATGACCAGCAGGCCGGCATTGCGCGCTTCGTCGATGACTTTCTGGGCGAGCACCGCATCGGGGCTTTGTCGAGCATCGTCGGCAACCATTTCAATGGCCTGCATGAAGCCCAGGCCACGCACTTCACCAATGCGTGGGTAGCGCTTCTGCAAGGCCAGTAAGCCTTCCCTGAGTTGCGCCGCCAGTGTCTCGCCCTGTTGCAGCAGATCCTGCTCTTCGAACAGGTCGAGTACCGCCAGAGCCGCCGCACAAGCCACTGCATTACCGCCGTAAGTACCCCCGAGGCCGCCCGGTGTCGGGGCGTCCATGATTTCGGCACGACCGACCACGCCGGACAGTGGCATGCCGCCGGCCAGGCTCTTGGCCACGGTGACCAGATCCGGCTGGATACCGGCGTGCTGAAAGCCGAACATGTTGCCGGTACGGCCGAAGCCAGCCTGGATTTCGTCGAGGATCAGCACGATGCCGTACTCGGTGCAGCGGGCGCGCAGGGCTTGCAGAAACTCCTTGGGCGCTGCCAGGAAGCCGCCGTCGCCCTGCACCGGCTCGATGATGATGGCCGCGACGCGATCCGGGGCTACGTCGGTGGCGAATAGTTCGTCGAGTTCGGCCAGGGCATCCTCACTGCTGATACCGCGATAGGCGTTCGGATAGGTGGCGTGGTAAATCTCGGCGGGGAAGGGGCCGAAGTTCTGCTTGTATGGCTGGCTCATGCCGGTCAGGGTCACGCCCAGCAGGGTTCGGCCATGGAAGCCGCCGCGGAAGGAAATCACCGCGCTGCGGTTGGTGTAGCCACGGGCGATCTTGACGGCGTTTTCCACGGCCTCGGCGCCGGAGGTGAACAGCACGCTTTTGTAGTGTTCGGCGCCGCCGACCAGCTTGTTCAGACGAGCTGCAAGTTCGATGTAGTTTTCGTACGCCACGACCTGAAAGCTGGCGTGGGAAATCTCACCAGCCTGGCGACGTACCGCTTCGATGATTTTCGGATGGCTATGGCCGGTGTTCAGTACGCCGATACCGCCTACGAAATCCAGGTATCGCTTGCCGTCGACATCCCACAGTTCGGCGCCCAGGGCGCGCGCCGCGACGACCGGGTGAGCGGTGGCGATGCCGCGTGGCACATGTTGTTCGCGCAGGGCCAGCAGGCGTTGGTTTTCAGTCAGTGCAGAATTCATCTCGATCTCCATGAACGTCAGGGGTGTCGGGTGACGTGATCAGGATAAGGATTGCCCGGAACCACAAGCGCTGAAGTTCGGCTGGGGAGTGGGGGGATCGGTTGTTTTGCAGCGCCGTTGCGAAATATTTCGCTGCAGGGGCTGGGGTTTGCCGGAGGGCTGGAGGGTGAGCTTGTCGACGGTTGCGGATCGTCCGCTCGCTACCGTCGACAAGTCGGCTGTGGAGCCTGAGTCATGTACCGGCGCGCGGTACGACGATGGTGTCTTCCGGGTGCAGGCGCATCCGCATGGGCGAGCCAATCGGTGGCAGGCTGAGGTTGCCTTCATGATGGCTCGCCTGACGCAGGCTGACGGTCGGGCCGTCTTCCAGGTCGACGAATACCTTGAGGCTTTCGCCCTGGAACACGATGTCGGAAACCCGGCCCCGTAGGCGATTCCACTCCGCACCGGCGCTGTCGTTGTCCAGTAGCAGCTTTTCCGATTGCAGGGCCAGAAACACGTCGCCGGATGCCGGAACCGGTCGGCTGGTGCGCAGCGGCGTGCTGCCAAGGATCAGGCCATTGCTGGCATCGCGCTGCAGCGGAACCAGCGTGCTTTCGCCGATGAAACTGGCGACGAAGTCATTGGCAGGATGGTCATGCAGACGACGCGGCGTATCGACCTGCACCAGCTCTCCGCCACGCATGATGGCGATGCGGTCGCTCATGGTCAGCGCTTCACGCTGATCGTGGGTCACGTAGATCATGGTGGCACCCAGGCGCTTGTGCAGAGCACGCAGTTCGATCTGCATGATCTCGCGCAACTGTTTGTCGAGTGCCGACAGTGGTTCGTCCATGAGAATCAGCTTGGGCTCGAAAACGATGGCGCGGGCCAGGGCCACTCGCTGGCGCTGCCCGCCGGACAGGGCTGCGATGTTGCGGTCTTCATAGCCGCTCAGTTCTACAGTGGCCAGCGCGTTCTTGACCCGCTCGCGGCTCTTGCTGGCACTTTCGCCCCGGGCGCGCAGCGGGAACGCCACGTTCTCGCCAACGGTCATGTGCGGAAACAGCGCATAGTTCTGGAACACCACGCCGATTTCTCGCTTGTGCGGCGGCATCAGGGTGACATCGCGATCGCCGAAGAAAATGCTCCCGGAGCTGACCCGGATGAAGCCGCCGAGAATGCTCAGCAGTGTGGTCTTGCCGGAGCCGGACGGGCCCAGCAGCGACATGAACTCGCCGGCTTCGACCTTCAGGTCGACATTGTGCAGGGCCTTGAGATTGCCGTATTGCTTGCATACCTGGTTAACGCTGACCGATTCGAAACCTTCAGTGAAATTCATGGAGTGCCCTCTGCGCAGAACGGGGTTGCCCGAGCTATCTGCATGTCATCTGAACACAGGCACGGGCCCGGTTCGTGCCGTTTTGAGCCGCCGGAAAAACAGGATCTGCTGCCCGGCGGCGTCTGCAAGCGGAACGCCTAGTCGAGGCCGCCGATGTGCCAGGCTTTAACTTCGAGGAACTCGTCCAGACCGTACTTGGAACCTTCACGGCCAGTGCCGGACTGCTTCATGCCACCAAATGGTGCTACCTCCATGGAGATCACCCCGGTGTTCAGGCCGACCATGCCGAACTCCAGGCGTTCGCCCACGCGCCAGGCGCGGCGCATGTCCTGGGTGAAATAATAGGCGCCCAGGCCGTAAGGTGTGGCATTGGCCAGCGCCAGGGCTTCGGCTTCATCCTTGAAGCGGAACAGCGGGGCGACCGGACCGAAGGTTTCTTCGTTGGCCAGCAGCATGTCGGCATTGGCATCGCGCAGCACAGTGGGTTGTACATACAGGCCTTCGCCCTCTGGCGCGCCACCGATGGTGATGCTGGCACCTTTTTCCAGCGCGTCGCCGATATGCCGTGCCACCTTGTCCACTGCCGCGGCATTGATCAGCGGGCCGATGGTGACGCCGCTCTGCAAGCCGTCACCAACCTTGAGCTGAGCCACCGTCGCACTCAGGCGTTCGGAGAAACGCTCGTAGATACCATCCTGCACCAGGATGCGATTGGCACACACGCAGGTCTGCCCGGCGTTGCGGAATTTGCTCTGCATGACGCCAGCAATCGCCAGGTCGAGGTCGGCATCGTCGAATACGATGAAGGGGGCATTGCCGCCCAGCTCCAGGCTCAGGCGTTTGATGGTGGCGGCGCACTGGCTCATCAGCAACTGGCCAACGCGTGTGGAGCCGGTGAACGACAGTTTGCGTACTGCCGGGTTGGCGGTCATCTCCGCGCCCACGCCCGCTGGCAGGCCGGTCAGCACGTTGAAGACGCCGGCAGGAATGCCTGCGCGTTCGGCCAGTACGGCCAGGGCTAGGGCCGACAGCGGTGTCATCTCCGAAGGCTTGACCAGCACCGGGCAGCCGGCTGCTAATGCCGGGGCGCACTTGCGGGTGATCATCGCATTGGGGAAGTTCCAGGGTGTGATGGCGGCTACCACACCGATCGGCTGCTTGAGTACCAGAATGCGCCGGTCTGCTGTTGGCGAAGGGATGGTGTCGCCATAGATACGCCGCGCTTCTTCCGCAAACCATTTGACGAAGCTGGCACCGTAGGCGATCTCGCCGCGCGCCTCGGCCAATGGCTTGCCCTGTTCGGTGGTCATGATCAGCGCCAGGTCTTCCTGGTTGTCCGTGATCAGTTGAAACCAGCTTTCCAGGTAGCGTGCCCGTTCGGCAGCCGGCACTTCACGCCAAGTGGAGAAGCGCGCTTCGGCTGCTTCGATGGCGCGGCGGGTTTCCGTTGCCTGCAGTGCTGGTACGCGGGCGATGACGCTGCCGTTGGCCGGATTGATCACGTCGATGGTGCCGCCGTCATCGGCTTCGATCCAGGCACCGTTGGCATAGGCACGTTCGACGAGCAGGGAAGGGTCACGCAATTGGCTTTTCAACATGATCAGAACCTTGAGGCTATGAAGGATGGGCTCATTGTAAAAATCACCGCCCAGCGGCCGATGCCGAGATAGAGCGGTACACGGCTGGTAGATGCTGAATTGCGACGATTGACGGCAGGCTGTGCTGGCACTCGAAGGGCCGGGTAGAGTGCTGGAGGCTGAATGAAAGAGCGGGCAGGCCGTGCCCGCGTTCTCGTTCAGCTTTTCTGTCAATCAAAGGTCTCGGGCCGCCTGCATTACCCCTGCTTGTTGCGTCCGGCAATGATTACCAGGATCAACGAGGCGAGAATCAGGATCGAACTGATCGCCGCGATGGTCGGGTCGATTTCGTCACGCAGGGCGGTGAACATGCGTTTGGTCAGGGTCTGGTTGTCGCCGCCGGAGACGAACAACGCCACCACGGTCTCATCCAGTGAGGTGATGAAGGCGAACAGCGTCGCCGATACGACGCTTGGCTTGATCTGCGGTAGGGTCACCGCCATGAACGCCCGAAAGCGGTTCATGCCGAGGCTGCGGGCCACCATTTCCTGGGACATGTCGAAGTTACGCAGGCCGGCGAGCAGGGCGATGATCACGTATGGCAAGGCCAGCATGATATGCGCCAGTACCAGGCCGGTCAGCGTACTGATGAGGCCGATGCGCGCGTAGACGAAGAACACCCCGGCGGCGATCAGAATGATCGGCACCATCATCGGCAGCAGCAGAATGATCTGCAGCGTGCGGACGACCTTCAGGGTCGAGTTATTGAGCGCGTAAGCCGCCGCCATGCCGATCGGCAGGCTGATCAGCATGGTGAAGCAAGCGGTGATCAGGCTGACCTTGGCTGCCGACATCCATTCGCGGCTATTGAAGAACGCCTCGTACCAGGTGGTCGACCACTGCTTGGGCGGGAACTGCAGAAAGCGCGCTTCGGAAAACGACATTGGCACCACGATCAGTACCGGGATGATCAGGTACAGCAGGATCGCTGCAACCACGATGGTGAACAACACGTGGGAGAGCCGCAGATAACGCAGGCTGGCGAACAGGTTCATTAGCGTGCTCCCAGAATTCGTTCGATGGGAATGAAGCGGTTGATACCCCAGAAAATCAGGAACACCACGAGCAGCAGCACCAGGCCGACCGCGCTTGCCGCGCCCCAGGCGTGATACAGCTCAACGTTACGTTGCACCAGCATCGACACCAGGATGGTGCGGCCACCGCCCAGCAACTCGGGGGTGATGAAGAAACCCAGGCAGATCACGAATACCAGAATGGAGCCGGCCATGATCCCCGGCGCGGCCATTGGCAGGAATACCCGGCGGAAGGTGTAGAAAGGCTTGGCGCCCAGGCTGTCGGAAGCCTGCAGCAAGTCCTGTGGGATCTTCTTCATTACCGCGTACAGCGGCAGCACCATGAATGGCAGCATCACATGCAGGGTGCCGATCACCGTGCCGGTAGTGTTGTGCATCAGATTCAGTGGCTGGTCGATGATGCCCATGTCAATCAGCGTCTGGTTGACCAGCCCGCGGCGTTGCAGCAGCACCAGCCAGGCGTAGGAGCGTACCAGTACGCTGGTCCAGAACGGCAGGATCACGCAGATCAGCACCAGATTGGCCCAGAAGCCATGCAGGCGCGACGCCGCGTAGGCGATCGGGAAGCCCATGATGATCGACAGGATGGTCACCAGGAAGCTGATCTTGAAGGTCAGTGCGAAGGTGTCCCAGTAGATCGGCTCCCTGAATATCCGCAGGTAGTTGGCCAGGGTGAATCCTTCCTCACTCTGCACCGACTGGAAGGCCAGCCAGCACAGGGGCAGTATCAGCAGCACGGCCACCATGAGCAGCGCGGGGGCGAGCAGCAACAGCATCGCGGTGTGCTCCTTGCGCTCCTCGCGAGCCAGGGCGGTTTCGTTGACCCGCGGCGGTCGCTGGTCACTGGAGTCGGGCAAGGATTTGACCAGATAGGCGTTGGACATGGGGCCTCCGATTACTTCTTCTGAACGAAGGAGAGCCAGCGTTCTTCAGCCTTGATGCCTTCTTCGGATGCCCACCATTTCGCGGACAGCAAGGCCTGGCGAGAAATGTTTTCAGGCGAGGACGGCAGCTTCGCGGCGCGCTCGGCGGGGATCACGCCAGTCTTGAACGCCTCGGGGTTGAGTGGGCCGTAGTCGATGATCATCGGCAGTGCGGCCTGTAGCTTGGCGTCGATGGCCTCGTTAACGAACTTCATCGCCGCAGCTTTGTGCGGGGTGCCTTTGAGCACGCACAGTGAGTTGGTTTCCAGGATGCCTTGGTTGTAATCGAATACCACCGGTGCGCCGGCTTCCTGTACCGCGCTGATGCGACCGTTCCAGGCCTGGATCATGTCGACTTCGCCATCGCTGATCAACTGCGCCGACTGCCCGCCAGACGTCCACCAGGTGGCGATATTCGGCTTGATTTCCTCCAGTTTTCTGAAGGCGCGATCAACATCCATGGGGTACAGCTCGTCGGCCGGCACACCGTCGGCGAGCAGGGCGATCTCCAGCGTTGGGCGCGGCAGGTTGCGCAGCGCACGTTGTCCTGGGTACTTCTTGGTATTCCAGAAGTCCGCCCAGGTTTTGGGCGCGGAGTCTTCATCGAAGGCATCGGTGCGGTAGGCCAGTACTGTGGAGTAGCTGATGTAGCCAACGCTGTAGTCATCTTTCAACTCGGCTGGGAGTTGCGCGGCATTGGGGATCAGCGCCAGGTCGAGCTTCTCGAACAAGCCTTCCTGTACGCCGCGAATGCAATCGCCTGTGGGCAGGTCGACCACATCCCAGGTGACCTTGCCACTTTCGACCTGGGTCTTGATGATCGGATAGGCCTTGGGCGAGCTGTCCTGTTTCAGCGTTAGACCAAGCTTCTTGGCCGCCGGGTCGAGAATCGCCTTGGTCTGGGCCTCCTGATAGGCGCCGCCCTGAGAGACGAAGGTGATTTGTTCTGCGAGTGCCTGGTTGCTCATGCCGATCAACAGGGCCAGGGTCGCGCCGCTGATTGCGTTGCTGGGAAATTGGCTCATAGGGGCTCCGAATGATTGGCAGATTTAATAGGCGAATTAGAGGTTTTATTCGGGTCGCTCTGCGGGAGCATGCAGTCCCTAATGTACTGGTAAGTACCAGACCAAAATGCATACAAATCGAAGGCGCCGGAGCTGTTTATTGCGAAATGAAGGCAGGCGGCAGCATGTCCTGCGCTGTACTTGCGCAGTCGTCCTTATGGCCTGTATGGCGGATGTGCTGAAGGGCTCAAGCGTGAGCTTTCTTGAGGAGGGAAAGGCTTAAGTCAGTGCGGGCGTTTCACATCTTGATCGGCAAGGCATTCGCCTTCGCCATCTGTTGGTGACGCGTTCGTCTCCTGATAGTCCGGGTGTTCGACCTGCAGGCGGCGCAAACGTGCCAGCGGATCCTGTCGATAGAACAGGCGCAACTGGGCGTAGACCTCGGGGAAGGTCTCGTCGAGCAGATCGGGGGCGTTGAAGAAGTATTCGCTGGTCACTGCAAAGAACTCGGCAGGGTTTTCCGCTGCGTAGGGATCGAGAGCGGTTTGCGCCTCGGGATCGGCATCCAGTACGGCGTTCATGCTGTCGAACGCCTGCTGCATGGCTGCCGCCCAATCCTGGATAGACATGCCGTGGTGCAGTGGCGGCAGGCCGTTGGCATCGCCGCCGAGCATGTCCAGCTTGTGCGCCAGTTCGTGGATCACCAGGTTGTAGCCTTCCCAGCCGCCGCTGGCCTGCACGCCGGGCCAGGCGAGAATCACCGGGCCCTGCTGCCAGGCTTCGCCGCTGTGCTCGCCATCCCATTCGTGTTCGACACCGCCGGAGTCACGATGCCGTTGCGGGCTGACGAAGTCGTCCGGGTAGAGGATGACTTCGTGGAAACCCTGGTACCAGTTCAGGTCGGCCAGACCGAGCAGTGGCAATTCGGCCAGCGTCGCCAGGGCCAGGCGATCTTCGTTATCCAGTTCGAGGCCGGGCAGGGTGGTCAGGTGTTTGCTGTGCAGAAATAGCACGGCGCGCTCGCGCAGGCGGCGTTCGTCGTCTTCGCTGAGCCCGTCGAGAATCGGCAGACGCTGGCGCACGATGGCCCAACTGTCGTCGCTGACGGGATGGCGGGAGAGGATGCGCCGACGGCGCCAGGCGCTAAACGACCACATGACAAAGGCTCGGTTGCAGGGTGGCGTCACCTTAACAGGCTGTTGAAAAACTACCTACGTTGCCGCTGCGTCGTTAAAAACAGGCTCAAAATGCTCATGTACAACTCGTACACTCCGCTTTCTCGCCTGCTTTTGCCTCGCATCGGCTGCCTCGGCTACGTTCTTCAACGGCCTGTTAAGCAGGCCATCCGCTTACCGCAAGCGCGCAGGTGTTACTCGCTGTTGATCGGCAGCACGTAGTTCTTGAACTGCTCGTCTTCGACGAAACCGATCGACTCATAGACCTTCTGCGCTACGTCGTTATCGCGGCTGGTGGCCACGCGCATGCGCACGGCATGGGTCTGTTTGGCCATCTTCTTCGCGGTTTGCAGCAGGCGGTCGGCGACCAGTTGTCGGCGGGCATCTTCGGCCACATAGATGTCATTGAGGATCCACACGCGTTTGAGCGATAGCGACGAGAAGCTCGGGTAGAGCTGGCAGAAGCCCAGCAGCTTGTCATCGTCGTCGGGCAGGGCCAGGTAGATCACCGATTCCTGGCGCTTGAGGCGGGTCTCGAGGAACTTGCGCGACGAGTCGGGGAAGGGCAGCTCGCCATAGAATTCGCGGTATTTGACGAACAGCGGGGTAAGTAGATCCAGATGCTCCAGAGTGGCTTGCACGATGCGCATGGGTGGGGCCTCGTTGGCTGTCGGATGGAGACGGCAGGCGTTTCGATTAAAGAGCAGTTTTCGCGCTAAAGCCAGCAGCGCAGAGCCTTTACACCATGGCCAGGCGGTTTCTCTGACCGCGTGAGATCGCCGTTTGGGCTCGTGCGAGCAGGCAGGCTGCGAGGCGCCGCTGTGCTAATCTGCGTCAATGTTTTCATTCGGCTCGCCCGCTATTCGGCGCGCCTGTTTTCGAGGTTTTCATGCATATCCACATTCTCGGCATCTGCGGCACGTTCATGGGCTCGCTCGCGGTGCTGGCCAAGGAGCTGGGCCATCGCGTCACCGGCTCCGACGCCAACGTCTATCCGCCCATGAGCACCCAGCTCGAGGCTCAGGGCATCGAGCTGATGCAGGGCTACGATCCAGCCCACTTGCAGCCAGCCCCTGATCTGGTGGTGGTAGGCAATGCCATGAGCCGCGGCAACCCGGCGGTGGAATATGTGTTGAACAAGGGGCTGCCCTATGTATCCGGGCCACAGTGGCTGGCGGATCATGTGCTGCAGGGCCGCTGGGTGTTGGCAGTGGCTGGTACCCACGGCAAGACCAGCAGTTCGAGCATGCTCGCCTGGGTGCTGGAACATGCCGGCATGGCGCCGGGGTTCCTGATTGGTGGCGTGCCGCAGAACTTCGGCATTTCCGCGCGCCTGGGCGATACGCCGTTTTTCGTGGTCGAGGCCGATGAATACGACAGCGCGTTCTTCGACAAACGCAGCAAGTTCGTCCATTACCGTCCGCGTACGGCGATCCTCAATAACCTCGAGTTCGACCACGCGGACATCTTCCCGGATCTGGCGGCCATCGAACGGCAGTTCCATCATCTGGTGCGGATCATCCCCGGTGAAGGCCTGGTCATCCATCCGGCCAGTGAAACCGCGCTGGCGCGGGTGATCGGCATGGGTTGCTGGACGCCCGTGCAGACCACTGGCGAAGGCGGTCAGTGGCAGGCACGTCTGCTCGCCGCAGACGGGTCGCGTTTCGAGGTGAGTTTCGAAGGCAAGGTCGAGGGCGTGGTGGAGTGGGGCCTGACCGGCCAGCACAACGTCGCCAATGCTCTGGCGGTACTGGCCGCGGCGCGTCATGTCGGTGTGGTGCCGGCGCTGGGCATCGAGGCCCTGGGGCGTTTCATCAATGCCAAGCGGCGCATGGAAAAGGTCGCCGAGGTGAAGGGGGTGACCGTCTATGACGACTTCGCCCACCACCCGACGGCCATTGCCACCACGCTCGACGGCTTGCGCAAGCGTGTCGGCGATGAGCAGATCATCGCGGTCATCGAGCCGCGCTCCAACTCCATGAAGCTCGGCGCCCATCGCGACGGCCTGGCCGAATCCGCCGAGCAGGCCGATGCGGTGTTCTGGTACGCGCCGCCGAACCTCGGCTGGGATCTGGCCGCCACCGTCGCGGGTGCGCGTACGCCGACCCAGGTGTGCGATTCGCTGGAGACCATCATCGAGGGAGTCAAGGCGCTGGTGCGCCCCGGCACTCAGGTGGTGATCATGAGCAATGGCGGTTTCGGTGGCTTGCACGGCAAGCTGGCTGCTGCGTTAGCAGGTGATAAATCTGAGGCGCATTCGGATCAGGAGAAGCTCCGTAGTCCGGATAGCGGCAATGTAATCCCTGGCCCATGGGGCGCTGGAAATTAAATGAACGGTTCCGAGAGAGTTACCCTGGCCATGACCGGTGCCTCCGGCGCGCAGTATGGTTTGCGCCTGCTCGACTGCCTGGTGCGCGAGGATCGGGAAGTGCACTTCCTGATCTCCAAGGCCGCGCAGTTGGTGATGGCCACCGAGACGGACGTCAGTTTGCCGGCCAAACCCCAGGCCATGCAGGCGTTTCTCACCGAATACACCGGCGCGACCGACGGGCAGATCCGCGTGTACGGCAAGGAGGACTGGATGGCGCCGGTGGCCTCCGGTTCCGGCGCGCCCTCTGCCATGGTGGTGGTGCCGTGCAGCACCGGCACCCTGTCGGCCATCGCCACTGGCGCCTGCAACAACCTGATCGAGCGTGCCGCCGATGTGGCCCTCAAGGAGCGCCGCCAGCTGATTCTGGTACCGCGCGAGGCGCCGTACTCGAGCATTCATCTGGAACACATGCTCAAGCTCTCCAACCTGGGCGTGACCATCCTGCCGGCCTCGCCAGGTTTCTATCACCAGCCGCAGACCCTGGATGATCTGATCGACTTCGTCGTCGCGCGCATTCTCAACTGCCTGAATATCCCTCAGGACATGCTGCCGCGCTGGGGCGAGCATCACCTCAACAGTGGCGATGAGTAAGCACGCGCTCTGCGCTGTGTTGCTGGCTTGCCTGCAAGTGGGCGGCTGCGCCACCGCGCGCACCCTGGACGCCGCCAAGCCCGGAGCGCCGGTGGTTTACGCCGGTACCCGGTTGGACTGGTATGCGCTGCAGGGCGGTTGCTGCCCCGTCGAGCGTTTCGGTGCCGAGGCGCCGACCTACGCCGCCGTCGACCTGCCGGCCAGCGCTCTGCTCGATACCTTGCTGTTACCGCTGTCGCTGGCGAAAGCCCTGGGCATTGGTCTTCTGGTCAGAGGCGGTGGATAAGCTCGCGAGCAGGCGGAGATAGACAGTGGCTTGATCCTTGGCATGCAAGCGTCGGTTGGGCGTCAGATTGTTCACCTTTGGCAGCCATCATCGCCCTCGGGATGATGCGATGGCGGATACCTCACAAAACGTAGTGTGCCCACCAATCGCCGGCAAGCCGGCTCCTACCGGGGCGCGTGACCTCTATGCATTATGTAAGAGCTGCGGGGGCGCCTAGCCTTGCGGGCGATGCTTGCAGACATTCAGCCGGACTCGTGGTCTGGCCGCCAATCGTCGTAGGAGCGCGACTCCTACGATCCGTTTCAGGCACCCGTTGCGTTCGCTTTCCTCACATCCTGATCAGATCGGCGTCAGCAGCGGCTCGCCGCGAAAGTGTCGGTCGATGTTGTCGAGGAACTGCGACAGGGATCGTTCCAGCGCCTGGGGCGAGTTGCCGCCGACATGGGGGGTGACGATCAGGTTGTCGAGGTCGAGCAGTTCGGCAGGGGGCAGTGGCTCGCTTTCGTAAACGTCCAGCGCCGCTGCACGGATGCGCTTCTCGCGCAGTGCGGCACCGAGAGCGGCGGTATCCACCACGCTGCCGCGTGCCACGTTGACCAGATAACCCTGCGGCCCCAGTGCATCGAGTACCTCGGCGTTGACCAGGTGGTAGGTCGATGCGCCGCCGGGAATGGCTATCACCAGGCAATCGCTCCAGCGCGCCAGTTCCAGGGCATTGGCGAAGTGGCGGTGCGGGCTGTCGGGCTTGGCCGAGCGGTTGTGGTAGCCCACCGGCATATCGAAGGCGGCGGCGCGGCGGGCGAGTTTTTCGCCGATGGCGCCGAGGCCGAGAATGCCCAGGCGCTTGCCGTAAACGCCGTCGGTCATCGGCAATGCATCGCGCCAGATGCCCGCACGGCAGGCGATGTCCAGGCGGCGCACATCGCGAATGGCGGCCAGCAGCAGGGCCATGGCGTGATCGGCGACGCAGTCGGCATTGCTGCCGGCGCCGTTGCTCATGGCGATACCACGGGCACGGGCTGCTTCCAGGTCGACCTTTTCATAGCCCACGCCTAGGGTGGCGACGAAGCTCAGTTTCGGCAGACGGGCGATTTCCTCGCCGGTCAGGCCGATGGTGCCGATGGTCAGTACCGCCTGCACGCTATCGGCGTGCTCGGCGATGGCCGCTTCACGTGCCGCGGCGTTGGGCGCATGGGTCACCTCGAAGCGCTCGGCGATACGCGCCAGGCTGGCGTCGCTGAGCGGGTTGAGAATCAGCAGATGCGGTTTCATCGAATCTCCAATGTCAGGGCAATCAGGGCGCAGCAGGCTTTGAACAGATTATCAGGGGCTTTCGACGGGCAGCGCCTGACACACATCCACCCACTCGGCGTCGACCAGTTCCGCCATGCGTGCGGGGGAAATGCGTACTGCGCTATGGATCGAGCCAGCAGCCGGCACCACTTCCTCGAAGGCGCGCAGGGATACATCGCAATACACCGGCAACGCCGTGGCGAGGCCGAACGGGCAGACGCCGCCGACCGGATGGCTGGTCAGTGCGAGTACGGTATCGGCATCGAGCATCTTGGCCTTGCTGCCGAAGGTTTCCTTGATCTTGCGGTTGTCGATGCGGGCATCGCCGCGGGCGACGATCAGCAGGTTGCGCTCGCCGGTGCGCAAGGCCAGGGTCTTGGCGATCTGCCCTGGCTCCACGCCGTGGGCTTCGGCGGCCAGGGCCACGGTGGCAGTACTGGTAGCAAGTTCGATGACGTGCAGGTCGGGGGCTTTCTCGGCGAAGAAGGCGCGAACGGATTGCAGGCTCATGTAGCGGTTCCCTGTGCAAAGCCGCCACCATGTCGCGTCGGGAGCTGGGAGGTCAAGCCTCAGTCAGGCAATTGCAGACGGCTGCGCCCGCGGCTGATGTCCGCCAGCAGGCGCTGCAGGGCTTCGATGTGCATCTGCGGCACGGCCAGCTGTAGTTCGGCGCCGTGGGCGTCGAAGGTTTCCTGTTCCAGCACGGCGTCGAATTCCCCGAGACGCGATTTGAGCAACGCCAACTCGGCGAAGCCGCAATGGCAGGAGCAGGGCATGCGCGGGATCTGTTCCTGGCGCTCGGCGTTCTGCAGACATTTGTTGGCGCTGCCGCCATAGGCGCGGGCCAGGCCGCCGGTGCCGAGCTGGATGCCGCCGTACCAGCGCGTCACCACCACCGCTACTTCATCGAAACCCTGACCTTCGATGGCGGCGAGGATCGGCCGGCCTGCGGTACCACCGGGCTCGCCGTCGTCGCTGAAGCGATATTGCTGGCCGATCTTCCAGGCCCAGCAGTTGTGCGAGGCGCTTGGGTCGCTGATCTGATCGATAAAGGCCTGGGCGTCCGCCGCAGTGGATATGGCACGGGCCTGGGCGAGAAAGCGGCTTTTGCGGATTTCCTCGCGGTAGTCGCAAGGGGCGAGTAACAGGAACGGCATCAGAGGCTCGGCTTCAGGCCGCAACCCTTGAGGATGATGCGTACCAGATTATCGGCGGCGGCCTGGTAATCCTGCTTGGTCAGGCGCGAGCGACCACTGACACGGCTGATCTCTGAGGCAAAGTCGGCGTAGTACTGGGTGCTGCCCCAGAGCAGGAAAATCAGGTGCATGGGGTCGAGCGGATCCATCTTGCCGGCGGCGATCCAGCTTTCGAACACCGCCGCTCGCTCGCGGAACCAGGTCTGGTGATCCTTGCCGAAATGCTGCGACAGGCAGGCACCGCCGCTGATCACTTCCATGGCGAAGATGCGTGAGGCCTTGGGGTAACGGCGCGAATATTCCATCTTGGCGCGGATGTAGCGCTCCAGGGCCTCGGCCGGGTCATCCTCGACACGCAGGTTGTTGAAGGCTCTGTCCCACAACGTGAGAATGTTGTTCAGCACCGCCAGGTACAGGCCCTGCTTGCTGCTGAAGTAATAGTGCAGGTTGGCTTTGGGCAGCCCGACCGCCAGGGCGATGGTGTTCATGCTGGTGCCCTTGAACCCGTGACGGGCGAATTCGTCCTCGGCGGCGGCTATGATCGCTTCTTCGTTCTTCTGCCGGATCCGGCCTGTCGGCTTGCCGGAGGTGGCGCTGTGGGCGAGGGCGTCGAGGGACATCGGAGGCTTCCGTTCTGATCAGAGGGCGCAACGGGTGAACAGATACTCCAGACCCGCCGACGTGACAAGCGCTTGCCTCTGAAAAATATCGTCGCCGACGTCCGCTGTCGGCGGGTGTGAGGGGTTAGCTGAACGCCTGGACGATACGCTCACGCAGCTCGGCGTCGGGCAGGCGGCCCTGGCCGGCCTTGAGATTGTCGACCACGTAACGTGGGTTCGACGTGGCTGGAATCACTGCGGTAACCGCCTCGTTGGCGATGATGAACTTGAGCAGCAACTGCGCCCAGGACGTCGCATCGATCTCGTTGGCCCACTCCGGCAGTGGCTTGCCCTTGACCCGGCCGAGCAGTTGCGAGCGCTGGAACGGGCGGTTGATCAGCGTTGCGATGCCATTGTCGGCACAGTAGGGCAACAGGGTCTTCTCGGCATTGCGCTCGCCCACCGAATAGTTGAGCTGGACGAAGTCGACCTTCTCCTTGGCCAGTACGGCAAGCAGGTCGTCGTGGGCCGATTCGATGTAATGGGTGATGCCGATGTAACGCACCTTGCCCTGTTCGCGCAGCTCTCGGGCCAGGGCCAGTTGGGTGGTGGTGTCCTGCAGGTTGTGCACTTGCAGCAGATCCATCTTGTCGGTCTGCAGCGCCTCCAGGCTGGCTTGGAATTGCGCCAGGCCGCGCTCGCGACCGGTACTCGACAGCTTGGAGGCGAGAAAAGCCTTGCCCTGGGTTCTGGTGCGCTTGAGCAGTTCGCCGGTCACTGCCTCGGCGGCGCCGTAACTGGGCGCGGTATCGATCAGCGTGGCGCCGCCATTGATGAAGGTGCGCACCACCTCATCCAGCGGTTTCAGGCTGGCGTTGTCGAGGCTCACATTGAAGGTCTGCGAGGTGCCCAGGCCGATCACCGGCAGCGACTCGCCACTCGATGGAATCGCCCGCTGCAGCAGTGGTGCCGGGTTGGCGGCGAAGGCGAAGCCGGGCAGCAACTGGCTGCCGGCGGCGAGGGTCATCAGGGCAGCGCTGCCCTGCAGGAAATGGCGACGACTGGGCATGGCGTCCTCCGTTCGAGGGAAAGGGGCGGAAGTGATCAGAACAGACTAGCCGCCCAGCCCTGTTCATCGATGGTATCGCCGTCGTTACTTGTTACCTGGTGTGTCGTTGCAGGGTAGGTGATGCCCATTCCTGGTGGGATATGCAGGGTGGATCGGGACGCGTAGCCGACGCTCTTTTCGTCCACCGGGTAGTGGTGCTGCAACGGAGCGTGATCCACTTAGGTAGCCGGCGGTATGAGCGATGCCTCCTGTCGATCTGGCAGCGGTGTACCGGTGGGTCGATGAAGCGTGACCCACCCTACGGCCGGCCTCGAGGCCGTAGGGGAACGACGCTTCTTTCGTCCACGCGGCAGCAGCGCATCGGTGGGTCAGGCGCTCGCGGCGAGTTCCTCGAGAAAGGTCTCCAGCACCAGGTGCGGGCGGCGGCCTTTGCGCGTTACCGAGGCGAGGTTGAGATCGTAGAAGCGCGTGTCCGCTTTCAATGCGCGCAGGCGGCCTTCCTGGATCCAGGCGGCAGCGTAGTGATCCGGCAGATAGCCGATATAACGCCCGGTCAGGATCAGAAAGGCCATGCCTTCGCGATCCGACGCGCTGGCCGTGCAGTTCAGGGCCTGGTAGTGGTTCTGGATTTCCGGCGGCAAGCGGAAGGTCGGGGCGATGGCGTCCTGGGCGTTGAGGCGTTTGTCCGGCAGCTCCTTGTCATCGACATAGAACAGCGGGTGGCCGACCGCGCAGTAGAGCAGCGAACGCTCGTCGTACAGCGGTTGGTAATCGAGGCCGGAGAGGCCGCCGACCATCGGCACCACGCCCACGTGCAGGCGGCCGTCGAGCACGCCCTGTTCGACCTCGCTGGGCGGCGTCATGCGGATATGCACGCGCACGTCCGGCCCACGATCCTTGAGGCGGGCGAGGGCACCGGTGATGCGCATGTGCGGCACCGTCACCAGGTTGTCGGTAAGACCGATGTTCAGCTCGCCGCGCAGGTGCTGGTGCAGGCCGTTGACCTCGGTGCGAAAGCTCTCCAGCGCCGCCAGCAACTGCTGGGTCGACTGGTACACCTCGCGACCCTCTTCGGTCAGGGCGAAGCCGGCGCGGCCGCGTTGGCACAGGCGCAGGCCGAGGCGTTGCTCCAAGTCGCTCATCTGCTGGCTGATCGCCGAGCGGCCGATGCCCAGCACGCTTTCCGCAGCGGAAAAACCGCCGCACTCGACCACGCTGCGAAACAGCTTGAGCAGGCGGATATCGAAATCGCTGACCTGGGCCAGCGGCTCCGGGCGTCGGGCGCTCATTGTTTAGTCACCAGTGAACTGAGGATAAGAAGAGTCAGGTTTGAGTGACTTTATGCCTGTGGCACCTTCGCTGACAACCGATACGCTTCTGGTAGACGCCGTGCACCATTGCCTGACCGTCCACCTCGCCCGTCACCGGATATCCGCCACTCACGAGGCCATCACCATGAACATGCCGCAGACCGCCACGCCGCCCCTGGCCAGCCAGCTCAAGCTGGATGCTCACTGGATGCCGTTTTCCGCCAACCGCAGCTTTCAGCGCGACCCGCGAATCATCGTCGGTGCCGAAGGCGCCTGGCTGACCGACGATTCCGGTCGCAAGGTCTACGACAGCCTGTCCGGTCTGTGGACCTGCGGTGCCGGTCACTGCCGCAAGGAGATTCAGGAGGCCGTGGCCAAGCAGCTCGGCACTCTCGATTACTCGCCGGGCTTCCAGTACGGCCACCCGCTGTCGTTCAAGCTGGCCGAGGAAGTCGCCGACCTGATGCCGGGCGACCTCAATCATGTGTTCTTCACCGGCTCCGGCTCCGAGTGTGCCGACACCGCGGTGAAGATGGCCAAGGCCTACTGGCGCCTCAAGGGCCAGGCCAGCAAGACCAGGATGATCGGCCGCGCCCGCGGTTACCACGGTGTCAACATCGCCGGCACCGCCCTTGGCGGCATCGGCGGCAACCGCAAGATGTATGGCCAGTTGATGGACGTCGACCACCTGCCGCACACCCTGCAGCCGGGCATGGCTTTCACCAAAGGGGCGGCCGAGACCGGCGGTGTCGAGCTGGCCAACGAGCTGCTCAAATTGATCGAACTGCACGACGCCTCCAACATCGCCGCGGTGATCGTCGAGCCGATGTCCGGCTCGGCCGGGGTCATCGTGCCGCCTGCCGGCTACCTGCAGCGCCTGCGCGAGATCTGCACCCAGCACAACATCCTGCTGATCTTCGACGAAGTGATCACCGCCTTCGGGCGCATGGGCAAATGGACGGGCGCCGAGTACTTCGGCGTAACGCCGGACATCGTCAACGTCGCCAAGCAGATCACCAACGGCGCCGTGCCCATGGGCGCGGTGATCGCCTCGCGGGAGATCTACCAGACCTTCATGGGCCAGCCGACGCCCGAGCACATGATCGAATTCACCCACGGCTACACCTACTCCGCACACCCGGTAGCCTGCGCCGCCGGCCTGGCTTCGTTGGAACTGCTCAAGCGCGAAAACCTGGTGCAGCAGGCCTTTGATCTGGCGCCCAAATTCGAGAACGCCATTCATGGCCTCAAGGGCGCCAAGCACATCGTCGACATCCGCAACTGCGGTCTGGCCGGCGCGATCCAGCTGGCGCCGCGTGACGGCGACCCGTCGATCCGCCCGTACGAAGCCGGTGTGGCGTTGTGGAAGGCGGGCTTCTATGTGCGCTTCGGCGGCGACGGCCTGCAGTTCGGGCCGATGTTCAACGCCAAGGTCGAAGACCTCGACCGCGTCTTCAGCGCCGTCGGCGACGTGCTGCAAAGGATCGACTGATGGCTGTCCGGCAGCAGGCGGTAGCCACCGTGCAGGTGGATAACGACGAGGTGATCGTCACCGAGTGGCGGTTCGCGCCGGGGACGGAAACCGGTAGCCACCGGCATGGTTACGATTACGTGGTGGTGCCCATGACCAGCGGCACGCTGCTGCTGGAAACCCCGGAGGGCGACAAGCACGCCCCTCTGGTGGCCGGGCAGAGCTACTTCCGCAAGGCGGGGGTGGAACACAACGTGATCAATGCCAGCGACCATGAAGTGGTCTTCGTCGAAACCGAAATCAAAGCGCATTGAAACCATTCATGCAGGAGCTAGCCGGCAGGCATCGCCGGCGAAGCCAGGTGTCACGCCGCTCCTGCAAAGACACTCATATCGAGGATTTTTCATGACCACCATCCAACACCTGATCCACGGCGAGCTCACCGACGGCCAGGGTGGCCGCAGCGCAGATGTGTTCAACCCGGCCACCGGTGAAGCGGTACGCCGCGTCGCCCTGGCCGACGTCGCCACCGTGCAGCAGGCCATCGACTCGGCCAGGCAGGCGTTCCCGGTCTGGCGCAACACGCCGCCGGCCAAGCGCGCCCAGGTCATGTTCCGCTTCAAGCAACTGCTCGAGCAGCACGAAGAGGCGATCGCCAAGCTGATCAGCGAAGAGCACGGCAAAACCGTGGAAGACGCCGCCGGCGAACTCAAGCGTGGTATCGAGAACGTCGAGTACGCCTGCTCCGCGCCGGAAATCCTCAAGGGTGAATACACCCGCAACGTCGGCCCCAACATCGACGCCTGGAGCGACTTCCAGCCGGTGGGCGTGGTCGCCGGTATCACTCCGTTCAACTTCCCGGCCATGGTGCCGCTGTGGATGTACCCGTTGGCCATCGTCTGCGGCAACTGCTTCATCCTCAAACCATCCGAGCGCGACCCCAGCTCCACCCTGTACATCGCCCAGTTGCTGCACGAAGCCGGCCTGCCCAAGGGCGTGCTCAACGTGGTACATGGCGACAAGACTGCGGTGGATGCGCTGATCCAGGCGCCCGAGGTCAAGGCCCTGAGTTTTGTCGGCTCCACGCCGATCGCCGAATACATCTACGCCGAAGGCAGCAAACGCGGCAAACGCGTGCAAGCCCTGGGCGGCGCCAAGAACCACGCGGTGCTGATGCCCGATGCCGATCTGGACAACGCCGTCAGCGCACTGATGGGCGCGGCCTACGGCTCCTGCGGCGAGCGCTGCATGGCCATCTCCGTGGCCGTATGCGTGGGCGACCAGATCGCCGATGCCCTGGTCGACAAGATCGTCCCGCAGATCAAGGCCCTGAAAATCGGCGCCGGCACCCAGTGTGGCCTCGACATGGGCCCGCTGGTCACCGCCGCGGCGAAAGACAAGGTCACCGGCTACATCGACGCTGGCGTACAAGCGGGTGCCGAACTGGTGGTAGACGGCCGAGGCCTGAGCGTGTCCGGTAACGAAAACGGCTTCTTCCTCGGCGGCACCCTGTTCGACCGGGTGACGGCGGACATGACCATCTACACCGACGAGATCTTCGGCCCGGTGCTATGCATCGTTCGCGTCGACAGCCTGGAAGCGGCCATGCAACTGATCAACGATCACGAGTACGGCAACGGCACCTGCATCTTCACCCGTGACGGCGAAGCGGCGCGGCTGTTCTGCGACGAGATCGAAGTGGGGATGGTCGGCGTCAACGTACCGCTGCCGGTACCGGTGGCCTACCACAGCTTTGGCGGCTGGAAACGCTCGCTGTTCGGCGACCTGCACGCCTACGGCCCCGACGGCGTGCGTTTCTACACCCGCCGCAAATCCATCACCCAGCGCTGGCCGCAGCGCAAGAGCCATGAGGCCGCGCAGTTCGCGTTTCCGAGTAATAGCTGAGTTGGGTTGAGGTGGTAAAACGGAAGGCCGGTCGAGAGACCGGCCTCTTTCGTTATATCTGCGCGAATGCGAGTTTGTATACGGGGCTTGAGCTGAGAAAATAATGACCCTAATCCGCTGTGTTCGTGGTGGACAAGCTTCGCGTTGTCCACCCTACTTGTTGCGGGCTGTGTGTCCTGGTGCGCGATAGAACGCCATGTGAGCTCTATTTATGGTTACGCACATAAAGCGCTTCACCACCTGAAGCGCTGCTAGCCCGCATCTTCAACTCAAAGCGTTTTGGATGGCCCTTGATCAAATCGCTTAGCTTCTTGAACCCATAAAGCCGTGCATCGAACGCTGGTTTCAACTTGCTGATATTCGAACCCAGTAGGCCTAGCTGAACCCATCCATCCTCGTCATCGATGTCGTCGATGACCTTGGCGATAAAGTCCACCGGCACTTTCTGCTTCTTCGCCTGGGTATCGGGTTTAGTCGCTCCTGTCTCCCCGCCGATATTGGCGACGGGTACAGGTTTGTCGCCATGTTCCGTCGCTGTTTCGACGGCATCGGCACGCAGAATTTCGGTGTAGATGAATTTGTCGCAGGCGGCGACGAAGGGCTTGGGTGTTTTCTCTTCGCCGAAACCATAGACGGTCAGGCCTTCCTCGCGGATGCGCGCGGCGAGTCGGGTGAAGTCGCTGTCGCTGGAGACCAGGCAGAAACCGTCGAAGCGCCGCGTGTAGAGCAGATCCATGGCGTCGATGATCAACGAGCTGTCGGTGGCGTTCTTGCCGCGGGTGTAGGCGAACTGCTGGATCGGCTGGATGGAGTGGTCGAGCAGAACCTTCTTCCAGCTGCCCAGGTTGGGCAGTGTCCAGTCGCCATAGATGCGTTTGACGCTGGCAACACCATATTTGGCGATTTCCTCGAACAGACCTTCGACGATGGCGGCGGGGGCGTTGTCGGCATCGATCAGTACGGCGAGGTGTTTCTGGTGTGTGGCGGTCGAGTTCTTGCTGGCCATGGTTCCTCCTTGAATGAGTTCATGGCCGACCTTACTGCTAATGCCTTATGGCGCGCCACCGGCCGCTTATGGCTTTTGGTCGCGGAGCACCCAGGTCATCGAGGGCGAGGTGACGTGGCCGCACTGAGTTGGTCTGAACCGCGACGGAGTCTCCCTGCGCCCGGCAACGGTGCAGAGTGTTTTGAGTTGTTACCGGTTACAAAATACGACTTTCCCCTGTCGCAGCCTGCTCAGGCAGCGCGAGCGCTCTGGAATCGACCCCTGGTGCCGGTTGGTGATGCCGATCAGCGTCTTCACATAATGCGCAGGTTTGTGCAGTGTTTCGGTTGGTTGCACCAGCATGGACGACCGCTTGCTCGGTCGAGGTGCGTAGTTGGCAGCGGTTTGCAGCGATCGTGGCGCCTTTTCAATCGAAATTGACGCATTCACCGAGACTGCTCACGTTACATCGGGCGTTACGCCCACTTTTGTCTCTCAGTGCAGGATCGGACGTGAGGATGGCACAGCGCTTGCTCCAGCAGGCGAGCCAATCCAAATACTCCTCAGGAGCACGTCCATGCCTCACACGTCTTTTCAGAAAGGTTTCTTGGCGCTCGCAATCACTGGCGCACTGGGTTTTTCCTCCCTCGCTCATGCTGACATCGTCATCGGTATCGGTGCGCCCATGACCGGCGGCAACGCGGCATTCGGCGATCAACTGTGGCGCGGCGCCGAGCAGGCAGCAGCGGATATCAACGCTGCGGGCGGCATCAACGGTGAGCAGATCAAGCTGGTGAAAGGCGATGATGCCTGTGAGCCCAAGCAGGCCGTGTCGGTGGCCAACCGTATGGTCGATTCGGACAAGGTGGTCGCGGTGATCGGCCACTTCTGTTCGTCGTCCACCATGCCGGCTTCCGAGGTGTATGACGAGGCGGGCATCCTGGCGGTAACGCCGGCGTCGACCAACCCGCAGGTGACCGAGCGCGGGCTTTCGGCGATGTTCCGCATGTGCGGCCGTGACGACCAGCAGGGCATCGTCGCTGGCGATTACATCGTCGATACGCTCAAGGCCACCAAGATCGCCGTGGTGCACGACAAGGACACCTACGGCCAGGGCCTGGCCGACGCCACCCGTTCGCAGCTCAACAAGCGCGGTGTGAAAGAGGTGATGTACGAAGGCCTGACCCGCGGCGAGAAGGACTTCAACGCACTGGTCACCAAGATCCGCGCGAGCGGCGCCGAGGTCGTCTACTTCGGTGGCCTGCACGCCGAGGCCGGCCCGCTGGTACGGCAGATGCGCGAGCAGGGCGTGACCGCCAAGTTCGTCTCCGGCGACGGTATCGTCACCGATGAGCTGGTCGGCACCGCCGGCGGCCCGCAGTACACCGACGGCGTGTTGATGACTTTCGGCGCCGACCCTCGCCTGATCGCCGATGGCAAGGCGGTGATCGACAAGTTCCGCGCCAATGGCTACGAGCCCGAGGGTTACACGCTGTATTCCTACGCCTCGCTGCAGGTGGTCGCCGCGGCCTTTACCGGCATCAAGGGTACCGATGGCACCGAAGCCGCTGAGTGGTTGAAGGCCAATCCGGTGCAGACGGTGATGGGCAAGAAGGAGTTCGACGAGAAGGGCGACCTGAAAGTCTCCGACTACGTGATGTACCAATGGGGCACTGACGGCAAATACAAGCAGCTTTAAGAGAGCCTATTCACGATCTGTCGGGCAGAACCGGCGTTGAAAGACGAGACGCTGCAAGACGTTAGCGGACGGTCGTAGGATGGGTGCAACCCATCGGCAATTGATGGGTTTCACCCATCCTACGGGCTGCAATCGCAATGGTGGACAAAAAGAGCGTTGGCTACGCGTCCCGATCCACCCTACATCTGCCTCGAAGATCGTGAACAAAACTCCAAACCCGGTGGGCCCATGGCCTGCCGGGGCTGCTGCAGTCGCCTGGCGACTGCACGCTTCTTTCTCCGTCACTGACTCAGAGATTTCTCAATGGACGGCATCTTCCTGCAACAGATGATCAATGGCCTGACCCTCGGTTCGGTCTATGGCCTGATCGCCATTGGCTACACCATGGTTTACGGCATCATCGGCATGATCAACTTCGCCCACGGCGAGGTGTACATGGTCTCCGCCTACCTGGCTGCCATCGCCATCGCCCTGCTGGGCTTCTTCGGCATTCATTCCTTCCCGCTGGTGATCCTCGGCACGCTGATCTTCACCATCGTGGTCACCGGGGTATACGGCTTCGCCATCGAGCGCATCGCCTACAAACCCCTGCGCAACTCGACGCGACTGGCGCCGCTGATCAGCGCCATCGGCATGTCGCTGATCCTGCAGAACTACGTGCAGCTCAGCCAGGGCGCGCGGCAGCAGGGCATCCCGACCATGCTCGAAGGCGCCCTGCGCCTGCATGTGGGCGACGGTTTCGTGATGATCACCTACACTAAACTGTTCATCATTGCCGCGGCCATCATCGGCATGCTGGCGCTGACCTTCATCATCCAGAACACCCGCCTGGGGCGCATGTGCCGCGCCACCCAGCAGGATCGCAAGATGGCGCAGATCCTCGGTATCAACACCGACCGGGTGATTTCCTACGTATTCGTCATCGGCGCTTCCATGGGCGCATTGGCCGGGGTGCTGATCACCCTCAACTACGGCACCTTCGATTTCTACGCCGGCTTCATCATCGGCATCAAGGCTTTCACCGCGGCGGTGCTCGGCGGCATCGGTTCGCTGCCCGGCGCGATGCTCGGCGGGCTGATTCTCGGCGTCGCCGAGGCGCAGTTCTCCGGGATGGTGAATTCCGATTACAAGGACGTGTTCAGTTTCTCACTGCTGGTGCTGATCCTGATCTTCCGTCCCCAGGGCCTGCTGGGCCGTCCTCAGGTAACCAAGGTGTAAACCGTGAGTACGACTTCTTCTATCGATGTGAAAAAGAGCCTGATCGACAGCCTGATGGCCGGCCTGATCGCGCTCATCGTGTTTGGCCCCGTAGTCGGTGTGGTACTGCAGGGTTATGACTTCAATATGCGTTTCGACCGCGTGGCGTGGATGGTCGGCACAGTGATGGTCGGCCGCCTGCTGCTCAGTCTGTTCCTGCAGACGGGCAAAGGGCGCGTGGTGCTGGAGGGCTTCGAGCGCTCCGGCGGTGGCGTCGGCGTGCAGCCTCCGGGCTACGTGTCGCGCATGCGCTGGATCATTCCGGGGCTGATCGTGCTGGCGATCATCTTCCCGTTCTTCGCCAACAAGTACCTGCTGACGGTGATCATCCTCGGCCTGATCTACGTGCTGCTCGGCCTGGGTCTGAACATCGTGGTCGGCCTGGCCGGGCTGCTCGATCTGGGCTTCGTCGGTTTCTACGCCATCGGCGCCTACGGCCTGACCATGGGCTACCAATACCTCGGCCTGGGCTTCTGGAGCATGTTGCCGCTGGCGGCGCTGATGGCGGCCTTCGCCGGGACGATCCTGGGCTTTCCGGTGTTGAGGATGCACGGCGACTACCTGGCCATCGTGACCCTGGGCTTTGGCGAGATCATCCGCCTGGTGCTGACCAACTGGCTGGCGGTCACCGGCGGTCCCAATGGGATGAGCGCCCCGTCGCCGACCTTCTTCGGCCTGGAGTTCGCCCGTCGCGCGAGGGACGGCGGTGTGCCGTATCACGAGTTCTTCGGCGTGACCTACAACCCCAACATGAAGTTCCTGTTCATCTATGCGGTGCTGGTGCTGGTCGTGCTGCTGGTGCTCTACGTCAAGCATCGCCTCACGCGCATGCCGGTCGGCCGCGCCTGGGAGGCGCTGCGCGAGGATGAAATCGCCTGTCGCTCCATGGGCCTGAACCACGTGCTGGTCAAGCTCTCGGCTTTTACCCTGGGTGCTTCCACGGCCGGTATCGCCGGGGTGTTCTTCGCCACCTATCAGGGCTTCGTCAATCCGACCTCGTTCACTTTCTTCGAGTCGGCGCTGATCCTCGCCATCGTGGTGCTCGGCGGCATGGGTTCGACCGTCGGCGTGGTGATCGCTGCCTTCGTGCTGACCATCGCCCCGGAGCTGCTGCGCAGCTTCGCCGACTATCGAGTGCTGCTGTTCGGCATTCTCATGGTGGTGATGATGATCTGGCGGCCACGCGGGCTGATTCGCATCAACCGCATCGGCATCGCCCCGCGTAAAGGAGTCGCACCATGAGCGACAATATCCTTTCGGTCGACAGCCTGATGATGCATTTCGGTGGTATCAAGGCGCTCAACGACGTCAACTTTTCCATCAGGCGCAATTCCATTTCGGCGCTGATCGGCCCCAATGGCGCCGGCAAGACCACGGTGTTCAACTGCCTGACCGGCTTCTACTCGGCCACCGGCGGCAAGATCCTGCTCAATGCCCAGGGCAAGCAGACCGACGTGATCCAGATCCTCGGCGAGCCCTTCGCCGTCGACGATTTCATCAAGCCGCGGCAGTTCGGCTCGCGGCTCTGGTACAAGATGTTCGGCGGCACCCACCTGGTCAATCGCGCCGGGCTGGCGCGCACCTTCCAGAACATTCGCCTGTTCAAGGAAATGACCGTGCTGGAGAACCTGCTGGTGGCCCAGCACATGCTCGCCCAGCGCAGCCTGGTCAAAGGCATCCTCAACACGCCGGGTTATCGGCGCGCCGAGGAGAAGCTGCTGGACACGGCGTTCTACTGGCTGGAGGTGGTCAACCTGGTCGAGCATGCCAATCACCTGGCCGGCGAGCTGTCCTACGGCCAGCAGCGGCGCCTGGAAATCGCCCGGGCCATGTGTACCGGCCCCGAGCTGATCTGCCTGGACGAGCCGGCCGCCGGCCTCAACCCGGTGGAAACCCATGCGCTGAGCAAGATCATCCGCCTGCTGCGCGACGAGCACGGCCTGACCGTGCTGTTGATCGAGCACGACATGGGTATGGTGATGAGCATCTCCGACCATATCATCGTGCTCGACCACGGCCTGGTCATTGCCCAGGGCGGCCCGGACGCCATCAAGAACGACCCGAAAGTGATCGCCGCCTACCTCGGCGCGGACGAGGAGGAAGTGGCATGAATGATATGAGTGCTGCACCGATCCTGGCGTTCAAGGACGTCGACGTGCATTACGGGCAGATCCAGGCGCTGAAGAAGGTCAACCTGCATATCGATCCAGGCGAGACGGTAAGCCTGATCGGCGCCAACGGTGCGGGCAAGTCGACGCTGCTGATGTCGATCTTCGGCCAGCCGCGGGCGAGTGGCGGACAGATCCTCTATCAAGGCCAGGACATCACCCGCAAGAGCACCCACTTCGTCGCGTCCAACGGCATCGCCCAGTCCCCGGAAGGGCGCCGGGTGTTTCCGGATATGAGCGTGGAGGAGAACCTGCTGATGGGCACCATCCCCATCGGCATGAAGCACGCCGAGGAAGACAAACAGCGCATGTTCGAGCTGTTTCCGCGGCTCAGGGAGCGGCGTAACCAGCGGGCGATGACCATGTCCGGTGGTGAACAGCAGATGCTGGCCATCGCCCGGGCGCTGATGAGCCGACCCAAGCTGCTACTGCTCGATGAGCCGTCGCTGGGGCTGGCGCCCATCGTGGTCAAGCAGATCTTCGCCACCCTGCGTGAGCTGGCGCAGACCGGCATGACCATCTTCCTGGTCGAGCAGAACGCCAACCACGCGCTCAGGCTCAGCGACCGCGCCTATGTGATGGTCACCGGGGAAATCCGCATGACCGGCACGGGGCAGGAGTTGTTGGGCAATCAGGACGTGCGCAACGCCTACCTGGGCGGGCACTGACCGCCTGTACCTTTATCGCCCGCAAGCGGGCTCCTACCCATCGAGACTGACCTCGTTCCTGTAGGAGCTGGCTTGCCGGCGATTCGATTTCTCCCGCGACGCGATCTCACTCGTCGCTCAGGTACCCGTGGCGCCCTGTGCATAAACGGCGAACCACTGCTGCAGGCTATCCAGGGTCATGGCGCTTCTCTTCTCGAACATGGCCCCAGCGTAGGCCTGCGTCCGCGTTCTGGCCGCTTGCTTGTCTGGATCGCCTCGATAGGTTTTCTGGATGACCCTGCGGTCTGTTGCCTCAGGTCATGGGAAACGGCCGCTCGATAGGGCACGCTGCACGCAGCAATCGCCTTTTACTGCCAAGGAGACTCCCATGATTCGCAAGTTTGTCGTCGCTTCTGTGCTGGTTCTCGCCAGTTCTCCGTTGTGGGCTGCCGAGTGCTCGGTGGAAGTGCATTCCACCGACCAGATGACCTTCGATACCAAGGAGATCAAGGTAAGCAAGAGCTGCAAGACCTTCACCATCGACCTCAAGCACGTCGGCAATCTGCCCAAGCAAGTGATGGGACATAACCTGGTGCTGGCTAAAACCGCTGACGTTCAGGCCGTCAGCACCGATGGCATCGCCGCCGGTGTCGACCAGGGTTACCTGAAGGAAGGCGACGAGCGGGTGATCGCCCATACCAAGTTGATTGGCGGTGGCGAATCCGACTCGGTGACCTTCGACGTGAGCAAGCTGGACTCGGCAGAAAGCTACCAGTTCTTCTGCTCCTTCCCAGGCCATGCGGCACTGATGAAAGGTGCGCTGACTCTGGTCGACTAAGCACTCCGCGTCATCCCAAAGGCCGCTGCAGCGTCAGCGGCCTTTTTGCATCTGTGTAAAAAGCTCGTATTTTCAGAGTTACACACAAAGGCTGTTGATAAACCTGTTCCGAAGGTGTGCACAGATGTGCGTAGCGCCTTTCCTGCGCTGCTTTCAGCCGATAGCGCTTTTTTTGATCAGCAGTTTTCTTCTTTAAAAACAGGATCTTGAGCTTGCAGATTGGGTGCGCGCCAGATTGTCCACGACTCCTGTGGGCAGGGTTGTGGATAAGTTGGGTGTGTCTGTCTGCAAGCCACGCCCTACTTGATCTACAGCGTGGTGATCGTTCTTTGACCAGTTTCACCAAGGCGAAAAAATACCAGCCGGAAACGTGTTTGAGTCAAGAAATAATTCAATTATTTCAGCAGGTTGTGGGTGGCACCTGTGACCGCACAGGGCTTTATCCACGATACCTGTGGGGCACGCTGTGGATAAGTTGGGAATAGCTTGGCGCAGGCCAATCGGCGTAAGCCCTGCCGCATGCTGATGTTTTTTCACTCAGATGCTGCTGGCGATGATTTCAGTCTTCCGCAGGGTCGCTCAGGCCCAGCCCACGCCAGCGTTTGGCGCCGATCAGGATAAAACGCAACTGCTCGATCATCTTGGTTTCCGGGCGGCGGTGCGGGGGCAGGGAAGCCGACTGGGGATCGATCAGCTCAGGGAGGGTGGCGAATACGGTTTTCACCACCAGATCTGCCAGCATGCTGCGCGCCGCCTCATCGAGGTGCTGCAGCTTGGGCATCAGGCTCAGGTCACTGGCCAGGTCGGCGGCGATGTCTTCGCGAAAGGTCGCCAAGGCCAAGCGTACGGGGAGGGAGCCACCAAACTGTTCGCGGGCGAGAAACAGGAACTGGCCGTGGTTCTGTTCCACGGCGCTGAGAAAGATCTGCACCGAGGCGTCGATGATGCCGCCCAGCTCGAATTCGTTGCGGCGCACCTGCCGCAAGGTGATGCGAAAGGTTTCGCCTACTTCCGCTACCAGGGCGAGGCCCAGGGCATCCATGTCCTTGAAGTGCCGGTAGAAGCCTGTCGGCACGATACCGGCGACGCGTGCTACCTCACGCAAGCTCAGGCTGCTGAACGCACGGCCGCTGTCCAGCAACTGGCGTGCTGCATCCATCAGCGCCTGCCGGGTAGGGTGGTGTGATATCTGTGCTGGCATCGAATCGCTTCCCTGTTCTGCCCGATTCGGAATCGTAAAGCAAAACCCCGCCATGCGGCGGGGTTCGGAGTGCTCAAGCCGCTACTTAGTGGCGGTTTTTCAGACCGTAGCCCTCGTCGAGCATGCCGGGAACGTCGGCACCCTTGGGTGCGTAGTCCTTGGGGATTTCCATGTCGCGCGGCGGCGTCAGGCGTTCACGCTTTTCGCTGCTCGGTTCGGCGTGCAGGGTGGCGAGCAGGCGCTGGCGGGTCACTTCGTCAAGGGCCAGGCGATCGGCACCGTGGGACAGGTGCTCCTGAACGTCGTGATAGCTCTGGGTCAGTTTCTTGACCAGATTGGCGGTGGTGTTGAAGTGGGTGACCACTTCGCTCTGGTAGGCCTCGAAACGTTCCTGCATGTCGTCCAGTTGGCGCTGGGTGCGGCTAGGCGCGGCATTGGGCGCAAGGCGGGCGATCAGGAAACCGATGGCGATGCCAGCGACCAGGGTAAGTGCCGGTAGCAACCAGGCGGTGAGCGTCTGTTCCACGAGTCCTTCCTCTCTAAACGGCTTTGCTTTACGTTAACGGCTGGAACCTGCGCTGTACACCGCTATGTTGAGGTGTGCCGACGCAGGCTGTCAGCTAGACGAGTCGACCCTGTTCGAGGTCACGGAGTTCACTGTTGCTCATCCGCGAAACCCCCGTAATGATCGATGGCCCGAGCGGCCAGCTTGAGGCCCTTTCCCTGGAGGCGGCCGAGGCGCGCGGCGTCGCGCTGATCTGCCACCCCAACCCGGTGCAGGGCGGCACCATGCTCAACAAAGTGGTGTCGACCCTGCAGCGCACGGCCCGCGATGCCGGCTATCACACCCTGCGCTTCAACTACCGCGGCGTGGGCGCCAGTGCCGGCAGCCATGACATGGGCAGTGGCGAAGTGGATGACGCCGAAGCCGTTGCCCACTGGCTGCGCGAGCGTTATCCCGAGTTGCCACTGACCCTGCTGGGGTTTTCCTTCGGCGGTTTCGTGGCGGCCAGCCTCGGTGCACGCCTGGAACGGCAGGGGATCGAGCCTGCGCAACTGTTCATGATCGCCCCGGCCGTCATGCGCCTGAGCGGTGACAATCCGCCTGCCGAGCGCTGCCCGATGGTGGTGATCCAGCCGGATGCCGACGAGGTGGTCGAGCCCCAGCTCGTCTACGACTGGTCAGCCAACCTCGGGCGTGCCCACGAGCTGCTGAAAGTGGCAGAATGCGGGCACTTTTTCCACGGTAAACTGACCGACCTGAAAGACTTGCTGCTACCCCGACTGTGAGGGTGCATCCGTCAGCCGCCTTCCTCCTGTTTAAGCGATCGTCATGACCACTCGTATTCTTACCGGCATCACCACCACCGGCACGCCGCACCTCGGCAACTACGCTGGCGCAATTCGCCCGGCCATCGTCGCCAGCCGCAGCCCCGACGCGGATTCCTTCTACTTCCTCGCCGATTATCATGCGTTGATCAAGTGCGACGACCCGCTGCGCATCCAGCGTTCGCGCCTGGAAATCGCGGCCACCTGGCTGGCGCTGGGTCTGGATACCGACAGGGCGACCTTCTATCGCCAATCCGATATCCCGGAAATTCCCGAGCTGTGCTGGCTGCTGACCTGCGTGGCCGGCAAGGGCCTGCTCAACCGTGCCCACGCCTACAAGGCCTCGGTCGACAAGAACGTCGAAGCCGGTGAAGACCCGGATGCCGGTGTGACCATGGGGCTGTTCAGCTACCCGGTGCTGATGGCGGCGGACATCCTGATGTTCAACGCCCAGAAGGTGCCGGTCGGTCGCGACCAGATTCAGCACGTGGAAATGGCCCGCGACATCGGTCAGCGTTTCAACCACCTGTTCGGCCAGGGCAAGGATCTGTTCAAGCTGCCCGAGGCGGTGATCGAGGAAGACGTCGCCACTCTGCCGGGGCTCGACGGGCGCAAGATGTCGAAGAGCTACGACAACACCATTCCGCTGTTCTCCAGCTCCAAGCAATTGAAGGACGCCGTGGCGCGCATTGTCACCGACTCCAGACTGCCCGGCGAGGCGAAGGATCCGGACAACTCGCACCTGTTCACCCTCTATCAGGCCTTTGCCGCACCGACCCAGCAGGCCGATTTCCGCGCCGCGCTACTTGGCGGGCTGGCCTGGGGCGAAGCCAAGCAGGCGCTTTATGAACTGCTGGAAGCCGAACTGGGCGAGGCGCGTGAGCGCTATCACGCATTGATCGCCCGCCCGGCCGATCTCGAAGACATCCTGCAGGCTGGCGCGGCCAAGGCCCGTCGTATCGCCACCCCGTTCCTCGGTGAGTTGCGCGAGGCGGTTGGCCTGCGCTCGTTCCGCAGCCAGGCGGCCAGCACTGAAGCCGTGAAGAAGAAAGCCGTCAAGCGCGCCCGTTTCGTCAGTTTCCGCGACGAAGACGGCAGCTTCCGCTTCCGCCTGCTGGATGCCGACGGCGAGCAACTGCTGCTGTCGCCATCCTTCTCCGACGGTAAGGCAGCGGGGCAGGTGAGTAAACGCCTGCAGGCCGGCGAGCCGCTGGATATCCGCATTCAGGGCGACGCCTTTGGTGTGTGGCTGGATGAGCAATTGGTCGGTGAAAGCCCGGCGTTCGCCGATGCAACCGCCACCGAGGCCGCTGTCGCCCGCCTGCGCGAAGCGCTGGCGCCGGAAGAAGCCTGACACCTACACCTATATGCGGAGGGTCGGTCTGAGACCATGGTTCTGTAGGGTGGATCGGGGCGCGTAGCCGACGCTTCACCTACGCGGCCCGATCCGTCTACCATTCGATGAGTGCAGTGGTGGATCGGTGAAGCGTGATCCACCCTACGGCCTCGCTCATGGCTCCGCTGCCCCCAGGGCTCATTCGCCAACGCCCGCAGGCGCAAGGAACTCTTCCCGTTTCAGCGGCGTGGCTTGCGCTGAGGCGGGAACAGCCCCTAAAGTGTCGCCCCCGCTTTATTTGCCCGGTTTACGCACTATGACCCCGCTCGAACGCTACCAGGCCGACCTCAAACGTCCGGACTTCTTTCACGATGCCGCCCAGGAACAGGCCGTGCGCCACCTGCAGCGCCTGTACGACGATCTGGTCGCTGATGATCGAAGCAAGCCCGGCGTGCTCGGCAAGCTGTTCGGCAAGAAGACCGTCACGCCGGTCAAGGGCCTGTACTTCTGGGGCGGCGTCGGCCGCGGCAAGACCTATCTGGTCGATACCTTCTTCGACGCCCTGCCGTTCAAGGAAAAGGAGCGTACCCACTTCCATCGTTTCATGAAGCGCGTGCACGAAGAGATGCGCACCCTCAAGGACGTCAAGAACCCGTTGACCGTGATCGGCAAGCGCTTCTCCGAACAGTTCCGGGTGATCTGTTTCGACGAATTCTTCGTCTCCGATATCACCGACGCGATGATCCTGGCGACCCTGCTGGAAGAATTGTTCAAGAACGGCGTGACGCTGGTGGCGACGTCCAACATCGTGCCCGACGGTTTGTACAAGGATGGTCTGCAGCGTGCCCGCTTCCTGCCGGCGATCGAACTGCTCAAGGTGCACACGGACATCGTCAACGTCGACAGCGGTATCGATTACCGCCTGCGTGCCCTGGAGCAGGCCGAGCTGTTTCACTTTCCTCTGGGCGAGGCTGCCGAGCAGAGTCTGGAGAAGAGCTTCAAGAGCCTGCTGCACGAGCAGGCCAGCGTTCAGGAAAACGAAGCGCTGACTATCGAGAACCGCGCCATTACCGCTCGCCGTGTCGGTGGCGACGTGGGCTGGTTCGATTTCCGCGAACTGTGCGACGGCCCGCGTAGCCAGAACGATTACATCGAGCTGGGCAAGATCTTCCACTCGGTGATCCTCGCCAACGTCGAGCAGATGAGCGTGTCCAAGGAAGATATGGCGCGCCGTTTCATCAATCTGGTGGACGAGTTCTACGACCGCAACGTCAAATTGATCATCTCCGCCGAGGTGGAGCTCAAGGATCTGTATACCGGTGGCCGACTGAGCTTCGAATTCCAGCGCACCCTCAGCCGTCTGCTGGAAATGCAGTCCCACGAGTTCCTGTCGCGTCCGCACAAGCCCTAGAGCAGCCTCACGCTGCAAGTGAACGTCCGGCGTTAGTCGGGCTGTGCCTTTGCTTGCAGCTTGTGGCTTGCAGCTTGCCGCTGTCTGTATTGGTTCGGCGACAGGCCAGTGTGCTGGCGGAACAGCCGGGCGAAGAAGCTCGCATCGTCGTAACCGATCTCGTAACTGACGGTCTTGATGCTCTTCGGTGAGGACGACAGCAGCCCCTTGGCTGTTTCGATGCGCAGCCGCTGCAGGTAATACAGCGGTTTGTCGCCGGTGGCGGCGTGGAAGCGGCGCATGAAGTTGCGGATGCTCATGCCGTGCTCGCGGGCCACGTCTTCGAAACGAAAGCGCTCGGCGAAGTGATCCTCGAGCCATTGCTGGATCTGCAGGATCTTCGGATCCTGATGCTGCTTCTGGCCGCCGAAGCCGATACGCCCCGGTGTGTAGTTGCGGCGCACTTCATAGAGGATGTCGCGGGCTACGCTCTGGGCTACGCTGGTGCCGCAGAAGCGTTCGATCAGGTAAATGTACAGGTCACAGGCCGAGGTCGGGCCGGCCACGCAGTAGAGGTTGTCGGCGTCGGTGAGGTGCTTGTCCTGATTGAGGATGACCGCCGGGAAGCGCTTGGCGAACTCGCCGAAGAACCGCCAGCAGGTGGTCGCCTCCTTGCCATCGAGGAGCCCGCTGGCGGCCATCCAGAACACTCCGTTGGCTTCCCCGCACAGGCTGGCGCCTGCTGCGTGGCGCTCGCGCAGCCAGTCGAACACGTGCGGGTAGCGGCTGCACAGTGCATCGTAATCGTCCCAGAACGCCGGTAGGATGATCAACTCCGACTCATTGTCGAGCGGGCCGTCCACGGGGAGCTGAACGTCGCTGAAACTGCGCACCGGCAAGCCGTCCGGGCTGACCAGGCGAACCTCGAAGGTCGGCACCAGACCCAGGCCCTGCTGCTTGCCGTGACGCAGGCCGGCCATATGAAAGAAATCTCTGGCTTGCATGAGGGTCGAAGCGAATACGCCGGGCGTGGCGAGGATGCTCACGCGAGTGAGCGAGGATGGCAGGCTGGGCATGGCTGTTGTTCTTATTCGAGTGATTGGGTCAGCCTGATGGTAAAGCCGTCAGGCCATGGCTGAATCGTCTTCTTTTATCCCGGCTGCGTCCAGTCCGGTCTTGTAACCTTTGCCTTGGGAGCCGTCGCCATGATCGCCTTTTCCGAACTCGCCGCCTCGCCGTTTGCCGACTGGGATGGCACTCCGGCCGCAGCGAGAATCCTGCAGAAGCAACTGGCCGAGCAGGTACGCCTGGAGGATGACTATCCACCACTGCGGCTGCTGGCGGGCGTCGATGTCGGCTTCGAGGAGGGCGGCGACATCACCCGCGCTGCGGCGATATTGCTCGATGCCGAGACCTTGCAGCCGATAGCCGAGTGCGTGGCACGAATTCCCACCAGCATGCCGTATGTGCCAGGTCTGTTGTCGTTTCGCGAGTTGCCGGCCTTGATCGACGCGCTGGCGGGGTTGCCACAGGAGCCGGATCTGATCGTGGTCGATGGCCACGGAATTGCGCACCCGCGGGGACTGGGTATCGCTGCGCATCTCGGTGTGGTCAGCGGTCGGCCGACCATCGGTGTGGCGAAGAAGATTCTTACCGGTCATCACGCCGAACTGGGGGAAGAGCGGGGCGACAAGGTCGAGTTGTTCGATCGTCAGGGGCGGCAGATTGGCTGGGTGCTGCGCAGCAAGCGCAAGGTGCGACCGCTGATCGTGTCGCCGGGCCACAGGGTGAGCATGGATCGCGCGGCAGAGCTGGTGTTGAGTTGGGGGAACGGCTATCGGCTACCGGAGCCGACGCGGCTGGCCGACCGACTGGCATCACGGCGTGATACCAAGGGGGCGAAGCTTCTTTAGGCAGGTTTGTATGGCGTGCGGATTTGGTGGGCTGAGGCCCGCCCTACAACGTGTGAGGTTGTAGATACCGTCTTGCCCGTTACCTCGCAAGCGCCAATTCGGCATCAAAAGGCATTCTCGATTTCATTGAGGGTGGACGACGCTTGCCTGCGCGGCCCGATCCGTCCACCGATCCGTAACCGTGGTGGTGGATGAAAACAGCGTCATCCACCCTACCTGACTGCGTTTTCGCATTGCACATTGGTTGGTGGGCGGGGCGGCGATCCGCTTCAGCCCACCGCTCGTCCGGAAAAACCGGTTGCCGTCAGGGCGCCGGATTTGGCTGGGTCTTGTGAATCGCTTCGATACCTTCCAGCACCGCATCGCTGAGTTTCAGCTCGCTGCTCGCCAGGTTGGATTCCAACTGCTGCAGCGAGGTGGCGCCGATGATGTTACTGGTCACGAACGGACGGCTGGTGACGAACGCCAGGGCCATCTGTGCCGGATCCAGCCCATGCTCGCGCGCCAATGCCACGTAGCGCGAGCAGGCCGCCTCGGCCTCCGGATTGCTGTAACGGGCGAAGCGGCTGAACAGGCTCAGGCGAGCGTTTTCCGGGCGGGCGCCGCCTTCGTACTTGCCGGAGAGCATGCCGAACGCCAAGGGCGAGTAGGCCAGCAGGCCGCACTGCTCGCGAATCGCCACCTCCGCCAGACCCACCTCGAAGCTGCGGTTGAGCAGGTTGTAGGGGTTCTGGATGGAAACCACGCGGGACATGCCGCGGCTTTCGGCCAGTTGCAGAAACTTCATGGCGCCCCACGGGGTTTCGTTGGAAAGGCCGATATGGCGGATCTTGCCGGCTTTGACCTGCTCATCCAGCGCGTCGAGGATTTCTTCCACGGGCGTGAAGTCGCTGTCCTGATGGTTGTAGCCGAGTTGGCCGAAGAAATTGGTCGGCCGCTCCGGCCAGTGCAGCTGGTAGAGGTCGATCCAGTCGGTCTGCAGGCGCTCGAGGCTGGCGTCCAGGGCGGCCACGATGTGCTGGCGGTTATGCTTGAGCTGGCCGTCGCGGATATGGGTGATGCCATTGCCGGGGCCAGCGATCTTGCTGGCCAGGATCCAGTCGGCACGGTCACCGCGTTGCCTGAAGTATTCACCGATGATCTGTTCGGTCTTGCTGTAGGTCTCTGCCCGTGGCGGTACCGGGTACATCTCCGCAGTGTCGATGAAATTGATGCCGTAGGCCTTGGCGCGATCGATCTGCGCGAACGCCTCGGGAGCGTCGTTCTGTTCGCCCCAGGTCATGGTTCCAAGACACAAGGCGCTGACATTGAGATCGGTTCGGCCGAGCTGGCGGTATTCCATTGGAGAGTCCTCTGACAAAAAGCGCATACAAGCAGGTTGAAATTTTTTTCGCAATCGGCATAATTCGGCACCTCTTTCTGCGGTGGAAGTGATGCGCCGCCTGCCGAAGAATCTTGCCGTACGCGGACGCGCTGACCCGAGCCCCCGATAGCGCCCGCATCCGGCTGCCTTTGACTTGTCAAAGTACGCACTATTCAGTAAGATCCGCCGTCTAATTTTGCAGGGCGGCCCCTGAGGCTATAAAGAATGAAAACTTTTACCGCTAAACCAGAAACAGTAAAGCGCGACTGGTTTGTGATCGACGCTGCTGGCCAGACCCTGGGTCGTCTGGCTACTGAAATCGCTAGCCGCCTGCGTGGCAAGCACAAGCCCGAGTACACCCCTCACGTTGACACCGGCGACTACATCGTCGTCATCAACGCCGAGCAGGTTCGTGTGACCGGTGCCAAGACCACCGACAAAATGTACTACTCGCACTCCGGTTTCCCGGGCGGCATCAAGTCGATCAGCTTCGACAAGCTGATCGCCAAGGCGCCTGAGCGCGTGATCGAGACCGCGGTTAAAGGCATGCTGCCGAAAAACCCGCTGGGTCGCGACATGTACCGTAAGCTGAAAGTCTATGCGGGCGCTGCTCACCCTCATACTGCTCAGCAGCCCCAAGAACTGAAGATTTAACGGAATAGTTCATTATGTCGGCGACTCAAAATTACGGCACTGGCCGTCGCAAGACTGCAACCGCACGCGTTTTCCTGCGTCCGGGCACTGGCAAGATCTCCATCAACAACCGCACCCTGGACACCTTCTTCGGTCGTGAAACTGCCCGCATGGTAGTTCGCCAGCCGCTGGAGCTGACCGAGACTGTCGAGAAATTCGACATCTACGTTACCGTTATCGGTGGCGGTGTGAGCGGTCAAGCTGGTGCGATCCGCCATGGTATCACCCGCGCTCTGATGGACTACGACGAGACTCTGCGTCCGGCTCTGCGTAAAGCAGGCTACGTGACCCGCGATGCTCGTGAAGTCGAGCGTAAGAAAGTTGGTCTGCGTAAAGCGCGTAAGCGTCCTCAGTACTCCAAGCGTTAATTCGCTGCGGTACTCGAAAACGCCCAGTTTCCTCACGGAGCTGGGCGTTTTTCATTTCTGCTTCAGGCCACGCCTATTCCTGTCTGCTCCGCTCGAGCACCGGCGTTTCAGCCTACTCATCGCTTCGTTGATGCGCGTCATGAGTCGCCCCGCCAGCCTGTGCGAATCTCGCGCCGGATTGCAGCCAAGCTGATCTGGATGCACGAGCATCGGGGGCTTCTGTCCATCAATCCCCTTGGGCGACGCGGCAGGTAATAACCTGCTCCGGCCGTCGGGCTGTGGGAATGGATTAAAGTCCTTGATGAACGTCGAATCGATTGCGGCCCTGTACCGCAGCGTTGCAGCTCACGCTCTGCAAGGGTTTCGAACATCCTTCTCGAAAGGTTTTTCATGACCATCTGGCCGCTTTTCCGCGCGACCAACACTTACTTATTAGAGGCCTGAACAACAGGCCGGAAAGCCGATGGGAGACGACTGAATGAGCAATGACGGCGTGAATGCGGGCCGGCGTCGCTTTCTGGTGGCAGCCACTTCAGTGGTTGGGGCTGCTGGAGCGGTGGGGGCTGCAATTCCGTTTGTGGGGTCGTGGTACCCGAGCGCCAAGGCCAAGGCCGCAGGTGCTCCGGTCAAGGTGAATGTCGGCAAGATCGAACCCGGGCAGCAGATGGTCGCCGAGTGGCGCGGGCAGCCGGTGTTCATCATGCGGCGCACCGAGGCGATCCTGAGCGACCTCGCCAGGATCGAAGGGCAATTGGCCGACGCGAATTCCAAGAACTCCGTACAGCCGGCCTACGTCGACCCCAAGACTCGCTCGATCAAACCCGAGATTCTGCTGCTGGTTGGGCTCTGCACCCACCTGGGGTGCGCGCCGTCGTTCCGCCCCGAAGTGGCACCTGCCGATCTCGGCGAGAGCTGGGTCGGCGGCTATTTCTGTCCGTGTCACGGTTCGCGTTACGACCTCGCCGGCCGGGTCTACAAGTCGCAGCCGGCACCGCTGAACCTGCCGGTGCCGCCGCACACCTACGAGTCGGCTGACGTGATCATCATCGGCGTGGATCAGGAGCAAGCATGATGAGCAAATTCATGGAGTGGGTGGATGCACGTTTTCCCGCCACCAAGATGTGGAACGACCATCTGGCCAAGTACTACGCACCGAAGAACTTCAATTTCCTGTACTTCTTCGGCTCCCTGGCCCTGCTGGTACTGGTCAACCAGTTGCTCACCGGCGTCTGGCTGACCATGAGCTACACACCTACGGCCGAAGGCGCCTTCGCCTCGGTCGAAGGCATCATGCGCGACGTGCGCACTGGCGATACGCCCCACGGCGCGATCCTGCGCTACATGCACTCGACCGGCGCGTCGGCGTTCTTCATCGTCGTCTATCTGCACATGTTTCGCGGCTTGCTCTACGGTTCGTACCAGAAGCCCCGCGAGCTGGTGTGGATCTTTGGCATGCTGATCTACCTGATGCTGATGGCCGAAGCCTTCATGGGTTATCTGCTGCCGTGGGGGCAGATGTCCTACTGGGGCGCCCAGGTGATCATCTCGCTGTTCGGCGCCATCCCGTTCATCGGCGATGCGCTGACCGAGTGGATTCGTGGCGACTACCTGATTTCCGGTATCACCCTCAACCGTTTCTTCGCCCTGCATGTGGTGGCCTTGCCGATCGTCATTCTCGGCCTGGTGGTGCTGCACATCCTGGCGCTGCACGAGGTCGGTTCGAACAACCCGGACGGCATCGACATCAAGAAGCACAAGGACGAGAACGGCATTCCGCTCGACGGCATTCCCTTCCACCCGTACTACACGGTGAAGGATATCGTCGGCGTGGTGGTGTTCCTCTTCGTGTTCTGCTTCGTGGTGTTCTTCTTTCCGGAAATGGGCGGCTACTTCCTGGAGAAGCCCAACTTCGAACAGGCCAACCCGTTCAAGACGCCCGAGCATATCGCGCCGGTCTGGTACTTCACGCCCTTCTACGCGATCTTGCGGGCTATCCCGGACAAGCTCATGGGGGTGATCGCCATGGGCGGCGCCATCGCCGTGCTGTTCGTGCTGCCCTGGCTGGATCGCAGCCCGGTTCGCTCGATGCGTTACAAAGGCTGGCTGAGCAAGATCTGGTTGCTGGTGTTCTGCGTGTCCTTCGTCATCCTCGGCGTGCTGGGTGTCTTGCCGCCGACCCCGGGCCGTACGTTGCTGTCGCAGGTGTGCACCTTCCTGTACTTCGCGTACTTCATCCTGATGCCTTTCTACACCAGGATGGAAAAGACCAAACCGGTTCCTGAAAGGGTGACAGGCTGATGAGAAAGCTATTTGCTGCATGGGTAGTCGCATTGCTGCCTGCTCTGTCCCTGGCGGCCGGTGGTCATGGCGTGGCGCTGGACAAGGCCGATATCGACCTGACCGACAAGGCGGCGCTGCAGGATGGCGCGCGTACCTTCGCCAACTATTGCATGGGTTGCCACAGTGCCAAGTTCCAGCGCTACGAACGGGTCGCCGCGGATATCGGCGTTTCCGAAGAGCAGATGATGGAAAACCTGGTGCTCACCGATGCCAAGATCGGCGATCACATGAACATCGGCATGACCCCCGAAGATGCCAAACGCTGGTTCGGTGCCGCGCCGCCCGATTTGACCCTGGTCGCCCGGGTGCGTGGCAACGACTGGCTGTACACCTACCTGCGTACCTTCTACGACGATCCGGCGCGGCCATTGGGCGCCAACAACCTGGTATTCCCCAACGTCGGCATGCCCAACGTGCTGGGCGGCCTGCAAGGACGTCAGTACATGGGTTGCAAGCAGGTACAGGTGGTGGAGAACGGCAAGAAGCAGTACGACCCACTGACCGGCACGCCACTCACCCACGAAGCTTGTGACCAACTGATGCTCGAGCCCAACAGCGGAAAGCTCAGCCCGCAGGCGTTCGATGACAAGGTGCGTAACCTGGTGACCTTCCTCGCCTACTCGGCGGATCCGAACAAGCTGCATATGCGGCGCATCGGCACCTATGTGTTGTTGTACCTGGCGTTCTTCTTCGTGTTCGCCTATCTGCTCAAGCGCGAGTACTGGAAAGACGTGCACTGACCGCATCCGGTATCATGGCCGACCTGCGCGCTTCCTTGGGGGCGCGCAGGTTTTTTTGTGGCCTGCCATCCCTGGCGGCCACCCTTCGGGCCGTCGCGAGCGACGTCAAAAATCGCTCCTGGCGATTTTTTGTGGCCTGCCATCCCTGGCGGTCGCCCTTACGGGCCGTCGCGAGCGACGTCAACAAGCGCTCCCGGCGATTTTTTGTGCTCTAAGAATCTGGAGGATCGCCTTGGCTGCGACCAATAGGTTGGCCTGTTATTCCGACCCCGCCGACCACTATTCCCACCGCGTACGCATCGTGCTCGCTGAAAAGAGCGTCGTCGCGGAGATCATCAGCGTCGAGCAGGGCCGCTCTCCAACCAAGTTGCTGGAGGCCAATCCTTACGCGAGCCTGCCGACCCTGGTCGACCGTGACCTGGCGCTGTACGAGCCGACGGTGATCATGGAGTACCTGGAGGAGCGTTATCCCCACCCTCCGCTGATGCCGGTGTATCCGGTGGCACGCGGCAACACGCGCCTGCTGATGCACCGTATTCAGCGCGACTGGTGTTCGCTGGTCGACCTGATCCTCGATCCACGCAGCAAGGAGGCCGCTCGCGTCCAGGCGCGCAAGGAGCTGCGCGAGAGTCTGACCGGCGTTTCGCCGCTGTTTTCCGAAAAGGCATTTTTTCTCAGCGACGAGCTGAGCTTGGTAGACTGCTGCCTGTTGCCGATTCTCTGGCGCCTGCCGGTGCTGGGGATCGAATTGCCAAAACCGGCCAAACCGCTGCTCGACTACATGGATCGGCAGTTCGCTCGCGAGAGCTTTCGCCAGAGCCTGTCCGACGTCGAACGTGACATGCGTTAACCCATTCCCGTGCGCGCCGCAGGCGGCGTGTCCAAGCCCAGGAGGTTTGATGAACTCCAGTCGTCCCTATCTGATTCGTGCACTCTACGAGTGGATCGTCGACAACGATTGCACACCCCATCTGCTGGTCAACGCCGAGTACCCGGGCGTCAAGGTACCGCCGGGTTTCGTCAGCGACGGGCAAATCGTGCTCAACGTATCGCCCAGCGCCGTGCGCGAGTTGGCCATCAATAACGATGCGGTGAGCTTCGAGGGGCGTTTCGGTGGCGTCGCGCACAGCCTGTTCGTGCCATCGCCTGCCGTGCTGGCTATCTATGCGAGGGAGAATGGCCAGGGCATGGTCTTCGACCTGGAGCCGCCGGTCGCGCAGAGCGACATCGAGGAGGTAGAAGAAGAGCAGAGCCCGCCTGACGACGAACCACCGCGGCCGAGCGGACGACCCAGCCTCAAGGTCGTCAAATAAGCCGCTGCCTCTGGTCGCGAATCGAAATGCCGGTCAATTGACCGGCATTTTTTATGGCCTGCCATCCCTGGCGGCTCCTTGGCCGTCGCAAGCGACGTTAAAAATGGCTCCCGGCCATTTTTTTATGTTTGCGGCAGACTATTCGCAAGGCCGGCAATTGCTTTAGGGATTTCGTGCAATCTGCCTGAGGCATTTCTCTTCAACATGCAGTTTGCACGGAAAACAGTATTGGGTTTATTTTTAACTTATTGATTTGTATGAGTAATTTATCATTCAAAAACCTGGCACAGCGCTTGCGATAGTAAGGGGGAAGCCACTGCTTACCAGTGTCGGTGGCTCCTTCGAATTAACAGGAGTGATACCCATGAAACAGCCAATCAATAAGTTCGCCTTTGCCGCTATCACTGCGACCGCCCTGAGCTTGTCCGTGGCGGGTACCGCTTTCGCTGACAGTTACAGCAGCACCCAGCCGACCATGCTGGCTGCCAACACCATGGACAAAGCTGAAGAAGCCGTGTCCGACACCTGGATCACCAGCAAAGTGAAGTCTACCTTCCTGGCAGACGATGGCCTCAGCGCCCTGGACATCAAGGTCGAAACCAACAAGGGTGTAGTTGCCCTGTCTGGTGTGGTGGCTACTGAAGCCGAGCGTGATCTCGCTGTCGCCAAAGCCAAAGAAATCAAAGGTGTACAAGCAGTCTCCGCTGATGGCCTGAAAACTGCCGACTGATCATGTTTCCGGGCAGGCTCCATGAGCCTGCTTTCTTCCCTGTGTACAGGAGAGCTGAATCATGAATTCCGACATTATCAAAGGTAAGTGGAAGCAGCTCAGCGGTGATATCAAAGCCCGCTGGGGCAAGCTGACCAACGACGACCTGGATGTCGCCGAAGGCCATAGCGAATACCTGGCTGGCAAGCTGCAAGAGCGTTACGGCTGGACCAAGGAAAAGGCAGAAGATGAGTTGCGCGATTTCCGCAGCAAGTACTGACTTGCCGCTGGCGCTTGATACGCCACCGTTTTCACAAAAAGCCCCGGCCGCGATGCTGGGGTTTTTTGTTTTCAGGCGTCATGGCCGGTAACGCCCGGTTGCACCGCAGGTTCAAGTTTGTCTTCAATGAGCCGATTACATGGGCACATTCGTCAGGCACAGGACGTAGCATGTCGACTATCACGCCCACCACCACGGCGCCCGTCAAGACCTCGCCCGCTCGTGCCCGCGGTGACGCATCCGCGGCAACGTCGAGCGCTGCCAGCGAGCCTGAACAGCAGCGGCCCTCGGTCACCGTTACCCTCAGCGACTACGCGCAAAAGCGCATGAAGACCATGCGCGAAGCGTCGGCCAAGTTGCGCGCCATGCAGGCTAACCAGCAGGAGTCCCGCAAGGATGCCGCCCGCCAGCGCCTGGAAGACATCAAAAAACGCATCGAGATGCTCAAGCAGTTGGTCATGGCCCTAGGGCCGAGCGCTGCGAAGGGGGCACTGCGACAGATCAAGCAGCTGGCTCAGGAGCTTGGCCAGGCGGCCTCAGTGCTTAAAGAGCCTTCCGGCGGCAGCACTGCCAGCGTGAACGCTGGCGCCGCTCAGGCATCGAGCGGTACTCGCGAAGGCGCTCAGGCAACCGAAACGGCCATTGTGGTCTATGCGGCCAGCGAGGTACTGCCGGATGTCGAGGCCGACCCCGAAACCGAAACTGCGATGGGTAGCGCCGTTGCAACGGAAGAACCGTCTACCGAGGATGGCGATGCCGAGGGTGAAGGCGACGGCGATGAGCGGGCGCAACTCCCCATGGAGCGAACCCGTAATAACCGCGACGACCAGCAACGCCGCGCCGATGCCGAAGAACTGAAAAAGGTCGCTCGCCAGCTCAAGCAACTGCTAGCCATGGTCAAGGCGCAGCTCAGCGCCTCGCCGGACGAGGAGAGCAAGAAGCTGATCGGCGATATCCACAAGCAGCTAGCCGACATCGAGCTACCGGTTGGCTATATAGGGCACCTCTAAAAACTCAGTTCTGAACCGGTTACAAGACGTTCAGAGGTGATCAGCGTAAACAGTGCGGGACTGGCCTTGTCGCGACGGGGGCAATGCAGGCCGGAGAAGTCGGCTTGCTACCAGCATCACGCCATTTCCAGCAGGCTCGACATCCGCTTCAGTGCAAAGGGCGAGACACGGCCGCGACAGGTATTGAATGCTCCTTGGTTTTTGCCATGAAGCTGGCCAGCGCCGTGGTGACATACGCGTCTCGTCGGCGAATCAGCACGGTATCGACCAGCCCTTCATTGCCTTTGAGCCTGTGCACCGCCACCCTCCCAGCCTGAACCAGGGTTTCGACGATGGCCACAGGAAGCAGGGTGATCGCCAGCCCCGCCTGCACGCAGCCCAGAATGCCATCAAGGGTGCCCAGCTCCATGCGTTGAATGGTATGGACGCCGTTCTGGATCAGTTGCACTTCCAGCCGCTCGCGATACGCACAGCCGTTGCGGAAGATAGCGATCTTGACGTTGGTGGTGCTCGGCAGCCACGCAGGCCGGTCTTCGACACGTCGCACCCAGGGAGCGGTGACGATGACCAACTCCTCTGTCAGCACCGTTTCAGCGATCAGCTCTTCATGCTCCACGGAGCCTGCAACAAAGGCGACGTCCATGCGTCGCTCGAGCACATCCTCGATCAGACTTCGGGTCGTGCCTGTATTAAGGGAAAGATTCACCGCCGGAAAATGCCCGCTGTAATCTACCAACAGCGGTGGCAATCGGAAGGCCGCTGTCGTCTCCATCGAGCCAATACGCAACTGGCCCGTGGGCGTGGCATCATCGAGGATGACCCGACGCGCTTCGTCGAGCATCTGATCGATCTGATTGGCGTAGGGCAGCAACTGAACCCCGGCGGGCGTCAGGGTTACACCTCTGCCGTGGCGGTGGAACAGCGGAATACCCAGTTCAGCTTCGAGGCGCCGGATGCGTTGCGTCACATTGGACTGCACCGTGTCCAGACGAGCCGCCGCTTTGGAAATACTGCCCACCTTCGCAACTGTTGCAAAAAATTGAAGGTCAGCAGAATCCATCGTGAAGTCCTCGGTCGGGTGACTAATCCCTACGCAAAGAACACGCCAACCCATTACGTCATGATTTCGGGAGTTTCTGAACGATAAAATACCGCAGCTGAATTGTTTTGGTGCAAGTTGCCCTTTATTGGTGCGAATAAAGAGGTGGGCGATGGTATCGTTGAACTCGCTTATATTAGCGCTCAGCAATAAACCCGTGTTTTCAGTTCAATTCAGACTCCGCTATCACAACCACCGATAACAGCTATCTCCAGCACAGCGCGCTGGCATCTTTGGCGCGACACCTGCACTTGCTCCCTCATGCAAAACAATCCTCTGACACCGGAGGCCATTTCATTTGCGGAGGCGACAATGTCAAAACGTGCTGTAACTCATACGGCCGACACGGAAAACCTGAAGTTGGGTATTTACCTGGCAGGTATTCAAATATCAGTGTTTTTCACATTCGTTATTTATTGTGTGTTCCCCACTTACCCAACCCCACTGAGTCTGGATAACGGCATCCCGGCACCCTTCCTGTTCGGGTTGTTCGTCATTGCCTGCGGCACTGCGCTCACGATCCTGTATGTACAACTCACCAATCGCCAGGAGAACCGTGATGTCTGACAAGCGCCTTCTACTGCTGGCGGCGCTACTACCGCTGCCAGCCATGGCCCAAGCGCCCGGCAGCACGGGAGTCTCCAGCATATCGATCACGTGTTTTCTAGCTGTCATCGCCCTGACGCTGGTCATTACTTACTGGGCCGCCCGGCGAACCAAAAGCACCAGTGATTTCTATAATGCGGGCGGGCAGATTTCAGGGTTTCAAAATGGCCTGGCCATTGCCGGCGATGCCATGTCCGCCGGTGCGTTACTGGGTTTGACTGCGCTGGTGTTCAACTCAGGGTTTGACGGTCTGGTGTATGCGATCGGTTATACAACCGGTTTGCCTATCGTGGTCTTTCTCATGGCGGGCAAGATGCGTCGGCTGGGTAAATACACCTTTGTCGATGTGGTGTGTTCGCGACTGCAAGGAAAGTCCATCCGCGTATTTTCCGCGTTCGCGTCATTAAGTATTGTGCTGTTCTAGCTAGTTGCGCAAATGGTTGGCGCCGGTCAGCTCATACAGTTGCTGTTCGGCATTGATTACCTTTATGCGATTATTCTGGTGGGAATACTAATGGTGTTGTATGTCGCGTTCGGCGGCATGATGGCGACCACCTGGGTGCAGATCATCAAGGCCGTATTAATGATCTCGACCTGCCTGCTCATGAGTTTTCTGGTATTGCAGAGCGTGGGCTTCAGTTTCCATCAATTGCTAGTGGAGGCCGTGGGTGTGCATCCCAATGGCGTCGGTATTCTCGCGCCTATCAGCCTGCCCAGTAACCCCGTCTCCGGGATTTCCCTCGGCATTGCCCTGATGCTCGGGACAGCTGGCCTGCCCCACGTGCTGATGCGCTTTTTCACCGTCCGCGATGCCAGAGCGGCGCGCACCTCCGTGCTCTGGGCGACGATCGTGATGAACGCGTTTTACGCCATGGTCTTCATTCTCGGTTTTGGCGCTCTGTACCTGTTGAGAAAGGACGGCAGCTTTTTCGATGCCGCCGGTAACCTGGTGGGTGGCGGCAATACGGCGGCTTTGCACCTGGCTTACGTCCTGGGTGGCGAGCCGTTGTTCGGCCTCCTGTCGGCGGTCGCATTCGCGACGATTCTGGCCGTGGTCTCGGGCTTGACCATTTCCGGCGCCTCGGCCATCAGCCATGACGTGTACGGTGCACTGGCACCCAAACATCGCGACAGCGAAAAACAAGAAATGCGCATCATGAAAGTGGCGGTACTGGCCCTCGGCGCCCTCGCCATCGTGCTGGGGCTGGTGTTCAAGAACCAGAACATCGCCTACATGATCAGCCTCGCGTTTTCGATTTCTTGCTCATCGACCTTTCCGGTGCTGATCCTGGCCATGTACTGGGATCGCCTGACAGCGCGCGGCGCGGTATGGGGCGGTAGCGTCGGCCTGTTGTCCTCTCTGATTCTCACGGTTCTGGGGCCTTCTGTCTGGGTCAAGACACTGGGTTTCGCCAGCCCCATCATCACCCTCGACCCCCCGGCATTGATCACGGTACCTCTGGCGTTTCTGGTCTGCGTGGCGGCTTCGCTGTTGAGCAGGCAGGAAGTCCCGGCCCTGCAAAAATCATTTGGTTGAAAGGCACAGGTTTATCTTTATGAGTACACACGATCTGCACAGCGTTCTCTCCAGCATCGGTTTCAAAGAGCTGATGGATATCCGCAACGGCCCTGCTCTCTCTGATGATGAAGTGACCATCACCGGGGCTGATCCGTTGTACACATCGCCCTTTCGCATCGGCGAGACCGCTGCCGCCGCACTGGCTGCGAGAGGCGTGGCGGCGAACGATTTATGGGCGATGCGCAACGGCTATCGACAGACCGTCAGCGTCGACGTCAAAGCCGCTGCCGCCACCTCACTGTACGGCGGCGACATGACCCAACGCCTCAACGAACAGGGCCTTTACCAACCCATTCCTTACTCCGATGCCATGAAACATATGGTGTCAATGACACAGCCATGGCGCACCAAAGACGACCGCTGGTTGCTGCCCCACACCAATCTTGCGCATCTGGAACGGCGAATTCTGGACGTGATCAACTGCGAGAGCAGCGTCGCCTCGATTCGTGACGGCATCGGCATGCGCGATGCCGCCGAACTGGAGGACGCCATCGCCGAGGCCTACGCGTGTGGCGGGCAGGTGCGCACTCCCGAGGAGTGGCTCATGCATCCCCATGGCGCCTACCTTGCCAGCCGCCCGGTGGTGGAAATTACGCGGATCAACGACGCCCCGCCGGAATCCATGCCACCCGCAGCAGCGCCGCTGTCCGGTATTCGCGTACTCGACCTGACGCGCATTCTTGCAGGCCCCACCGCAGGCTTGGGCATGGCCGAGCACGGAGCCGACGTGTTGATGGTCACCGCGCCACACCTGCCGCAGGTGCCTTCCTTCGTCCGCGACACCAGCCATGGAAAGCGCAGTTGCTATCTGGACATCGGCAAAGCCGACGAGGCAGAGCGCCTGTACGAGCTGGTCAAGGAAAGCGATGTGTTCATCGACGGCTACAGGCCCAACCGGCTGGAGGCCTATGGCTTCGGCGCCAATGAGCTGATCGCACTCAGGCCCGGGCTTGTGCATGTCACGGTCAACTGCTTCGGCTCTGGCGGGCCTTTCGCATCCCGCGCCGGCTGGGATCAGGTAGCACAGGCGGTGACTGGCATCTGCCACACCCAGGGCCAGGCATTGGGCGCCGGGCAGCCGAAACTCACCCCCGTCTTCATGTGCGACTTTCTCACCGGTTTTCTCGCGACCTTTGGCGCGATGGTGGCCTTGGCGAGGCGAGCACGAGAAGGCGGCAGTTATCGCGTGCAAGTCTCGTTGTGTCAGTCGGCGATGTTTCTTCAGCGTCAGGGACTGATCGACAACTTCCAGGATGCGCCCAACAGGCTCAGCCCAGAAGAGTTCGAACCTCTGGCGGTGCTTGATAACGGCACGGTGTATGGCGACCTGAAAACGCTGGGCCCTGTGTTAAAAATGTCGGAGACGCCGTGCGTCTGGTCAGGAACGACGCCTGCACTCGGCAGCAGCGAGGCCGTCTGGTTGCCAAGATGATTCGGGCACGCCGCATCTCAACATGCGTCGCCCTAAATCGGCGGTTTGCGGCGTTTACTCACCCTTGATCACGATTAAGTCGACCCCGGAACCGATCCCCCGCTTGCCCCAGAGTGGTTTTGCAGCGAAGCCCAGCCCTATCCGTCGGCCGCCCTTTGCGGCCGACGCTGTTCCCGCCGTCGATTGTGCAGCCGAGAATCGGCGTCAAAAAGCAGTGCGCCTGAAGACCGTTTAGCTGGGATGCAGGGCATCGCCGGAGTCAGCAGCAAGGCCCTGCAGCGCAACAGCCATGCTGCTCAAGAACACCACCACGGCGATGCCCTACATTCCAACGCCATATAAGCCGATCACGCCCCTGCAGACCGTATCCTATGAAATCTGCCAAGTAGGTTGAGCTGCATGATAGGCAGAAAATTCGCGGGCATATAAATCAGCAGGGCCGTCAGTAGAGCTGGCTCCACTGTGGGTTACGCCAGAATCGAGGCCAGCGCTGCGCGGTCGATATTGGCACCGCTGAGCACAACAGCCGCGCGCTCGCCCTGATTGACCTCGCGTTCCTGGATCAACGCCGCCAGGGCCGCGGCGCCAGCGCCTTCGGCGAGGTTATGGGTGTCTTCGTGGAGGGCGCGAATGGCCTGGCGGATCTCGTCGTCATCGACCCGCACAATACGTGCAGCACCGGCACGGATGATCTCCAGCGCCTCGGGCTGCGGCACGCGGCAGGCCATGCCATCGGCGATGGTGTCGGCGCTGTCGGTACAGATGACTCGCCCGGCGGCGAAGCTCTGCGCGTAGGCATCGGCAGCACTCGATACCACGCCGATCACCTCGGTATCCAGGCCGAGCAGGTCGCGAGTGCGGATCACCCCGCAGATACCCGAGCCCAGGCCAATGGGCACGTAGATGCGTTTCAGCGGCGGTGTCGCCTCGAACAGTTCCAGGGCATAGGTGGCCACGCCGCGAATCAGATCCGGGTGCAGCGAGGGTACGAAATGCAGGCCGCGCCGCTCTGCCAGCTCGGCGGCTCTGGCGCGAGCTTCGTCGAAGTCGCGGCCGTATTCGATCACTTCGGCGCCCAGCGTGGCCATGGCGGCATTCTTCTCACGGGCGTTACCCAGCGGCACCACGATGCTGATCGGCAGCCCGGCCTTGCGTGCGGCCAGTGCCATGCTCTGCCCGTGGTTGCCGCGGGTGGCCGAGACCAGGCCGACGGTGTTCGGCTCGTGGCGCATCAACGCATCCACATAGACCAGGCCACCGCGCACCTTGAAGGCCCCCGTCGGCGTGTGGTTCTCGTGTTTGACCCACACTTCGCAGCCCAGTCGTTCGGCCAGCAGCGGCCAGGCGAACTGTGGCGTCGCCGGGATGCTCGGGCGAATCAGAGTGGCGGCTTGGCGTAGCGCGGCAAGGTCGAACATTTTGGGGGCTCCCGAGTGGCTTTGACCTGATGCTACGGCCCTGTCATTGTATGGGTAAATCTTTATATTGCATGGCAAGCAATGTGGTTACCTGATCTGCAAGGCAGTTCGTTGCCCACCTACCTGGCGCTGGTCGAGGCGATTTCCAGTGCCATCGGCAAGGGCGAGCTCAAGCCCGGTGAGCGCCTGCCACCACAGCGCCGGCTCGCCTGGACGCTGGGCATCAACCCGAGCACGGTGATGCAGGCGTACCGGGAAGCCGCCCGCCGGCACCTGGTGTCCGGCGAGGTCGGCCGCGGCACCTATGTGCTGGCGGATAGCCACGAAGCCAGCCTGTTTCACCTCAAGCAGCCCGGTCAGCCGGCGCAGGGCAGCGACCTGTCGACCAATGTGCCGGTGCATGATGGCGACAGCGATGACCTGTCGCGTACCCTGCAGCGGCTGATCGAGGAGGGCCGCCTCGATGCGTTGCAGGCCTACGCGCCGGCCGAGCTGGAAATGCGTGGGAGACTGGCCGGTAGTCTGTGGCTGCAGCAGCGCGGCCTGCACGCTCCGCCGTCGCGGGTACTGCTCTGCGCCGGTGCCCAGCAGGGTGTTTCCGCCGCGCTGCTGGCGCTGTGCGAGCCGGGCGATCCGGTTTTGGTCGAAGCCTTCACCGCGCCGGGTATCAAGGCCGCAGCACGGCAGTTGCGTTTGCCGCTGCATGCTGTGGCGATGGATGGGCGCGGCATCCTCCCCCAGGATCTCGACCGTCAGGTGCGTGCCACCGGCGCGCGGGTGCTGGTGCTCACTCCTTGCCTGCAGAACCCCACGGGCAGCAGCATGGATGCCGAACGTCGCCAGCGCATCGCCGAGCTGGTGGAGCGCCATGGGCTGTGGCTGATCGAGGATGACGTCTATGGCGCGCTGGGCAGTCAGGCGCCGCTCGCCGCGTCGGTGCCGGCGCATAGTCTGCTGGTCACCAGCCTGTCGAAAACCGTCGCACCAGGGCTGCGGTTGGGCTTCGTGCACGGGCCGGAGGCGCTGCTCAAACGCATCGATCCGCAAGGGCACGCCACCGGTTGGGCGGTTTCGCCACTCTGTCTGGCCCTCGCTTGCGAGTGGATCGAGGACGGTACCGCGGCGCGCAAGCTGGCCTGGCAACGCGACGAATTGCAGCAGCGCTGGCGCCTTGCCACGCGGGTGCTCGGGGCGCGTATGCCCCAGGGCCGTGAGGTTGCGCCGCACCTGTGGCTGGAGGCCGCGGATAGCAGTGACCTGGCTGCTGAATGCCGAACCGCCGGTGTCGAAGTGGTGCCGGCCGAGGTGTTCGCCGTTGGCCCAGCGTCGGCCAGTGCGATCCGCATCAGCCTGGCCGCCGCCCGCAGTCGCGCGGAACTCAAGCAGGCGCTGGAGCGCATCGTTGTCGCCTGGCCGTAATGATCGGCGCACTTGCACCCAGGCTGTAATGCGTGTCAGCTATGTTCCGTGAATTCCACGATAAGGATCCGTGCATGTCACTTTCCATAGACGGCGCTTTTATCGTCGTCAACTCTGCCGAAGAAGCCGTCGAACGTCTGGCCGCGCTGCACCAGCGCGCCACCGAAGGCCTGAGCCAGGCCCTCAAGCGCTACCTCAAGGATCGTATTCGCCCGGATGCCGAGCAGCACGAACTGTTCCGCTACCCCGAACTGCGTCTGACCTACCTGTGCCAGGGGGAGGTACCGACCACGGTGCGCGCCTACGCCAAGGTGCAGGTGCCCGGCACCTACAGCATCACCATCACCCACCCGGCCGCGTTCCGCAAATACCTGCTGGAGCAGCTGCAACCGCTGATGGCGGACTTCACCCTGACGGTCGAAGTCGGCGTCAGCCAGCAGTACATCCCCTATCCGTACGTGGTGGAGCAGGGCGATGAGCTGGCCGGTTCCGGTGTGACGGCGGCAGAACTGGCGCGGGTATTCCCCAGCACCGACCTGTCGGCCGCCACCGATGGCACCGCCGATGGCCTGTACGACTGGGAAAATACCGATCCGCTGCCGCTGGCGCTGTTCGACGCCGCCCGCGTGGATTTCTCCCTGCGTCGCCTGGTGCATTACACCGGCAGCGACTGGCGCCACGTGCAGCCGTGGATTCTGCTGACCAACTATCACCGCTATGTCGACCAGTTCATCCGTAACGGGCTGGATATGCTCAATGGCGAGTCGCGCTTCGAGCGCATGGTGCTGCCGGGCAACGTGGTCATCGAACGCGGTATGCCCGAAGGCGAGATGCAGGCGATCATCGAGACCGTGGTCTGGCACCGCTACCAGATGCCGGCCTACCACCTGCAGGCCGCCGATGGCGATGGCATCACCCTGGTCAACATCGGCGTCGGCCCGTCCAACGCCAAGAACATCACCGACCACCTGGCCGTGCTGCGCCCGCATTGCTGGCTGATGATCGGCCACTGCGGTGGCCTGCGTCAGTCGCAGACCATCGGCGACTACGTGTTGGCCCACGCCTACATGCGCCGCGACGGTATCCTCGACCGGGTACTGCCGCCGCACATTCCGCTGCCGGCCCTGGCCGAGGTGCAGCAGGCGCTGCAGGATGCCGCCGCCCAGGTCACCGGCGAGCGCGGCGACGATCTCAAACGTCGTCTTCGCACCGGCACCGTACTGACCTACGACGACCGTAACTGGGAACTGCGCTGGGCTCAGGAGCGTCCGCTGATCAACCTGTCACGGGCTGTCGCGGTGGACATGGAAAGCGGCACTATCGCCGCCCAGGGCTATCGCCTGCGGGTGCCTTACGGCACCTTGCTATGCGTATCGGACAAACCGTTGCACAGCGAGATCAAGCTGCCGGGCGCGGCGGGGGCCTTCTACGAGCGGGCGGTGACCCAGCACCTGCACATCGGTATCGCCGCCCTGGATCTGCTGCGCGGGCAACTCAACTCGCTGCACTCGCGCAAGCTGCGCAGCTTCGATGAGCCGCCATTTCGCTAGGGTCTGTTGCCGTTTCACGCACGGCCGCGCCGGAGCCCGTTTTGCCGCGAGGCAAGGCACGAGCCGCGAAGTTTAGCGGGCTAAATGAGCCGGCGAGAAACGCAGCATCGCGGCAAAACGGGCCCGGCCCTACGGGTTGCGCGGGAAATCTCGCCATGCGTCGTTGGAGGACTTGAAAAGGGAATGCCATTCCCTGCGTCCTCCGCCTAACCTGGCGAGATTTCTCGCGGCAACGCGGCTCGCGTTGAAACGGCAACAGACCCTAGGGCAGCGGCAAGCCTCAAGCTGCAAGCCCCAAGTAAGAGCAAAAGCCTGACGATGATCTGAGGGTCGCGCCAAGCTAGCTTGCAGCTACTTCTTCGGCTTGCCGAACATCATCCGCCAGCGGTTTCGGTTGAGCAGCACGTAACCGGTGAGTTGCATGCCCGCAGCCACGACCAGGCTGCGGGTCAGATCCGGATCAGCGGGGCGTGGCCCGCTGTAGATGGCGTACAGCGCATACACGACGCCGATCAGGCCGAGGATGAAGAACACCAGGCCGAGAATGGTCAGGCGATGAAGGTTGCGTGGGAACATGGCGGAAATCGTCGTGGATAACGGGGCGGCCAAACTAACCCGGAATCCGCGGTTTCGCCAGTCGCTGTCGTCGCCCGTCAGTCGCTCATTTGCCCACTTGATGCAGCGGCAGTGCCGTGGTCGATTTGATCCGTTCCATGGCGAAGCTGGAACTGATATCGGCAATGCCCGGAATCTCGATCAGGCGTTTGTACACGGCGTCGTAACCTTCGATGTCCGGCACCACCAGGCGCAGCAGATAATCTGTCACCCCCGCCATGCGATAGAAATCGACCACTTCGTCGATCTCGGCCACCTGTCTGTGGAAGTGCTTCAGCCAGTCGGCGTTGTGCTGATTGGTGCGCACGAACGCGAAAACCGTCACTGGCACACCGACCTGTCGTGGATCGAGCAGAGCGACCCGCGCGCCGATCACGCCACTTTCCTCGAGTTTCTGAATGCGCCGCCAACAGGCCGTGTTACTCAAGCCGATGCGTTCGGCGATCTCGCCCAGCGGTTGGGTGCAGTCCTGCTGTAGCAGCGCGAGGAGGGCTCGGTCGAACTTGTCCACGGTCGGGAAAACTCCTGATAAGACGATTGAGGAATATCGTCAGTATGAAACGGGCTAAGTGTGGAAAATAATTTCGATTACTTTAGGAAGTCAGGAAATCTATTCCGTTTCATGGGCCTGCGAACAGCGAAATATCAAAGTTTTTCACGTTCTGCTCTCGTAGCATGTCTTCCCGGACAACGCCGTCTACGCGGCGCCTTTTACCTCCTGCTACGGCCGTTACCCTATGCCAGAACTTTATTTCGATTACGCCGCTACCACCCCCATCGACGACGCGGTCATTCGGGACATGCTGGCATGCATGGGCCGTGATGTGGTTTTCGGCAATCCAGCTTCCTCCTCCCACTCCTTCGGTCAGCGTGCCCGTCTCGCCGTCGAGAAGGCGCGCAAGCAGGTGGCGGCTCTGGTAGGGACGAGCGTGGATCGTCTGGTCTGGACGTCCGGTGCGACCGAATCGAACAACCTGGCGCTCAAGGGCGTTGCCGCGGTTGCCGATACCCGCCGGCATATCATCACCAGCCGCCTGGAGCACAAGGCCGTTCTGGATACCGCCGGGCAACTGGAGCGAGAGGGTTTCGAGGTGACCTGGCTGCAGCCCGATAGCGCCGGCATCATTCAGCCGCAGGCTGTCGCGGCTGCCTTGCGGGACGACACTCTGCTGGTCTCGCTGATGCTGATCAACAACGAACTCGGCACGCTGACCGATATCGCCGCGATAGGCGAGCTGGTTCGCCAGCGAGGGGCGCTGTTCCATGTGGACGCCGCCCAGGCCACCGGCAAGGTGGTGATCGACCTGTCCACGTTGTCGGTGGATCTGATGTCCTTTTCCGCCCACAAGACCTACGGCCCCAAAGGTATTGGCGCGCTATACGTCGGTGAGCGCGCACGTCCGCTGATCCAGGCGCAGATCCACGGCGGTGGACACGAGCAGGGGCTGCGTTCCGGTACTCTGGCCACTCACCAGATCGTTGGTATGGGCAGCGCGTTCGCCCTCGCTGGCGAGCTCATGGCCGAAGAGAACGAGCGCATCGCTCACCTCTGCGCGCAGTTGCGCGAAGGCCTGCTGGCGCTGCCCGGCGTGCGCCTCAACGGCTGTGCCGAGAAGCGTGTGCCGCATACCCTCAACCTGTGCATCGACCACCCCTGGTTCGATGCCGAGAACCTGCTGGGGACGCTGGCGTTCTCGTCCACTTCGGCCTGCAACTCGGCCAGCAGTGCACCGTCCCATGTGTTGCTGGCGCTCGGGCTCGACGACACCCAGGCTTATCGCAGCATCCGCCTGAGCCTCGGCCGCTATACCACGCTCGCCGATGTCGAGCAGGCCATCGATGCCATTCGCCGTTGTCTGCCTGAGTGACGAGTCAGTGATGGCTCGATGAGCATTGTGCGAGAGGGGGCACTGCAGGTCGAAAGCTTCTTCGACCCACAGACATCGACGTTCAGCCATCTTGTCCATGCTGGCGTTGGCAGCGCCTGTGCGGTGATAGATCCGGTGCTCGGCTATGACACCGAGTCTGGTCTGCTCGATAGCGCTCCGGCGGATGCCTTGTTGAGGGCGATAGAGGCCAAGCGATTACAGGTGCAGTGGATCCTGGAAAGCCATATCCATGCCGACCACCTCACCGCCGCGGCTTATCTGCGTGATCGTAGCGGCGGCAGGATCGCTGCCGGCCGGAGTATCCGCGAGGTGCAACGTACCTTTCAGGTGCGCTTCGATCTGCCTGAGGATTACTGCCAGGCGAGCGGGCAGTTCGACCACCTGCTCGCCCCCGGCGAACACTTCACCATCGGCTCGTTGTCGGCCAGGGCGTTGCACGTGCCAGGTCATACACCGGCTGACACGGCCTTCCTGATAGGTGAACGGCAGGCGTTCATCGGTGACACCCTGTTCCAGCCAGATATTGGAACGGCGCGCTGCGATTTTCCTGGCGGCAGCGCTGCTCAGCTTTATCGCTCCATTCGACGTTTGCTCGAGCTGCCGGGCGATACTCGCTTGTTCATGTGCCACGACTATCCGCAGGATCGAGCGCCACAGGCTTGGTGCTCCGTGGAGGAGCAGCGTGTGCATAACCAGCACATGCATGAAGGTGTCAGTGCAGCGCAATTCATCGAATGGCGAGAAGAGCGGGATGCAGGCCTGGAGCCACCCAGATTATTGATCCCCGCCCTGCTATGGAATCTTCGTGCAGGCGTCCTGCCTGCAGGAGAGGTGGCTGGGGTGCGCTATCGCTGGGCATTGCAGGCTTGCTGAGCGGTTTGCGCCATCGTTCGCCGCCGACTTGCCCGCTGTGAAAGAAAAGGCCCCTGATGCTCGATGAGCACCAGGGGCAGGGAGTCAGCAGCATTACTCGGCGGTACGTGCCAGTTCCTTTTCGCCTACGTGGTTGTCAGCACAGGGATGTGCGCACCTTACTCACCTGCTCGGAGACACCGCGGGCAACCCATATCGATACAGCGAGTGACGTCGCGATCAGTCATGCCAGTGAGCGGCGATCACTGCTCGCCAGCGTTTCGTACCGCATTGAGAATCACCTCGGCGACCTCTTCAGGTTTCGACTGCTGTGGAACATGGCTTGTGCGCAGCTCAGTCAAGGTAGCGCCGATACGCTTGGCGGCGGTTCGCTGAACCTCGGGGTGGATCATTCGATCGTCGGTGGCGAGTACGTACCAGGAAGGCTTGGTCTTCCAGGCCGCGACCGTCGTTCTGTCATCGAAGGCGGATGCCTTGATGGGGCCTTGCGTCGCGGCCATGACGGCGGTCTGCTCAGCCGGGAGATCCTGGGCGAAGTCCTTGGCCATGCCTTCCGGGGTCAGATAGAGGAAACCGTTGCCGTCTGCCTTGATCTGACTGATGCCCGGAGGTGTAGGCGCGCCCTTGCCCTGTTCGCCGCTGGCCTGTCCGGCATCGGGCGCGAACGCTGCGACGTACACCAGAGCGCTCACTTTCTCGTGGCTGCCGGCCTCGCTGATCACGGTGCCGCCCCACGAATGCCCGACCAGCACTACTTGGCCCGGCTGGTTGTCCAGCGCTCTTTGCGTAGCGGCCACGTCGTCGGCAAGAGAGGTGAGCGGGTTCTGTACTACCGTTACCGCAACCCCTTCGGCCTGAAGAAACGGCACTACCTTGGCCCAGTCGGAGCCGTCGGCGAATGCCCCATGTACGATCACCACGGAGGGCGTTGCATCTTCGGCCTGACTGACACTGACTACCAGCAGGCTTGCCAGCGCGAAGACGGCGGTGACGATTTGCGATCTGAATGTTTTCATTGGGTAAGCTCCTGTGTAGGGAGCTCAAATTTTGCTGACAGGCCTGCTCAGCGGGTATCGGTCATTTATCCGACCCTGGGGTTTTTCCATGGATAACGCGAAGCGACTCGACATCTCATTAAGCGGAGCGCTGGGGGCTATCTCCCAGGTCGGGGATCTCAGCATGGGGCAACCTCTCGGGCATTCCCGACGCGTTGCCAGGTTGGCGCGAATGCTGGCGCAAGCCGGGCACGGCAAGGGCGACCACCTGGAGGTAGCGGAGCAGGTCGCATTGCTGCGTTGGTCCGGCTGCACCGCTAACGCCGAAGGGTTCGCTCATCTGCTGGGTGACGATGTCGAAGGACGCCGCGCGATGCTCGACCAGACTCTGGGCGCTGACGATATGAACGCGGTGCACCAGGCGACTTCGCTCGCCGTCGTACACTGCGAGGTGTCTGGCGAAATTGCGAAAACGCTGGAGCTCGGTGCCGCTGTCGAGTCAGGGTTGTGTCGGGTGTTCGAAACCTATGACGGAACCGGCCGGCCGTTGGGGTTGGCGCATGAAAGCATTCCGGAAGTGGCCTACCAGGTGGTACTTGCCGGGGATCTGGACATTCTCAGCCGGACACATGGCCTGGACGCGGCGCTGAGCTGGATCGGCAATCAGTCTGATCGACGTTATCCCGCCTCCCTCGTCTCGTTGCTCGTACGAAATGCGGAAGAGTGGTTGGCGGATCTTGAGAGCGCTTCCGAGGGGGCGGACGACGCCAAGGCCGAACGCCCAGTGTCGCTGACACTGGTGGGGGATGTGATCGATCTGAAATTGCCCTGGTTGGCAGGCCATTCCAGGCAGGTGGCGCATGTCGCCACCGAGGCGGCACGTTTGTGGGGGCTGCCCGAGCCAGCCCTGACGGAAATTGGCAAAGCAGCCCTCATTCACGGTCTCGGGCGGGCAGCCGTATCCAATCATCTCTGGAATACCGCAGGGCCGCTGCCATACGGGGCAGCGGAGCGAATACACCTCGTTCCCTACTGGACGCAGAAAGCGTCGAGACAAATCAGCGAGCTGGCCACGTCTGGAGAGATCGCCGCCCATGCTTACGAACGGCTCGACGGCAGTGGTTACTTTCGAGGTGCGTCAGCAGATTCCCAGTGCTCCGAGTATCGGTTGCTCGCCACCACCGTAGCCTGGGTCGCGTTAAGGGGAGCCAGGCCCTGGCGGCCGGCCTACAGCGAAGCGGAGGCGGCGAGGCTGCTCAAGCAGGACGCCAGCCGCGGATTGTTCGACGGTGAAATCTGCGAAGCGGTGATCGCCGCTGCGCGTGGTGAGCGCAGGCGCCCTCAACCCAAGAATCCGTTACTCACCTCGCGCGAGTGTCACATTCTCCTGGAGATCAGCCGTGGTGCCAGCAACAAGGAAGTGGCGCGGCGGCTGGATATCAGCCCGAGTACTGTTCGTACCCACGTGGAAAGCATTTTTCGCAAGCTGGGTTGCTCCACGCGAGCGGCGGCCACATTGAAGGCGCTGACGTCAGGTCTGATCGCCTGATAGCTGTCCTCTGGGCAGCGGATTGCTTTCGGGCCGCTCGTGCAGAACTACGCGGATGGCCGGATGAGTTATGCGAGTCCGCCTTGGCTGCACAGATTGGCGCGGGCCAGGGTTGTAAACGCCTTGAGCGCAGCGGAGGGGTTGCGTCGGTTCGGGTAGTACAGGCACAGGTCATCTCTGGGAGGTGTCCAGCCCTGCAGTACTCGCTCGAACTGTCCGGTCTCGATTTCGCTCTGAACGTCCTGTTCCATGAAAAAGCCGAGCCCCATGCCTTCCTGCACCACAGCCTTGGCGACACTGGGCTCGTCAAGCGTGAGCTGCCCGGCCACGTCAAGCCTGGTCACTTCTCCCGCTCGCTCGAAATGCCAGGGGTAAATTGCGCCATTCGGTAGGCGGATACGTATGCACTGATGGTGGAGGAGGTCGGGTGGCGTAAGGGGCCGGCCGTATTTTTCGAAGTACGCTGGCGTACCGACCACGGCGTAACGTTGCGGCTGGCCAAGGGAGATCACGATCATGTCACTGGGCACGAGATTCGCGGAGCGTACACCGAGATCGAAACCGTCAGCGACTATGTCTACCAAACGGCCTTCGGTCACGAGGTCGATGTGTACCTTCGGGTAACGTCGCAGAAACTCCAGAATCAATGGCAGCAGGGCTGTTCGGGCGGCACTCGCGAACGCATTGATGCGCAGAACGCCCGAGGGCCCGGCGTTGTGGGATCGCACCGCTTCGAGCCCGGCGCGTACATCATGCAAGGCCGGGCCAACCTGCTCCAGAAACATCTTGCCCGACTCGGTCAGAGACACGCTGCGTGTCGTGCGATTGAACAGCCGCGTTTCGAGATTCGCCTCCAGTTTGGCAATGGTATTACTCAAGGCGGTGGTTGATACATCCAGATCGATAGCGGCCTGTCGAAACGAGGCCCTGCGCGCCACGGCCATTACCGCTTCCAGCTCATTGAGGCCAAGGCGAGAGTCAGGCATTCGATTATCCTGATTTTAGGGATTGGTCATTAATGTCTATCCCAGTTGAGCAAATTATCAATTGGGCGGCAAGATCACAGTCGTGAACCCAACCAACTGTGAGAGAGGAGATCAGACTCATGAGTCTTCAACTGCCTGACGCCGTGGAGACATACTTCGCTATCAGCAATGGCGGCGACGTGTCACGCCTGGCGAGCTGTTTCTGCGCGGATGCCACGGTGTTCGACGAAAACAAAACGCATGAGGGAATTGAGTCCATCAAATCCTGGCAGCATGAGGCACAGCAGGCGTTCACCTACCATGTCCAGCCTCTGGAGGCCCTGCACGAAGAGGGCAGGCTGACCGTCATTGCGCGTATTACCGGCAATTTTCCCGGCAGCCCGGTCAAGCTGAGCCATGTGTTTGTGCTGAAGGATGATCGGATCCGCTCGCTGGAGATTACGCCATGATGGATCTCGGCCTGGCCGGCAAGCGGGTGCTGGTCACCGGTGGCACCAAAGGCGTCGGGAGCGCTGTCGTCAAGCTGTTCCGTGCAGAGGGCGCGCAAGTGCTCACCTCGGCCCGGCAGGCGAACACCGACATGCCGGATGCCCTGTTCGTTGCGGCCGATCTCACGACCCTGGAAGGTTGCGAAACACTGCTGGCCGCGACTAAACGGCTCTTGGGCAGTGTGGACATAATCGTCCACGTCCTCGGTGGTTCGTCCGCGCCCGGCGGTGGATTCGCTGCGTTGAGCGAAGAACAGTGGCAACGCGAGCTCGATCTGAACCTGTTTCCTGCCGTACGCCTCGATCGCGCATTGCTACCGGATATGCTGGCGCGAAGGGACGGCGTCATCATCCATGTGACCTCCATTCAAAGTCGGCTGCCTCTGCCTGAGGCTACAACTGCCTACGCGGCTGCCAAGGCTGCGCTTTCGACCTACAGCAAAAGTCTGTCGAAAGAAGTCTCGCCAAAAGGTGTGCGTGTTGTCCGGGTTTCGCCGGGCTGGATTGCAACCGAGGCGGCGGTCGCATTGGCTGAGAGACTGGCTCAGGAAGCAGGTACTGACTACGAAGGCGGCAAGCGGATAATCATGGATGCACTGGGTGGCATTCCGCTCGGCCGCCCTTCGACACCGCCAGAAGTGGCCAGCCTCATTGCGTTCCTGGCTTCGTCCGGCGCGGCATCCATCACGGGGAGCGAATTTGTCATCGATGGTGGAACGATTCCGACAGCCTAGCTGCGGCTGCCTTACTTGAACGCGGCAACCACATACGGCGACGATTGGCGTTTGACTGTATTCGAGCTGAGGTGGACATCAAGCGTTGTCCGCTTCTGACCGGATCCTCCCGCATCACGCTATGCGTTCAGTCCAATCCAGCCATGCACGCCTACATAGATGCCGACCGCGATTATCAACAAGCTGGAAAGATAAGGCGCACGACGCACCACCACGTTCAGCCACGGCCAGCGATTGGATGCCTGTCTGGATGCAAGTGCTGCAGCAGCACCAACGGTCACCAGAGTAATGGCTAGGCCAATGCTGAAACATAGAACCAGAATCGCGCCCAGAGTGACCTCCTTCACCTGAAGGCATAACAGCAATACGGTAATCGCTGCCGGGCAAGGGATAAGGCCGCCCGTTAGACCAAAGAGGATGATCTGCCCGGTGGTCACACTGCGGTTACTGAAGCGTTTGCGAATGTCGTTGGCATGCGTCCGTTCATGAGCATCCTGATAGCCTTCGACGGCAAGTACGACCCCTTGCTGGTCGGGGTGAACATGACCGTGCTCATGAAAGTCAAAATCGTAGTCATGGGAATGACCACCGTGCCCAAGGCTTAGACGAATACGGAACTCGTGCGGCTCGGGGATTGCGCCGACTGACTCCAAATACGATCCCATTTCCAAGAAACGAAACTGACGCATTCGACCATCTGCGCGAGTTGTCTGAAGGGTGACATCATGGGCTGCCCAAGGGCTGCCGGTGACCGCTTGCAGCCGCCATTTTGGGGGAGCGTCTTCCTCAAATATCGACAACTCCACGACACCATGTCCGGTATCGATGCGCCGAGTCTCCGCGTGATCGTGCTGGTGTGTGGCATCCTGCTCTGCGTACCAGGCTCGCTCACCTCGCCAGGTACGCCAGAGCATCCAGAATGCGATGGCAATGATCAGCACGGCCGACGCGAGCTGAAAGTAAGGCTCCGTAGTTTCGGCATCAAGGTTCCGGCCAATGTACATGCCGCCAATAGCTACGAACCAGACCACTGCGGTATGTGAAATGGTTGCCGCAAGCCCAAGTAGCATGGCCTGCTTGACCGTTCCACGAACCGCGACGATGAACGCGGCCATCATCGTTTTCGAGTGGCCTGGTTCCAGGCCATGCAAGGCTCCCAGAAGTATCGCAGTGGGAAAGTAGAACCAGGCCTGGGAACTGCCTTGTTGCAGGACTTCTGCGAAGCTGGACATGGTCGCACCTACAAGTATTTGGTGATCTGTTTGAATTCTTCCAAGGGGGCGTGCTCACCAGTGGTGAGGGTTCCTACGGCATGCTCCAAGCAGTGATCAATGTGATCCCGGATCAAGGTGCGTTTGGCCTGACATACGGCTTTTTCAACAGCATGAAGTTGCTGAGCAATATCGACGCAAGCACGACCGTCCTCGATCATCGTCACGATGCTTCGCAGGTGTCCTTCCGCTCGCTTCAACCTTTTGATGATCTCTTTATGACTTTGGTGCTGATGACCGTGTTCGTGCTCAGGCATATCTTGAGTCTCGTGCGGGGATCAATTGCTCGTATCCTATCCCCCCGGGGAGGATGCGTGTCAAATGCACGTTGCACTCAATGCATCAAACCGTTCTCCAGTACATCGGTGGTATTCGCCCTGACCCTTGCCATCTCACTGGCATGACTTGAGCACACCATGCTGTTTCGGTAATGCCGAGCGAAAAGTCGTGGGGCGATGTGGTGCATACGCATGCCCATTCACATGCAGAGAATGCTGCTTCTGCCCGTCACGATTGTTATGCCGTCGGAGTACGCCATTGACGCCACGGGCGTTGGCCGATCGCTCGGTCTCGCGCAAATAGGAGAAATGAAGAAGACGCTGGCGGAAGAAGCTGACTTTTCAACAGGCGCAGGTGTTTAGAGGTCGAAACAAAACCTGCTTGGCAGGTTTTGTTTGGCATCGATCAGAAGAAGCCCAAAGGATTGATGTCGTAGCTGACCAGCAGGTTCTTGGTCTGCTGATAGTGGTCGAGCATCATCTTGTGGGTTTCGCGCCCGACCCCGGACTTCTTGTAGCCGCCAAATGGTGATCACCTCTTATTGTAAGTTGGCCGCGGTATCGCGACCGAGTGCGGGGCAGTCAGCCTCGCTGACTGCCTCAAATCCTGCGTGCAGGGCTCAGGTGTTCTGAGGCACTTCACCTCTCGACAGGCGTGCGTTGATGTCATCGATCACCGCGGGCAGCTCGGCGATGGTGTCGATCAGGTAGTGCGGACGCGAGCCTTCCAGCATGCGGCCAATGCGAATGCGCTCCTGATCCAGCTTGTCCTGAGGCATGCTCTTGTACTGCTCGTAAGTCACTCCAAGGGCGTTGCCCGAACAGGTCAATGCCACTGTCCACATACCGGCGCTGCGGCCTTCCAGAATGCCAGGCCAGGTGTCGTCGATTTTCACGCAAGCAGCCACATCATTGATGCCGAGCGCGATCACGTTGGCCAGCGATTGAGCCGGGTAGGGGCGGCCATTGGGTACTTCATCGCTGGCCACGACGTGATCCGGCACATAGCCGTTCTGGCGTGCCAGCTCCACGACCTTTTCCATGACCACCGCCGGATAACCGGAGCAGGTACCGATCTTCAGCCCCTTTTCGCGTAACGCCGCGATGGCTTCCAGCGCACCGGGAATCAGCGCCGAGTGCAGGCCGATCTTGTCTATCTGCAGCGGCATGAAACGCTCGTAGATTGCCGTCACGTCGGCATCGGTTGGGGTTCGACCAAATTTCGCGTGGTAGCGCTCAGCAACGGCAGGTAGATCGCAGAGCGTGCGGATGTGATCCCACTTGCCCATACCCATTGGCCCGCGCGCTTCCTCAAGGGAAACCTCGACACCGAACTCGCCAAAGGCTTCGACGAAAATCTGCGTTGGTGCGAAAGAGCCGAAGTCGACAACGGTACCTGCCCAGTCGAGAATCGCGGCTTGCAATTGAGTCGGTTGCTTGTAGTTCATGGTGTATCTCCAAACGAAGGATGAGAGAGGCCTGTCCTCCCCGTCGACAGGGCAGGCTATTGCATTCAGGTGGGTGGCGGTATGCTGCCCTCGAACAGCTCGGCGATCATCGGTCGGTTACGACGGATGCCCAGGCAGCACGGTGGTACTCGATGTGAAACGGATGGTCGACGAAGGTGATCGGCCGGGTGCCAGGCGTCTCTGCATACTCAACCGCTGAAACGAAACCGATGCCGCTTCCCTGAGCAATGGCATGCACAATCGCCTCGCGGCTGTTGAGTTGCATGGCGCAGTCCAGCTCAATACCGGCTCGTTGACACGCTTCCTCCACCAGTTGCCTGGTGCGTGAGCCCCGCTCGCGCAGGATCACCCGCTCACCGTTACCGTTGATGGCCTGCATGCCGGGAATTGCAAAGCCGAAGGTCTGTCGACCGGTGTAGAAAAACAGGTAGCAGAACATCGTCGCCAACAGCATTCGCCACTGAGCCAAGTGAAAGGATGGGGTGGCGGGAACAGCGAGACCAGACAGAGAATGCTCACGATTCATCATATTTTCCTTCTTGTTACGCTCCCTCCAACCAGGCTGCTGGAGGAACGGCACTCTTATTCGGTGCAACAGGAAACAGGCGACCTGAACAGCCGCCCACGTTAGGTAGGCGACGTATCAGGCGGCGCGTGAGCCGATGAAATTCTTTCCACGAGCGCCCTGCATGGCATACAGAACCATCTCCTGCGCCTCGACCTCCGTCACCCCGTAATCGGTGAATTCGGTCTTCACGTCCAGGCGATGGAGAAAACCTCGCAAGCGCTCTTGAGCCTTGGCCAGATCAGGCCCGAAAACCCGCTGTAGCGTCTGATCCCGAGCAGCATCCCGTCCCCATGCCAAGCCCAGCACGTAGGGCAAGGTAAAGGAGCACGCAATGCCGTGAGGCAGACCATGGCGCAGGGTCATTTCGTAGGAAATGGAATGGGCCAGCGCCGTCTTGGTATTGGAAAAGGCCAGGCCTGCCTTCAGAGCCGCCAGGGCCATGCGGGCGCGCAGTTCGCGGCTGCTCAGGTTTTCGCGCAACCGAGGCAGGCAGTCGAGGATGTCTTCGATAGCGGAGATCGCAAAGGTGTCGGAGATCGGATTGGCATTGACGTTCCAGATCGACTCCAGAGCATGGGAGAGGGCATCCAGGCCGGTGGAAACGGTCACGCCGGCCGGCACCGTCAGCATCAGATCCGGGTCGATGATCGCCGCTGTCGGCCAAGTGCATTCCAGGTGCAGCGAATACTTCTTTTGCTGGGCAGCATCCCAGATGGTCGCCCAGGGAGTCACTTCGCTGCCGGTGCCGGCCGTGGTCGGCGCGGCGATCAGCGCCTTGCAGCGCGGTGGCGTAAAGGGTTTGCCGACCGCGAGCAAGCCCAGCAGCTCGTCGAAGCGACCGGATTCAGTACCGACGATCAGCGCCTTGGCGGTGTCGATGGCGCTGCCGCCGCCCACCGCCAGCACGGTTTCGCAGCCGCCGGCCTGTTGCCAGAAGCGTTCGTAGGTAGCCCGCAACTGGGCGACGTCCGGGTTGGGCTGGACATCTTCGACGATGTGGATCAAGCGCTCGCCCAGCAGGGCCTGGATCTTGTCGAGCAGGCCCAGGCCGCGGGCTTCGGGAAAGATCACCAGGGCAACGGTCTGGCCTTCGGTGAGGGAGGTGATCTGGTTCAGGCTGCCGCTGCCGAAATAGGTAGCGACCGGGTTGTGGAACTGGGCAGGCATGGCACTTCCTTTATTGTTGTTTGAATGTGTGGCCATAGTCCCTGTCTGCATATTCCGGCTCAAATCGATTGATTCGAGCTCTGCATCGGTTGAACCGATACTGTCTTGCGTTAGAGAAGCGTGCGTCACCGCTGCGATACTCCACTCGATAAAGTTGCGTGCAGTTACTTGGAGAGACCGTACTGGACGACACGGCCGTTTGGGAGCAGTTGTCGAAACGGTTACTCAGTGCCTACCGCTTTGCTGAATCGAGGCGCGCAGTCGGCTCGAAAGCATGTCGGCGGCAATCACCATCAGCGTGATCACGATGATGCAGGTGGCCGTTTCCTGGTATTTGAACAGCTTGATGCTGCTGACCAGTTCGAAGCCGAGCCCACCCGCGCCGACCATGCCCAGCACGGTAGCCGAACGCAGGTTGACCTCGAAGCGATAGAGGATCACGGCAATCCAGGCCGTGATGACTTGCGGAAGCACGCCGAACACGATCACCTGCAGAGGCCGAGCGCCTGTGGCTCGAAGTGCCTCGAGAGGGCCTTGATCTATCTCTTCGATGCTCTCGGCGAAGAACTTGCCGAGCATGCCTACCCCATGCACTGCGAGAGCCAGGACACCGGGAAATGGCCCCAGGCCAACAGCGGAAACGAAGACCAGGGCGAGGATCAGCTCATTGATACTGCGAATGACATTGAGCGTTTGCCGGGTTCCCTGGTACAGCCAGCGATTGCTCTGCAGATTGCGAGCAGCGAGAAAGGCCAGAGGTACAGCGAAGAGGATGCCCAGCAGTGTGCCCCAGATAGCGATCTGCAGGGTTTCCAAGGCCGGTGCGATCAGCTTGGGCAGGATATCCAGATTTGGCGGCACCGAGCGCGAGAGAAAATCGCCAATTTGCGGGAGGCCTGACGCCAACTCCCCCCAACTGAGCTGCGCGCCATTGGCGCTCCAGTGCAGCACGACCACCAGCATCAGCACCAATGCAGCAGTCGAGGCCCAGCCGCGCAGACTGTCCGGGGTTTTCACCATCCAGCGATAATTTTGGGTGCGCATGTCAGCCTCCCAGGCCATTGGTATAACGCAGCTGCAAGGAGCATTCGGTCTCGGTCTGGCTGTCTTCGTTCGCGCCGGGATAGATGCGATGCAACGTGGGCTGGTCGAGACCATCAGCGTCGCCGTCGTAAACAAGGCGACCATGTGCCAGACCGATGATGCGGTCGCCAAACTCGCGGGCGAAGTCCACCTGATGCAGGTTACAAACCACGGTAATCCCCAGATCCCGACTGGCATCACGCAGGTACTGCATGACCAGACGCGCAGTCTTTGGATCGAGGCTCGCGACGGGCTCATCGGCGAGGATGACCTTGGGTTGCTGGGCGAGTGCACGAGCGATACCCACCCGCTGCATTTGCCCACCTGAAAGAGAGTCGGTGCGAGCTTCAGCCTTGTGCATCAGCTCGACCCGACGCAGACATTGGTGCGCCAGCTCCACATCGGCTCGACTGAAAAGCTGCAAGATCGAGGCAAGCGTCGACAGCGATCCCAGACGGCCGGTGAGCACGTTCTTCAGCACCGAGAGGTGTGGTACCACATTGTGGTGCTGGAAAATCATCGCAACCTGGCGGCGCAGGGCACGCTCATCGCGTGCTTGCATGGCATCGATTCCAGCGACCTGGAGTTCGCCGCCATCTGCCTGAGCCAAGCGGTTCATGCAGCGCAACAGAGTGGATTTTCCCGCGCCAGACTGACCAAGCACCACGACGAATTCGCCAGCACCGATCTGCAGATCGATTCCTCTCAGCACGGGATTGTTCCCATAGTGCTTGGTGAGCCGGTGGACGCTGATCATTTCATTTTGCTCAGATCGAGATCGAGCACCTTGGCGGTGTCGCGAACCACGTCATAGGCACTATCGCGGGTCGGCTGAAAGCCGTCGAGCATGCCCTGATCACCCCAGGGGATATCCTTGACCTCGGCGAGTGCTGCAGCCAGCTTCTGCTTCAGCGCCGGATCCAGATCCTTGCGCCAGACCATCGGCGACTCGGGGATATCTGAAGAGCTCCAGACGACGCGCAACTCGTCCGGTTTGACCTGGCCCTGCGCCGTAGCGGTGGCAAGAATGCGGTCAGCCACAGCGGCGGCATCCACCTTGCGATTGGCCACTGCCAGGATGCTGGCATCGTGCGAGCCAGAGAAAATCACCCGTGAAAACAGCTCGTCTGGCTGATAGCCGGCCTGCTCGATGCCTGCTTTGGGGAAGAGGTGACCGGAGGCGGAGCTTGGATCGACGAAGGCGAAAGTATGGCCTTTTAGATCGGCCAACGATTGGATACCGCTGTCGGGGCGAGCAACGATAAGACTGCGGTAAGCGCTCTTTCCGGTCTTCTTCGTCACGGCTACGGCGAAGGCCTCGACATCGGCCACCTGGCTTGCGAGCACGTAAGAGAACGGCCCCAGATAGGCGACATCCAGCTTCTTGGAGCGCAACGCCTCGATCACGCCGTTGTAGTCGGTAGCCACGAACGGTTTAACCGGCATGCCCAGCTTGGCCTGCAGTTGATCGAGCACTTGCTGGCTGCTCTCGATCATCGACTGCGAGTCTTCAGAGGGGATAAGGCCGATCCTGAGTGTCGTCTCGGCAAACACTTCACCACTGATCAACAGCGGTAACGACACACTGACAGTGCACAACAGCTTACGGAGCGTTTTCATGGCATATCCGAGTTGTGGTTGGAATGCCGCTTACCCTAGTTTTGTAATGTGACCGTCATGCCATCGATTCAATATTGGATTGCTCGCAAAACTATTGAAGGAATCTATGGATGTCGAACAGTAAGCTGCGCGCCTTCCTGGCTGTGGCACGACAGGGCAGCTTCAGCGCGGGAGCACGATCACTTGGGCTCAGCCAACCGACCGTGACCACTCAGATACAGGCATTGGAGCGCCTGCATAATCTCGAACTTTTCCACCGCCGTGGTCGCCGTGCCGAGCTGTCGACGGTTGGTCGGCAGCTATTGCCCATCGCGCAGCAACTGATGGCCCTTGAAGCTGAAGCACACGGGCTGTTACGTGATTCCGGAACCTTGGTCAGGGGCCAATTGCGGCTAGGTGCGGTTGGCCCGTTCCACGTCATCGAGATGGTCGATGCCTATCGTCGCGACTTCCCCCAGGTCGAGCTGTCGATCCGTGTGGGTAACTCGGCGTCGGTATTGGCTGACCTCGAAAACTACGTGACGGATATCGGTGTGTTAGCTGGGCTGCATGAAGATCCCGCTTTCCACTCGACGCTGTACGCCCGCCATCGCATCATCGTGTTCGCCCATCATGAGCATCCCTTGGCCCAGCACGATACCGTGCGGCTGGAAGAGCTGCAGGGGCAGCCGATGTTACGACGCGAGCAAGGTTCGACTACGCGTTTGGCGTTCGAGCAGGCGCTGGCCGATCGTGAGGTGACGCCGCGTATGGTCATGGAGATTGGTAGCCGTGAGGCACTGCGCGAGGCGGTGGCGCGAGGCATTGGCTTGGGCGTAGTGTCAGAAGCCGAGTACATCCCCGGCCCCAACCTCAAAGCCATCCGTCTGGAAGGCGATCCGGTGCACACCGAGACGTATCTGTATTGCCTGGCCGAGCGCCGCAGCCAGGTGATCGAGACGTTCCTCGCCTGTGCAAACCAGGCCCGCCTCAAGCGCCCCAGCGACTCGGATTAGCTACGGCTGCGTCCCCATTCACCCGTTGGTTTCAGGAGACCTTCGTTTCCCCCAGAATTCTTCCTGCGTCTCTCGCAGGAGGAAGGCCAAATACCCGCGCATAATCCCGGCTGAATTGCGTTGGGCTTTCATACCCCACCTCGAAGGCCGCGGCCGTGACATTTTTGCCGCCGGTCACCATGAGCATTCGCGCCTGGAGCAAACGAACACGTTTTTGATACTGCAATGGACTCAAGGTCGTCACCGCTTTGAAGTGACGGTGAAAGGCCGAGACACTCATCGCCGCTTTCTGCGCCAGGAATTCCACCCTGATGGGGTCGGCAAATTCTCGCCGAATCCACTGGATGGCCAGGTTTACGCGAGCCATGGCGGTATCCGGTGCGGCGATTTCCCGCAGCATCCAGCCATGGGGGCCTTGTAGCACGCGAAACAGAATCTCGCGTTCGTACGCAGGCGCGAGGGCCGCGATGGCATTGGGGTCGCCCATCAATCGCAGCATACGCACCCAGGCGTCCATCAGCTCGGGCGTAACGGCGGCCACCGAGAAGCCAGGATCGTTGTCATGGCGTGAAACGGGTTTGGGCAAGTCCGTGAGCAGGGTGGATAACACTGTCGGATCAAGTGTCAGGCTGACGGCCAGATAGGGTTCGCCTGATGCGGCAGGGTGCACCGTACCCACCGCTGGCAGCTCGATGGACATGACGAAATAGGTCGCCGGGTCATATCGCAGCGTGCTGTCGCCCACTGTCATGGTTTTGCTGCCTTGCAGGATCAGATTGATCATCGGGTCATAGACCGCCGCCAGCATATGCTCTGGAATCTTGCCCTGAACCATGGCGACGCGCGGAATGCCCGTCTCTGTGCGGCGGTTTTCGGCCTTGGCGGCTAGAGCGCGGAGTTCATTCAGTTGCTCGTTCATGCTGGCAATGCTGTATGCAGGATGAGGTGCAGTGCAAGCAGAAAGCAGAAACAGGCAGGTTTCGAGTAGGAACCGCTGCGTTGGCGATGACGATGCTCCGTAGTGTGGCGGCTTATTCAGTTAGCCATGGAGCACATCATGGGCGTTATCGTCATTACTGGAGGCAGCCGAGGTATTGGTGCCAGTGCAGCGGAACACGCTGCCCGACACGGCATGGGCGTCATCCTCACGTACAACCATCATCCAGAGGCCGCAGCTGAGGTGGTGCGAAGCATCGAACGAGCGGGAGGTAAAGCCGTTGCGCTCAAGCTCGATGTCGCAGATGTCAAAAGCTTCGAGGCTTTCCGGGAGGCGGTCGTCGCTGCACTGCATGAGACTTGGGGCACGAACACGCTCGCAGGCTTGGTGAATAACGCAGGTTACGGCCTGTTCGTCCCGTTGGCATCTGTCAGCGAGGAGCAGTTCGATGGTCTGTTCAATGTTCATCTCAAAGGCCCCTTCTTCCTGACGCAGACCCTGCTGCCGTTACTGGAAGAAAACGCCAGCATCGTCAACCTGACTAGCGCTACCACGCGCGTGGCCACTGCTGGGGTTGCGCCTTATGCGGCGTTCAAAGGTGGCCTGGAGGTGCTCACTCGCTATATGGCCAAGGAATTTGGCGATAGGCGCATACGTGCCAATGCTGTTTCCCCTGGAGCGATTCGAACTGAGTTGGGCGGCGGGCTCAATGACGAATTCGAGGCGATGCTGGCTGCGCAAACGGCGCTGGGCAGAGTCGGTGAGCCAGAAGATGTGGCACGGATCATTGCCATGTTGCTGTCGCAGGAGGGCGCCTGGATCAATGCCCAGAGCATTGAAGTCGCTGGCGGATACATCATCTGAACAACCGAGGGCTTTGCCATGCTGGATCACATTTTTTTGTCTGTGAGCGACCTTGAGCGCTCGATCCGTTTCTATGAGGCTGCCCTGGCACCGCTCGGTATCACCGTGCGCCTGGATTACGACGGTAAGGACGGCCCACCAGGGCATCCCGACCTGAAAGGCTTTGGCGCCAACGGTCGGATGTTCTTCTGGCTGCGCAAGGGGGACGCTGGTGGGAGAGCGCTGCATGTTGGCTTTGTGGCAAACAGCAGAACCGAAGTCGAGGCCGCCTATGCGGCCGCGTTGAGCCATGGCGCGACCGAAAACGGCGCACCGGGGGTACGTCTGCACTACGACCCGGACTACTACGCCGCAAATGTCCTGGATCCTGACGGGTACAGCCTGGAATTTGTCTACAAGAACTGGCAGCACGTCCAATGAAGAGATTGATGATCTATGGCGCAACCGGCTACATGGGGCGCATGGCGGCCGAGTACGCCGTTGCGCAGGGACTGGCCATTGTCCTTGCCGGGCGCAATCACGACAGGCTGCGGGCTCTGGCTGCACAATTGAATGTTCCGTATCGCCTGTTCACGCCCGATACCCAGGCAGCACAATCCCTTGAAGGCATCAGTGTGCTACTGAACCTCGCCGAACCTTTTGCGCAGACAGCCGATGCATTGATGCAGGCCTGTATCGAAGCTGGCGTCGACTATCTGGATATCACGGCCGAGATCAATGTCTACCGGTTGGCCGAGCGATTGGGCGCTAAGGCGGCCGAGTCCGGCGTCATGCTCCTGCCTGGCGTCGGCTGGGACGTGGTGCCGACAGACTGCCTGGCGGTGCATGTCGCTCGTCGGGTGCATGCGCCGCAGTCGCTTAATATTGCACTTCAGGTTGCGGGTTCGATGTCGCGTGGCTCCGCCCTGAGTGTCAGCGGAATCATTGGTGCAGGGCTTCTGGCGCGGATTGACGGGTTGTTGGTTGCAACTCCCGATGCGCAACCACGGCACTTCGATTTTGGCTACGGCCTGGAACTGTGTGCGCCGTTGTCTTTCGGTGATCTGGTCACCGGCTGGCACTCCACCGGCATTCCCAACATTTCCATGTTCGTGCATTTCTCCGGCAATCCCTTTCCCGAAGGCGATCTCTCACAGCTTCCTGAGGGCCCGGACGCGCAACAACGCGAAGCTCATCGCGCCCGAGCAGTAGCCGAAGTGACCGGCGCCGACGGCACAGTTGCGCGTTCAGTGATCGAGACCGTCAACGGCTACACCTACACACCGATTGCTGCCGTGGAGGCTGCGCGCCGGGTATTGGGTGGCGAACGACGGCCGGGTTTCGAGACGCCGGCAAAGCTGCTGGGAGCTGGGTTCGCCGAGAGCATCGCCGGTACGACCATCACCGATCGCTGAAGTCTCCCGGGCGATAGCGGCATTATTCAGTCCTCGGCTGGGCCGGCGGCGTCATACGCCATCATTCAGGCTAGATTCCAGCACGCAGCCGCTATAGCACATGTGGGCTATGGAACACTGGCTCAGCCACGGCTACGGTGCCGACCGAGGTTGTCTCCCAGATCAGTTCGGGTGGACGACGCTTCACCCTTTACGCCACTCCACCACCGCAATGGCAGATGCCGCGTGGATAACACCAACGTCTGTCCCGCCCCGCTATGCTGCCTTTTTTCACATCGATCAACAGGGAGTTCCACATGCTATCGCTTACCCGGATGTTTTCCACCGGCCTGCTTCTCGCGTTCGTAGCCACCAACGCGACCGCGGCGGAGATCGATGACATTTTTCGTTCGGAGGATAGCAACGGCGATGGCGCAATTTCTGTCGAGGAAGCCCGGGCTGCGGCACCGGCGACCTTCCGTACCATCGACCGTGATGGTAACGGCATCCTCACCGTAGACGATATCGCCGCGCATATGGTCGTCGAGAGTGGTTCTGACATGGTTTGGCCGGCCGAGGTGTTGGCTTCGGTGGCACAGAAGACGCTGGAGTACTGGGATGGCAACCGCGACGGCAAAGTAACCGAGCAGGAGTACGTGGAAGCTGCGATTGCTCTGATGCTGCTAGCCGATATGGACGGTGACCGCCGGGTGACCCGTGAAGAGTTGCAGCGCTTTCGTGGTGAGTCAGTCACGCCCTGAATGAGCCAGAGTCAGCGATTTGCAGAGCGGCTGAAAGGGGCTGATTGAGTCTCTTCGATCAGCTAGAGCTGCCGGGTACCAGCCATGTGGTCGATGACCATAGCTACTCGATCACCCGCTCCGCACTTGGCTGCAGGTGCTACGTTCTTGGCGTTATGGTTCGACAGGTCGATGAAGATCGGCCGGGTTTGGAAGCATTCTCCTTTTCCCAGCACAGGCAGGTTATCGGCCAAGAGCAGTCAGTCGTGGCAACGCTGACGGCGCACCACAGTCGCCACTTTCGCTAATCCCTTGCACTCTCATACGTCGTCGAATCGAACGCGCGCTGCGCGAAAATCTTCTGTGTGTTCCAACAGCCAGGTCCATAGCGGCACCATGTGCACCAGAAAGCTTCGACCCAGCGGGGTCAGCTCGTAATCGACACGTGGCGGCACCTCGCCGTGATCGCAACGCGCGATCAATCCGTCTCTTTCAAGTTGCCGCAAGCTGCGGGTCAGCATGCGCTGGGTGATACCAGGCAGGCGACGGCCGATTTCGGCGTGTCGCAGTTTTCCCGCCACCCCCAGTGTGTGGACGATCCCCAGCGACCAGCGATTGCCCGCATGGGTCAGAACCTCACGCTTGAGACCGTCGTCCTCGTCACTGAGTGCGTCGCACGTGGCTTGTGACAAGCGGATCACTTCTTCTTCAGTCATCGTGTTCATGCGGTATCACTCGTGTGCCTTCTTCTGAATGTTCGCCAATGGTGACAGGATAAAAACAATCATCGTCGATCATTCACCGGGAGTAACCGATGCACCCGCACACCCTTGCAGAAACCGACAATATTCTCGTTCTGGGCGCCGGCGAACTCGGCATGGCCGTGCTCCGCGAACTGGCAGCCCAGCCGACAGCGCGGGTAACCGTCATGCTGCGACCATCCAGTCTCGGCACCACGTCTGAAGGCAAGCGCCAGACTCTCAAGGAACTGAATACCCTGGGCATCGAGGTGGTGTCTGCGGATGCCGTAAACGATTCCGAAGAACAGCTCGCCACACTGTTCAGTGGCTTCGACACGCTGGTCAGTTGCCTGGGATTCGCCGCAGGTACAGGGATACAACTCAAACTGGCCCGCGCAGTAATGCAGTCGGATGTGAAACGTTATGTGCCCTGGCAATTCGGCGTGGATTACGACGTGATCGGCCGCGGCAGCCCTCAAAACTTGTTTGACGAACAACTGGACGTGCGTCAATTGCTGCGCGGCCAGTCACGCGTGCAATGGTTGATCATCTCCACCGGCATGTTCACCAGCTTTCTGTTCGAACCTGCCTTCGGGGTAGTCGATCTGGATCAAAACATCGTACGCGCCCTGGGTAGCTGGGACACCGCCGTGACGGTTACCACGCCAGAAGACATCGGCCGCCTGACGGCTTCCATCCTGTTCGAGCCAGAGCAGGTCAATCGAGTCGTCTTCACTGCGGGCGACACTCTCACCTACCGGCAATTGGCGGATACTGTCGATCAATTACTCAACCGCAAGGTTGAACGCGTGGAGTGGACGGTGCCAGCGCTCAAGGCCGACCTGGCCGCCGCGCCCGATGACTCGATCCGCAAGTACCGGGCGGTGTTCGCCGAAGGCAAAGGCGTCGCTTGGGCAAAGGCGGATAGCTACAACGTCGAACGGCAGATCGAAACCACCACCATCGGCCAATGGATAGAACAGCATTTGCTCTGATTACGCGGCGCCGTGCATTTCGACTGCTTTCGGCCTGAAGCGGGCAGGAAAGTGCCATCGCTTGGGGCACTCGGTATGGCAGGAGGCGAGGGTGCCTGCGCGACACCAGCAGCGCTTTCGCGTCATGTTTGCTGCAACTGCCGACGGGCAAGGCGCCAAGTTGCTGCTCAGCACGAAGGGAAGATGTTAGCGGTCGACGATCCGGGCAGCCTCCCGCGAGCCGACCATGCTGCGAATCTGCTGCGCTGGCCGGCCACTCCTCGCTCGACCTGAACGATTTGCAAACCCGCAACCTCTGAACCGAAACGGACGCACGAAGACGTCCTGAATAACCGGAGGTTGCCCCCATGAGCGAGACCCGCACGAACGGCTTCGAACGTCTTGAAATATCTCTGTCCCTGAACGGAGCTCCCTTGCAAATCGAGGTCTATCCCTGGATCACCGCCCTCGACCTGCTACGTGAGCAACTCGATCTGATCGGCACCAAGAAGGGCTGCGATCATGGTCAGTGCGGTGCCTGCACCGTGCTGCTGGACGGTCGCCGGATCAATGCCTGTCTGACGCTGGCGGTAATGCTCGATGGTCGTGAACTGACCACCATCGAGGGCCTGAGCGAGGGCGGCGAACTGCACCCGATGCAGCGCGCCTTCGTCAAACACGACGCCTTTCAGTGCGGCTACTGCACACCGGGGCAGATCTGTTCCGCGCTGGGGCTCGCCAACGAAGGGCGCATCGGCGGCGCCGCCGACATTCGCGAGCGCATGAGCGGCAACCTCTGTCGCTGCGGAGCCTATACGAACATTCTCGCCGCCATTGAAGAAGCCCTGCCGGACTGTGAAACGGAGGTTCGCCAATGACCCCGTTCGCCTATAGCAAACCGCTGCACGTCGACGAGGCTCTGGGCCTGGCCGGCCCCGGAAGCCTGTTCATCGCCGGCGGCACCAACATGGTCGACCTGATGAAGGAGAACCTGCTACGGCCCCAGCGTCTGATCGACATCAACGCCTTGCCCCTGCGCGAGGTGGAGCCGACGGAGGAGGGTGGCCTGCGTATCGGCGCACTGGTCAGCAATGCCGACCTGGCCTGGCACCCCGAGGTCGAGCGCCGCTATCCGCTGCTGAGCCAGGCGTTGCTGTCGGGTGCGTCGCCCCAACTGCGCAATATGGCCAGCGTCGGTGGCAACCTGTTGCAGCGCACCCGCTGCCACTACTTCTACGACAGCCAGACGCCTTGCAACAAGCGCGAGCCTGGCAGCGGTTGCCCGGCGCGCACCGGTCTCAATCGCTACCACGCGCTGTTCGGCGCCAGCGAGCAGTGCGTCGCGGTGCATCCCTCGGATCTCTGTGTGGCACTCGCGGCGCTCGATGCCCAGGTACTGGTCGCCGGCACCCGGGGCCAACGCCGTATAGCCTTCGCCGACTTTCACCGCCTGCCTGAGGACGAACCGCAACGCGATACCCAGCTCGCCAGCGACGAGCTGGTGCTGGCCGTGGAGCTGCCCGCAGCCGGCTTCGCAGCGAACAGTTCCTACCTCAAACTGCGCGACCGTGCCTCTTTCGCCTTTGCTCTGGTGTCGGTCGCCGCGGCGCTCGACTTCGACGCCGACGGCCGTATCCGTGAGGCGCGTCTGGCGCTGGGTGGCGTGGCCCACAAACCCTGGCGGCGGGCGGACGTGGAGCGCAGCCTCGCGGGTCAGTTGCCGCTGGCGGCAAACTTCCAGGCGGCCGCCGACCTGATGCTGCAGGACGCACGACCACTGACGCACAACGCCTTCAAGGTAGAACTGGCGCGTCGCGCCATCGTTCGTGCCCTGACTACCGCTGCCGGAGGGATAGCCCCATGAATGCCCCGATACTTGGCCGTCCGCTCGACCGGGTCGACGGCCCCCTCAAGGTGACCGGCCAGGCCCGTTACGCAGCTGAGCACACTGCTGCCGGACTGCTGCATGGCAGCGTGATCTGCAGCCCCATTGCCCGCGGCCACATTGTCGAGATAGATGCCTCCGCTGCGTTGGTTCTGCCTGGAGTGACACTGGTGCTTAGCCACCAGAATCGTCCACCGATGGCGGCGGACGACGAAAGCTACGAGGACGACGATGCGGCGGATGGCTCGCCCTTTCGCCCCCTGTTCAACGCGCAGGTGCACTACAGCGGGCAACCGGTAGCCCTGGTGGTGGCCGAGACCCTTGAACTCGCCCGGCACGCCGCTTCCTGCGTGAAGATTCGCTATGACGAAGAACCCCATGCCACCGATCTGCAACAGGCGCTGGGCAGAGCCCACCAAGCGCCGGCCGAGTTGCCGGAGCCCAGAGGCAATGCCGAAGAGGCCATCGCGGCCGCGGCCATTCGTCTGGAACTGGAGTACGAACTGCCTAACGAATATCACCATCCGATGGAGCCCCACGCGTCGACGGTGATCTACCAGGCCGACGACAGCCTGTTGATCCACGATAAGACCCAGGGGCCGCAGAACAGCCAGCAGTACCTGTGCAACGTGCTCAAGCTGGAAACCTCACGAGTCAGGATACTGTCCTCCTTCGTGGGCGGTGCATTCGGCTCCGGCCTGCGCCCGCAATACCAGCTTCCGCTGGCCGCCATGGCCGCCCTGAAACTGCACCGCTCGGTGCGGGTTACGCTCACCCGCCAGCAGATGTTCACCTTCGGGTATCGGCCGCGCACCATCCAGCGCATGCGCCTGGGTGCGTCGAGCGACGGCAAGCTGCAGGGCTTGGTGCACGATGTCATCGGCCAAACCTCACGCTTCGAGGACTTCACCGAACATGTCGCTGAATGGTCGGGGATGCTCTATCACTGCGACAACCTGCGCCTGAGCTATCAGCTGGCGCCTCTGGACGTCTATACCCCGCTGGACATGCGCGCTCCAGGCGCCGCCACCGGCCTTTTCGCTCTCGAGTCGGCGATGGACGAGCTGGCCTGGGCCGTTGATGTCGACCCTGTGCAACTGCGCCTGCTGAACTACAGCGAAACCAACCAGAACGAGGGCAAGCCTTACTCCAGCAAGGAACTGCGTGCCTGCTATCAGCTTGGTGCCGAGGCTTTCGGCTGGAAGCGCCGCATCGCGCAGCCACGCAGCATGCGCGAGGGCGACCAGCTGATCGGCTGGGGCATGGCCACCGGCGTTTGGGAAGCCATGCAGATGCCTGCCAGCGCTCGCGCTACGTTGAGTGCCGACGGTCGTCTGCTGGTCGCCAGTGCGACCTGCGATATCGGCCCGGGCACGGCCACCGTGATGACCCAGATCGCTGCCGACACGCTCGGCCTGGATCCCGTCCTCGTCACCTTCGAGCTGGGTGATTCGAGCCTGCCGAAGGCGCCTCTGCAGGGTGGTTCCTTTACCGTTTCGTCGGTGGGCAGCGCAGTGCGCCTGGCTTGCCTGGAACTGGCGCAGCGCCTGTGCGATGCCGCGCGCCAACTACCTGATGCACCCTTCACCGACGCCAGTCAGCTGCGCTGCATCGACGGACGAATCGAGCAGGCCGATGACAGTAGCCGCGCCATCGAACTGCGCGATCTACTGATGCGCCACGGCAGCTTCGAGGCGCAAGTCGAGGCCAAACCGGGCAAGCTGCGCGAGCAGTTCGCCAGTGCCACCCACTCAGCGGTATTCGTCGAGGTACAGGTAGATGAGGCATTGGGTAGCGTGCGGGTCAGGCGCGTGGTCAGTGCCATCGCGGCCGGTCGGGTGGTCAATCCAAAGACCGCACGCAGCCAGATTCTCGGCGGTGTGGTCTGGGGCATTGGCATGGCCCTACATGAAGAAGCCATGATCGATCACCAACTGGGTCGCTGCATGAACCACAACCTGGCTGAGTATCACCTGCCGGTTCACGCCGACATGGGTGACATCGAGGTCATTTTCGTCGAGGAGCATGATGAGGTGGTGAATCCGCTGGGCTCCAAGGGTGTCGGCGAGATCGGTATCGTCGGCGTCGCCGCAGCAGTGGCCAACGCGGTCTATCACGCCACCGGCAAACGCATTCGTCGACTACCCATTACCCGGGACAAATTGCTTTGAACTGGCAGGCGGCCTCACTGCACCCGTCGCTGGGAAAAACAACGTGAAGCAGATCGTGCCTGGCTGGGGCTGTTTCACGTTCACCTTGCCTCCATGCAGTTGCATGATCGCCGCGACGATGGCCAGGCCCAGGCCGTTCGAGTCGGAGCGTTGATGGCGCGAAGCATCGCCCCGATAAAAGCGGTCGAACAGCTTGCCCAGCGTCGCATCGGTCAGCACCGGCCCCCGATTCTCCACATCGATTCGCCAGCCATCGTTGGCAGCTGTCGCGCGCATCAGAATCTCGCTGCCTTCGTCGGCGTAGCGAACCGCGTTCGCCACCAGGTTGCTCAATGCTCGGCGTAGCAGTAGCGGGTCAGCGTCCAGGGTGCCATTGCCGGTGGCATGCAAGGAGAGCTGCCGCTCTTCGGCCAGGCCTTCGAAGTAACCGGCGATACGCTGTAACTCATCATGTAGCGACAATGGCTGACGCTCGATCACCGATTGCGCTTCGTCGGCGCGCGCGAGGAACAGAATGCTTTCGACTATGCGTGAAATGCGCTCCAACTCCTCCAGGTTAGAAGCCAGCAGCGCCTGGTATTCGTCGGCGCTACGCGACTGACGCAGGGCGACCTGGCAATGCCCCATCAACGAGCCCACGGGCGTGCGTATTTCGTGAGCCAGGTCGGCGGAAAACTGCATCAGGCGCTGATAGCCGTTGGCGAGACGATCGAGCATGGCGTTGTAGGCATCACTCAATTGTTGCAGTTCAACCGGTGTGTCTTCGCTGTCCATTCTGCTGTCGAGCCGCTCGGGCGTTATGTTTGCGGCATGCGCGGCCATTTTGCGCAACGGACGCAGGCCGCGATGCAGCAGCATGTAACCGAGCGTCGCAGTGAGCAGAAACGCCAAGGTCACCGCCAGGTAAATACGCTTGCGGAATGCCTCGAGCATGGCCATCTCCTTGACCATGATGTGCGCGGCAGTGAGGCGTACTTCGCGGCCGCCGGACGTCGTCAGCACGGTAGCGGCGCGCAATGGCACGCCCGAGTCGGTCATGCCGCTGCGCAGGTCGTTCACGCTCAAGGCCGTCCCTGGTTCGATCACTGGCAGATCCGGCAGCGTTGCGTTCAGCGGGTTGACCATGATCACCGGCTGTTGGCCCGGCTCACCGATGATGAAGATGTCTTCTTCGCTGTCGAGCATGTTCTTGAAGATCTGCGGGCTGTCGCGCAACTTCTCCAGGGCCAGCTCGTAATGCAGCAGTTTGCGAAAGTGATCCAGACGCCCCAGCACCGCATGATCGCTGTTCGTTAACACCGAGGCTTTCATCGACCCATACAAATAAAGACCGGCACCGGCCACTGTGAGCATTGCCACCAGCGAGAAAGCCAGCGTCGAGCGCAGGGTCAGGGATGGCTGGCGTCGGGGCCGCATGGCCTCACCTCGCACACATAGCCGATGCCGCGTACGGTATGGATCAGCTTGACCGGGTAAGGCAGATCGATCTTGTTGCGCAGGCGTTTGACCGCCACATCCACCACGTTGGTATCGCTATCGAAATTCATATCCCAGACTTCCGAAGCGATCTGCGCCCGGGACAGGACATCGCCCTCACGGCGCAGAAACAGATGCAGCAGGGCGAACTCCTTGTTGGTCAGCACGATCACGTGCTGCTGGCGAGTGACCCGACGACGCAGCAGATCCAGCTCCAGGTCGGCGATATGGAAGTGGTCGGCTTCCCGAACCACCCCACGCCGCAGGATGGTGCGAATGCGCAACAGAAGCTCGGTAAAGGAAAACGGCTTCACCAGATAGTCGTCAGCCCCCAGCTCCAGGCCGCGAATGCGGTCATGCAATTGATCGCGGGCGGTAAGAAACAGCACGGGTACGTCTTGCCTGGCGCGCAACAGCTCGATGATCTGAAAACCATCGATGCCGGGGAGCATCACATCCAGCACGATCAGGTCATAGGACGTTTGCAGCGCCATGTGCAGGCCATCGGCACCGTGCTGCATCCAGTCGACGTTGTAGCCGGACTCACCAAGCCCCTTTTTCAGGTACTCGCCGGTCTTGGTGTCGTCCTCGATCAGCAAAATATGCATTCAGGAGCACTCGGGTCTCACCGTGATGGGTTTTGGCCTGCGGCTGGGCTCGGGTAAGTGTCGAATCACTGCAAGCCGCGTCAGGGTTGCAGTGTAACCAGCCGTGGGAGCGGTGTTGGTTACATTTTTGTCATTCATGGGGCGTGGTTGCGAATGACGAAAATGTAATCTGGCGGTCATCGTGGGGTTCCGGTCGGGAGCAGAGGATGGCAGCACATAAACCCGCGAGGAATCATCACGATGAAAATGAAGGCTGCTCTTTCCACCACGTTCGGCTTGCTGATGTTCAGTGCCGCTGTCATGGCCACCGCGGCCGATATGCCAGTGGTCAAACCTCTGCGCGGCACCGTTGAAAGTGTCAGTGACAACACGCTGACCTTCACCACCCGCACTGGCGCACACGAGACTATCGGTCTGACTGACAAGACCGGTATCGCCCGGGTGTCGAAGGCTGAGATCGATTCGATCAAAGCCGACAGCTTCGTCGGCTCGGCAGCCATCCCGCAGGCTGACGGCTCGCTGAAGGCCCTGGAAGTCACCGTATTCGAGTCCAGCCTCAAGGGCAGCGGCGAAGGTCACTACGGTTGGCAGAACGCCGATGGCAGCACCGGCACCATGACCAACGGCACCGTGGGCAAGTTGTCCAATGCCAATGGCCGCACGTTGACCGTCACTTACAAGGGCGGCGAGAAGCAACTGGTCGTGCCGGATGATGTGCCAATCGCTTACGTAGAACCGGGCAAAGCCGATGAGTTGGTCAAAGGCGCCAAAGTCGTCGTATTCCCAGCGGAAGATGGCAAAAACGCACGCGGTATCGCGGTCGGTAAAGATGGCTTTCAGCCGCCTATGTAATAGGCCACACCTGTTGCAGCGAGGCTCGAGGGGCCTCGCTTCAGCAGGGTTCGCCTTTCCCTGTACGGGAGGGAGAAACATGAAAAGAACACGTATCCATCCCTGGCCTGTGCGCCTCACACATTGGCTCAACGCCATTTGCATGGTCTGTATGTTCATGAGCGGCTGGGGAATTTACAACGCCTCCCCGCGGTTCGCCTTCAGGTTCCCGGCTGAATTGACGGTCGGGGGCTGGTTGGGTGGCTCACTGGCCTGGCACTTTGCGTTCATGTGGTTATTGCTCATCAACGGCCTCATCTATGTGTCGTATGGGTTGATCAGCGGTCATTTCAAACGCGATTTCTTGCCGGTGACGGCCCGGGCGGTGAAACGTGACCTGGCCGATGCGCTGCGTTTTCGACTGGTGCATGAGAAGGGCGTTTACAACGCGGTGCAGCGCCTGATGTATGGATTGGTGCTGGCGGCAGGGGTGCTGGTCGTGGTCTCGGGGGTAGCGATCTGGAAGCCCATTCAACTGCAAGAACTGGTAGCCCTATTGGGCGGCTATGACATTGCACGTTACGTGCACTTCGTGGCGATGGCGGCCATTGGCGCCTTTGTCGTCGTGCATCTGGCGCTGGTGCTGCTGGTGCCGAAAACGCTGTTGCCCATGATCACGGGCGGCGTACGGCCGATTGAAAGCGGAAAACTCGATCATGATTGAACCCAAGAAACGAGCGATTCAGCGCATCGGACTTGAGCCCGCGCAGCAGCTTCAGCTGGAAAGCATCCAGCGCCGCAATTTCCTGCGCGGCGGCTTGACCGTCGGCGCCATGGCGATGCTGAGCGGTTGTAACTTGCAGGACGGCGATCAGGTGGACAAGGTGCTATGGGCCATGTCGCGCTGGAACGACCGGGTTCAGGCCTGGCTGTTCAGTGGACAGAAACTGGCGCCAACCTTCACCAGGGCGCAAATGACCACACCATTTCCATTCAACGCGTTCTACGGCCAGGACGATATCCCGGAAGTCGACCTGTCGGGTTACACGCTCGCCGTTTCCGGCCTGGTACGGGACAAGGCGCCCTGGACGCTCGAAGGCCTGCGCAAACTGCCGCAGCGCACCGACATCACGCGCTTGATCTGCGTCGAGGGCTGGAGCGCCATCGGGCAATGGGGTGGGGTGCCACTGAAGACCTTTCTGGAACACATCGGTGCAGACACCACCGCCAAATTTGTCGGCTTCAAGTGTGCTGACCGCTATTACTCCAGCCTGGATATGCCGACCGCGTTGCATCCGCAAACACTGCTTGCACTGGATTACGGCGAAGTCGCTTTACCACCGGAGTATGGCTATCCACTGCGGGTTCGAGTGCCAACCAAATTAGGCTTCAAAAACCCCAAACATATCGTCGAGATATTCGTCAGCAATGATAATCCGGGCGGGTATTGGGAGGATCAGGGGTATAACTGGTTCAGCGGGATATGAGGGGGCAAGTCAAAAGCGCCGCTGTAGCTGTAACGCAGCATGGCGTCTGGTAACTCCGTGTTGGTCGATTTTCTCAAACCTACCCCGCAAGGACTCCCGACGCTTAGACCTACAGGGGGCGCGCGATCTGGAAGGTCACTATATAACAACTACAAAAGCTGTCATTACGCTGGCATAACCCAGCCAATTCAGGCCATTCAGGCACAAAAAAGGCACTGTAGCTATTCGCTAAGTGCCTGATTTGTAACAGGTGTTTGGTGGGCCGGGGTAATCTGAACAGGCTACATAACAATATGATAAATAAGATAAAAATCCGGTTTTAATTTTTAATGGAATACGTTTTGGAATACCGGCCATGCTGGATTTGAACTCGGGATGTCGAGCATGGCTTGCATTGGTATTCTGGTTTTCACAGCTCGCTACGTGGGGCGCTCGTTGGTCAGGTCGTCTCTGAAGGCGATATAGCCTATAGCGTCTTTGAGATCCTTCATTCTGGGTTCAACAAGCCGTGCGATCTCTTCGTCGCTGGCGGTAGGTGGCTTTTCGTCTGGCCACATCAGCTCCCACCGGGCAAGAAGCTGCAGATATCGCTCTGCATGTTTCAAGGCCTCGTCCCGTTGTTCCTTCAAGGATGCGGCTACCTGATGAGCAATTTTACGCTCCCTTGAGATTGATTCCTTGAGCTGCTTTTCATAATCCCTTTCTGCTTCGACAGCTTGCCCCTCTCTTGCTATCAGTGCAGTGATCACTGCCGTCTCGGTTGCCTTATGCCGTTTAGCAATGGACGTTAGGTTGGTGATGGTTTCTTTGCTAAGCGTGAATGTCAGAGGCCTTCTGCCGTTGCTGTCGGATCGGTAGCGACGCTGCCGGATAGCTCCCTGCAGTTTTATGACCAGGCCCAGCCTGTCCTCCTGGATCTGCCTGATAGCAGCAACGACGTTCTCGTAGGTCGAAAACCGGGTAAACGCATCGCCCTTGAGCTTCCTCATGTACTCGGCATCGAGCCGGTGCCTGAGGTAATCGGCCGCCCATTGCCACTCATCATCCTGCCTGCGCAGCCACTTCAGCGGTTTCTCATTTTCTGACATTCCATCCTCCAGGCGGGCCGTTTGGGTTATGTACCTAAGCCCGACGCATGAGGTGAATTTATATCGTTACCGTAACGATACGCAACCGTTAGTTGATTCGTTAGTAGGTCGTCACCGTTCTGTTGCAAGGTCGTTAAATTTCGTTATTTGACTTGTTACTGTTACAGAATATCGTATATATGGGGTATATTTTCGATGCAAAAATTAGGTTACTTCGGGAGGATATATGCTTTCTCGGCCTCTTGGCTTAAGGCTAAGATTCTGCGAGCCGGATTCTAAGTTTTTCTTCGTGGCATTCTGGGCGCGTTATGGTGCCGAGACGTCTAAGCCTTGTTCGCTGAAGCAATTGGCTGAGAACCTGAGGCTTTCGGCGCAGGCCGTCTCAAAAGCTGTCGCTCAGCTAGTTGACATGGCGGTGTTGCGTGTTGTCACTCAACCTGAAGGAAGGGGCCGGCCAAAGTGCTCCTACGCGGTGAGCAAAAGCGTTCAGGTGGAGCTGCGGGAGGTCGAGGAAAGGGAGCTGATCCATCTCGGCTTGATAGAGCAGGTTTTGGGTGGCGCACGTATCAGAGCAATCTGGCCTGGCTGAACCGGCGATGCGCAGGTTGCGTCAGAGCCTCGTGCCCGCTCGCAGGGCGAGAAACGAGCTGCGCCAGTGCGGGCCGGGCAACTCAGTTTGGCAAATCGTTTGCTGCTCATGATCTTACTGAGTCGCGCAGATCCGTTCGGGATTGTCAGGGGGCTGAGCAGCAAGGAGATCTGCTCGCTCACGGGGATGGACGGTGCTGCTCTGAAGCAGCGCTTGCGAAGGCTTACGCAACTGGGTTTTATCCGGAGGCAGATACCAGGGGTTGCGAGCCCGGTTTTTGCCGAGAAGCTCAAGAGCATCTATTTACTGAACCTGAACCACCTTCAGCTTTCGCCTGCTCGCGATGTGGTTTGCACCGCAGTGCATCAGGGATTCGACGATTCGGAAATCGACTGTAAGTTTATGACCCGTGTCCGCTTTGATCGTGACTCCTTCCTGAAGCGGGCGGAGTACTCGACACGGGTCAGTGTGCTGCGCCTTTTGAGGCGTGCGCCCGATCATGTGTTTGATCAGCTTGAGTACTTTATCTGTGACTGTGTGTTGGGCTTTTTATCGCGTCATTGGGTTGGTGTTGATCCTGTCGCGTGGAGAAAGGTGCGCGGTGTTGACTCCGCTGTGAAGGAGCGAGTAGAGGCTTTTTTTCGGATGCCGATGCTTGATCCGAAGGGCAAGGCAGTATTGGATCACGACGATATTTTCGACTTTTTTCAGAGACTGATTTTCGAGCTGGCTGACGAGTTTGTTCGGCGTTTTTCGCAGCTATCGACCGTTTCCTTTGCCGCGGCCAGCTACATCTTGGTGCCGGCGCATGTGTCGATTGGCCATCAATGCATCGCCCTCTTGATTCTAAGACCTGCGGGTTCTGGCCTGGCTAGTCATTGGACAATCATTAAGGGGTACGGCGAGCCGGTGGTGAAATGTGTATCGAGGGAGGTGGATATTCCATTGGAGCTGCGTGAGCGGTCGGGGCTGCTCATGCGGGCACGAGCAGTTGAGTAACAGACAGTTTTTTTCTACCGCCCTTGCAGATCCTCTGAACGAATACGAGGAGCCCGTTCATGAGGATCATCCGTTTGAAAGATGTCATCGACTCGACCGGCCTTGCCCGGTCGACCATCTACAAATACGTCGCGGAAGGCACCTTCCCGAAACCGGTATCACTGGGAGACCGTTGTGTCGGCTGGGTTGAAAGCGAGGTGCACGACTGGATCCTGGCCAGGATCGAGGAGCGTGACTTGGCAGAGGGAGTTGCAGTGCGCTCCACCGGCCACCTGAGTATGGCCAGCTAGAAATGAACATCTGCGCCATGACTGGCTACGGCTGGTCATGGCGCTTATGCCGCTTGGGAAGATCCTGCATTCTCAGCTAACTCTCCCAAGATGCGATTCGGCAAATCTCTCGGCAGGCTTAGCAACGTTGTTCCCCATTGCCTGGTCTCGCTGGGATGGTTGGTAATGGGCTCGGCTGCTTCTAGTGATATAGCTACTGACTATCAATGTTCAATTATCCAATAGTCCGTATCACTCGGTATGCACGGCACCTACTACCCAGTCAAGGATAAGCGGCTGGTTAAAAAACACACAACACGTACCTGGTATGTAAACAACCAACCAGGTACCCACCATGATCAATCGTAAGATCTACACCCACCTTTCCCAATCTGGCATAGCCCTCCAGATCGAACGACTCGTCCAAGCCATTGAGCAACATGACAGTCCTGCATTTCGATTCAGGCAAACCCATACAGGTTACGAGCGTGTCGAAGAGACCAGGCTCTCCCGGTACTTTACACGCATCCGGCAGATGATTGACCTCTTCGATGACCGTGTTGAGTACAGCTACAGCGAGCACCTACAAGCGTTCAGGGAGGCCTGCCAGGACATAGGACTTGAGCGTCATCCAGATGGCCCTGTTTGTCTGAATGAAAGGGGTACGGCCTATCTGGATCATCACCGCAGCATGAACGTGCTGGTGGCTCGGATTCGTCAGTTGACCTGTGAGCTATGGTACCGGCGTAAGAGAGGTGACCGTCGTGATCAGGCCGAAGAGCAGGAGATTCGAGTCTGCGACTACGTCGAAGCCTTATGTGAGCTTTACTCGCGCATCACCATTGTTAGGGTCAATCTCTATTACCGTTTGGAGGCCCAGGCCAGGCTACGTGTTGAGCGCGTATTCGATGACCTGAAGCAGTTGGTTGCCGAGCATAGGAGCAACTCGATCTTCGACCATCTCATCGGTCATATCTATGCGGTGGAGCAAGGGGATCGGGATGATGGCAGGGGCTACCACATTCACGCTGCCTACTTCTTCAATGGCAACGAGGTGCGTGGAGATGTCTACAAGGCCATCCAGCTAGGCGAGCTGTGGGAGGACATTACGCATGGTCAGGGCTACATGCACAGCTGCAATCACGATAAGGAGCAATACGGTGATGAGTGTGGTATCGGCCGCATCCTGCGGAGTGATCAAGCGATTCGTCGTCATGTCTACAAGGCGGTGAAGTATCTCGTCAAAGATGCCCAGCACCTGCGCTTGAGGCCGGAGGGCGCTCGGTGCCTGCGCACGGGCCACCTGAAGCGTCGTCGACGGTGAAGGTGCCTGAAAGACACTGGCGTGCTAGCTACTTGCTCAAGGTCGTAACGGAGTTCTGCGGAGAATTTCAGGGAGGGGGCGGCGCTGGCAGGGGCAGTGAGTCCGTACTATCTGCGCGTGGCAGAGCTGCACTGCCTAACGTCCGCTGATAGACTCCAGTCGACTTTAAACGACTATGGCAGCTTGAGCGCAACCACCATGATTACTGAGCCCTGGGTCACTGCCGAGCAGGTTGCCCTTCACTTAGGGGTGGCCAAGGACACGGTCTACCGATGGCGTGAGCGACGGGGCATGCCTGCTCACCGTATCGGCAGGCTCTGGAAGTTCAAGCTGTCGGAAGTAGATGGCTGGGTCTGTGCTGGAGGAGCCGATGAGTCGGCTTCGTTGTCCGGCCCCTCCGTAGCCCGCAAGGAATGATTGATGAACGTCCAGCAACTTGAAAATGAACTGTGGGAAGCAGCGGATCAACTGCGTGCCAACTCCAAACTGACCGCTTCCGAGTACGCGATGCCAGTGCTCGGGCTGATTTTCCTGCGCCATGCGGATAATCGCTTTAAGGCCTACCTCCCGGAGATCGAGGCCGATATTCACCCCAAGATGCCGGATACTCAACGCGAGAAACTGATCCGGCTTGGCTTCCAAGGCAAGGCCGCCATTTACTTGCCGGAAAAGGCCCGATTTGATCGCATCGTCAGCTTGCCCCAAGGGGCTAATGTGGGCGGGACCATCGACACCGCGATGGATGTGATCGAAGCCGAGTATGAAGTGCTCAAGGGTGCGCTGCCGCGAGGCTACACAGCCTTCGAACCCGACTTGCTGGCGGATTTGGTCAAGATATTTGACCGGCCGGCGATCAAGGCGGCGACTGGCGACGTGTTTGGTCGCATCTACGAATACTTCCTCAACAAGTTCGCCATGAGCGGCGCCCAGGAAGGGGGGGAATTCTTCACCCCGCCGTCCTTGGTGCGGATGATCGTCAATGTGATCGAGCCCGATCATGGCTTGGTGCTGGATCCGGCATGTGGGTCGGCCGGCATGTTTGTGCAAACCGGCCACTTCATCGAAGACGAGCGCCATGCGGTGGTCAATGACGCCGTAACCTTCCACGGCCAGGAAAAGAGCGACACCAACACCAAGCTGGCGCGCATGAACCTAGTGGTACATGGACTGGATGCTTCCAACATCCGTCAGGGCAATACCTTTTACGATCAGGCCGAGCACTTGGTCGGTCAGTGCGATTTCGTGATGGCCAATCCACCGTTCAATGTGGATGGTGTGGATACCAAGAAGGTCGCTCCCCAGGAGGATCCTGCAGGTCGCCTGCCTTTTGGCCTCCCCGGCACCAACGCCAAGACAGGGGCCATCAGCAACGCCAATAGCCTGTGGATTCAGTACTTTTACGCTTACCTGAACAAGACGGGGCGTGCAGGCTTCGTTATGGCTTCCAGCGCCTCGGATGCCGGCAATAAGGACCGCGACATCCGCGAGAAGCTGGTCAAGAGCGGCCATGTCGATGTGATGATGGCCATCGGCAACAAGTTCTTCTACACCCGCAGCCTGCCCTGCACGCTGTGGTTCTTCGATAAGGGCAAACCTCAGCACTTGCAAGACCAGGTGCTGATGATCGACGCACGCAACGTTTACCACGTCGTCTCCGCACGCTCTCATGTGTTTACCGAAGAGCAACTGGCTAACCTCAATGCCATCGTTTGGCTGTATCGCGGCGAGCAAGAGAAGTTTGTAGCGTTGGTGGGGCGTTACCAGCGCCAGGTGGACGGCTGGCTGGCGGCGCTACCCGAACGCATCAGCGCCGATACCGCAGCAGTGAATGAGCTGGCTACCAAACTTTCCGCCTTTGCTGAAGGCGCGACTTTGGCTGAGCTGAATGCTGACCAACTGGAGGATGCTCAACTCACGCAAGGGGTGCTTGATTTCTTCAGGGCTGAGCTTGCGGCCGCGTACGCTGATACAGAAGCAACAGAGGCCATCGCTGCTACCCTGGAGGCATGCGCGCAGGCTCGCACTGCCATCGCAGCAGCCGATATGACTGAGCACGATAGCCAGATAGTGCTGCAAGCCAAGTTGGAAGCATTGGCTCCCCAGCTAAAGGCGACAGTCAAGGTACTGGAAGCCCGTCATAAGCAGTGGCTTAAGCTACTAGATACAGCGGAAAAATCCCTGCGCGCCAGACTCTCCAAAGCCTTCGATGGCAAGGCTATTCGTGAAGCAAAGCGTGCGTTATTAGCTGCCGACGCCAAGAAGAACGAAACACCTTCCGTGCGTGATGCGCTGCTGGAGGCGTTCAAGCAAGCCGTGTACTTCATTCACCAGGGACACTGGCTGCATAGCCGATTCCCAAGTGGCACGTTCGAGAACGTGCCCGGCTTGTGCAAGGCGGTACCCATAGAGGGTGAAAACAGCATTGCAGCCAACGACTATTCGCTCACGCCGGGGCGTTACGTGGGCGTGGTCGCTGCTGCGGCCGAAGACGAAGACGACTTCGCCGAAAAACTACGTGAGATTCACGACGAACTGGCCGAACTGAATGACAAGGCGGCGGAGCTGGCAGGACGGATTAGCCGCAACCTTGAGGAGCTGCTGGGATGAGCTGGCCCGAAGTCGACTTCGAATCGATCTTTGCCGCACCCAGCCGAAATGGTGTTTACAAGAGCAAAGAACATCATGGCTCGGGTGTCCCGATCGTCAATATGGGTGAGCTGTTCGCATTCAATCGGATAGGCAGTCAGGCGATGTCGCTGATTCAGATGTCCGATGCTGAAATGCTCAAGAATGGGCTGATTGATGGCGATCTGCTCTTTGGCCGCCGTTCTCTTGTTGAAGAAGGGGCCGGAAAATGCTCAATAGTTTACAAACCCACGGTGCCGATGACGTTCGAGTCGTCCATTATCAGGGGTCGGCTTGACAGGACAGTCGCAGATCCAGAGTTCTTCTTTAATTATTTCCGCTCGCCAGTGGGGCGGTCTAGGATTCGTGCAATTGTCGGAGGGGCGGCTGTTAAGGGGATTCGTGGCAGTGACCTGAAGTTGATCAGAGTGCACTTACCACCCATCGATGAGCAGATTGCAATACGCGAGGTTCTAGCTGCATACGACGACCTGATCGTCACCAACCAGCGACGCATCGCCTTGCTCGAAGACGCGGCCCGCCGCATTCATCGCGAGTGGTTCGTGTATTTGCACTTCCCTGGCCATGAATCTGTTTCGTTAAAGGATGAGATGCCTGAGGGGTGGAGCACTCAAAAGCTGTCGTCGGTCGCCAACGTCAATGAGCGTACGATTAGTACCAAGGACAGACCCGACTCGATTCTTTACGTCGACATCTCATCGGTGAGTCCAGGGGTGATCGGTGAGGTCTCGTCGTACGCCTTTGCTGATGCGCCCGGCCGGGCGCGACGGCGGGTTAGGCATGGGGACGTAATATGGTCCTGCGTGCGCCCGAATCGGCGCTCGTATGCGCTGATTTGGGAACCGGATGAAAATCTGGTGGCGTCGACGGGTTTCGCTGTGCTTTCGGCATCAAATGTTCCGTTCAGCTACTTGTATTTCACAACGACGACCGATGACTTTGTAAGCTACTTGGAGCAGAACGCAACCGGTGCTGCCTACCCGGCGGTTACAGCCAAGACGTTTGAGGACGTAGACATTGTCATTCCTGATCCTGGCCTGCTGGAGTCGTTTGATAGGCTCGTGCTGCCCGTGGTGGAGCAAATGGAAGCGTTAAAGGTGCAAAACACCAGCTTGGTTCGCGCCCGCGATCTTTTACTTCCTAAACTTATGTCCGGCCAATTCGACGTGAGCACTATCCCATTGCCTGAAGAGGTAGCTGCATGACCACCGTCCCCGCCTCTGTGCCTGTGCTGCGCTGGGCGGCCCGGCGTGCGCGTCTGCACGATGAGGATTTGGGGGCACGCTTCCGCAAATGGCCCTTATGGCTTAGCGGAGAGGCGCAGCCTACGCTCAAGCAGCTCGAAGACTTCGCCAAACTCACGCATACGGCCATTGGCTATTTCTTCCTGCCGGAGCCGCCACAACTGGCGTTGCCGGTGCCGGACTTCCGTACCCTGCGCGACCAAGCGCTCGCAGAGCCGAGCAGTGCTTTGCTGGACACGCTCTATCTGTGCCAGCAGCGGCAGGACTGGTACCGGGACTATGCACGCTTGCATGGTTTGTCGGCCTTGGCCTTTGTCGGCAGTGCACGCATCCAGGATGCCCCTGAATTAGTTGCGCAGCACATGCGCGAAACCCTCGGGCTATCTGCCGAGGAGCGTCGGCAGTTGCCGACTTGGACGGATGCACTGCGCCAGTTGATCAACAAGACCGAGGACGCTGGCGTGCTAGTAATGGCCAGCTCCATTGTCGGCAGTAACAGCCATCGCAAGCTGGATGTAGAAGAGTTCCGTGGCTTCGCGCTGGCGGACGAGCTGGCCCCCCTGATTTTCCTGAATGGCTCCGATAGCAAGGCGGCGCAGATGTTTACGCTTGCCCATGAGCTGGCGCATCTCTGGCTGGGTGCCACGGGTGTTTCGGATGCCGAGGCTGGGCAGGTGCCGGAGCAGCAAACCGAGCGCTGGTGCAATCGCGTTGCCGCAGAGTTGCTGGTGCCACTGGAAGCATTGCGTGCGGCCTATCGGCCTGATGCGCCGATCCCCGACGAGATTCAGCGGCTGGCCCGCGAGTTCAAGGTCAGCACCTTGGTTGCGCTGCGTCGTCTGTTCGACGCCGGCTTTATCGAGCAAGGCCGGCTGTGGCAGCACTATCGCGAGGAGCAAGCCCGATTGAAAGCGCTGGAGCAGCGCGGCAGTGGTGGCGGTGACTTCTACCGCACGCTGGGCGCGCGTACCAGCAAGCGATTCGCCCGGGCAATTGTGAGCAGCACCTTGGAAGGCCAAACGTTGTTCCAAGATGCCTTCCGCATGCTGGGCGTGCGCAAGACGGCAACCTTCTACGAGGCTGCGCGTGAGCTGGGGGTGATGGCATGAGTTACCTGCTCGACGCCAACGTGTTTATCCAGGCCAAAAACCTGCATTACGGTTTGGATTTCTGCCCGGCCTTCTGGCAATGGCTGCTCGACGGTAACGCCAACGGGCGTGTCCTCAGTATCGACAAGGTGGCCGATGAGATCGCCGCTGGTGCAGATGAATTAACGGATTGGGTGCGGCAGAACGCTAATGGTCTGTTCAACAAGACGGACGCCGCAGTGGCTGCACAGTTCGCCAAGGTTAGCGGCTGGGTGACCAGCCAGCAGTACGAGCCGGCGGCCATCAACACCTTCCTGCAGGTTGCGGATTTCTATCTCGTTGCGCATGCCCTGGCAGGAGGTCATATCGTGGTGACGCATGAGGTGGCGGCCAACTCGGTCAAGCGCATCAAAATTCCGAATGTGTGCATTGGCTTGGGACTGCGCTTCATGACGCCCTACGAAATGTTGCGGATCGAGAAAGCCAAATTCGTGCTAGGGGCTGCCCAGTAAAGATGTTTCGACCTCGGCAGCGAGCAGGCCTTGTTGCTGACGACTTGATTTAAGACCCTGGCGCGCCGGAGTGCGTAGCTGGGGCATGGGGGAAGGAAACCGATGGCCAAGAAAGACTACTCCGAAGATTTGTTGATTCAGGCTCCGACGGCCGAGTTCCTGGAAAAGGAGCTGGGTTGGATCAGTGTCTTCGCGCAGGATGAAGGTGGCTTTGGGCCAGGCAGCCTTCTTGGTCGGGCATCGGACAGCGAGGTGGTGCTGACCCGAGAAGTGTTGGCCGCGCTCGAACGCTTGAACCCTGGTTTGCCGGATGAAGCCTATCGTCAGGCGCTGACTCAGGTCGTGCAGGACGACATCACTAAGACCCTGATCGCCCACAACGAAGAAAAGTACAAGCTACTGCGCGACGGCGTGCCGGTTAGCTACCGCGATGCGGCGGGCCGCTTAGTGGATAAGCGTCTGCGGCTGATCGACTTCAATGAGCCGATCAACAACCGTTATCTGGCCGTGCGTGAGCTGTGGGTGCGGGGCAAGCTGTGGCTGCGTCGGCCGGACGTCATAGGCTTCGTGAACGGCCTGCCTCTGGTGTTCATCGAACTCAAGCGCTTCGAGGCGCATATCGACAGCGCCTACAAGAAGAATTACGCCGACTACCTGGACACTATCCCGCACCTGTTTCATTGGAATGCGTTGGTGGTCATCTCCAACGGCCACGACGCTCAGTACGGCTCAATCACCTCGACCAAGGAGCACTTCTATCGCTGGAAGCGCCTGGATGAGGACGACCCGGAGCCCAATAAGGATCAGCCCCTGCTGCCATTTTTGCTGGCTGGCATGCTGCATAAGCAGCGCCTCCTGGATATCGTCGAGAACTTCGTGTTGTTCGACACCAGTGAGGGAAGTACGCACAAGATCGTGGCGCGTAACCACCAATACCTTGGGGTGAATCGCGTCATTGACCGCCTGAAGTCTGAGGATGAGCAGATCCACGCTGAGGTCATAGCTGGGCAGCTTGGTGTTTTCTGGCACACCCAAGGCTCGGGCAAGTCGTACTCAATGGTGTTTCTGACGGAGAAGATTCACCGCAAGATTTCCAGCAGCTACACCTTCGTGGTCATCACTGATCGGACTGAGTTGGACGACCAGATCGCCTCGACCTACACCAACTGCGGGCGCGCCAATAGCAAGATCGATCAGGCCAAAAATGGCGAAGCCCTGCGCAAGATGCTGCGCGATCAAAACCGCCGCTATGTGTTTAGCCTGATCCAGAAATACCGCGAGCGGATCATCGAGGCCTACTCGGAACGTGATGACATCATCGTTATCAGTGATGAGGCGCACCGGAGCCAGTACGGGCGTTTGGCTTTGAACATGCGCAAGGGGCTGCCGCGCGCCAAGTTTCTCGGCTTTACCGGTACACCGCTGATTGAATCGGGCGAAGCACAGCTCACACGCGAGGTGTTTGGCGAATACGTGTCGATCTATGACTTTCAACGTGCCGTAGCCGACGGCGCTACCTTGCCGCTGTTTTACGAGAACGCTGGCGAGAAGCTGAAGATCATCGACCCCACGGTGAGTGATCGCATTGCCGACCACATTGAGGCCGCCAAGCAGGCAGCAACCCTCAACGACCCATGGACCGACGAGAAAGAAGAAAAACTTTATCGTGAGTTGGCACGGGACTACCCCATCCTGACCGCGCCGACGCGATTGGATAAGGTCGCGCAGGATTTCGTGGATCATTTCCATCAGCGCTGGCGCGTCGTGGAAAACGGTGGCGGTAAGGCGATGATGGTCTGCCTCGACAAGATCACCTGCGTGAAGATGCACGATCTGATCGTGGCTAAGTGGCAAGAGAAAGCCGCTCAGCTTGACGCCGCAGTGAGCGCAGAAGAGGCCTTGTTCGCAGCCAAGGGCAAGGCACCTACCGGCCTGCTAAAGCAGCGCCGCGGGCAGGTGGAGTGGATGAAGGCGACCGAGTGCTGCGTGGTTGTATCGCAGGAGCAAGGCGAGGTGGCCGAGTTCGCCAAATGGAAGAACTTCCGCGATGAACCGCTGGACATCACCACCCACCGCGAGAAGATGGTTAAGCGTGACCTGGAAAAGGAATTCAAGAAGGCCGACAACCCATTCCGTATCGCCATAGTTTGTGCCATGTGGCTGACTGGTTTCGATGTGAAGTGCCTGGCTACCTTGTATCTGGACAAACCGATGCAGGGCCACACCCTGATGCAGGCCATCGCTCGGGTCAACCGAGTGGGCGGCGGCAAGAAGCACGGGCTGATCATCGATTACAACGGCATGATCAAGAGCCTGCGTCGTGCGCTGGCGACCTTCGCTCAGGGTGACCGTGCCGGTACAGGCAAGGGCGAAGGTGAGCAGGATACGGTGCGTGACGATACCGTTGCCGTGGCCGAGTACGCTAACAGCCTAAAGGCTGCACGCGATTTCCTGGCAGGACTAGGGTTTAATCTTGATGCACTGATCGGGGCTCGCGGCTTCGATAAGCAGCAGCAAATTCTGGTTGCGGTGAATCTGCTTTGCGAAAGCGACGAATGCCGTAAGACCTATCAAGTGATCGTCGAGGATGCCCAGGCCCGCCATCGTGCCCTTTTCCCTCATCCCGGCTTGTTCGGCTTTGACGCTGAAGAGAGTGCGCTTACAGCGATCTACAACAAGCTGCAGGATGCACGTGTTACACCAGACGTGAGCGCCTTACTGCAGGACTTGTATGACGTGGTGGATGTGGCAGTGGCCACTGAGGCACGGCCTATCAAGGAAATACGCTCACGCTATAACCTCTCGAATATCGACTTTTCCCGTCTGCGGGCCGAGTTCGAGAGAACGCCATTCAAGAACGTTGTGGCGATGAATCTGATGGAAAAAATCGAAGAGCGTCTGGCCGCCATGGTGGCGCGTAATCCAACTCGTGTAGATCTCTACGAGCGTTATCAGGAGATTGTGCAGGCGTACAACAAAGACAAGGATTCGGCTGAAATCCAGAAGGTGATGGATGACCTTTTTACTTTCAACGACACCTGTTCGGATGAGGAAAAGCGCTATCTGCGTGAGGGGTTGGAAAGTGAGGACCAACTGGCAGTATTCGACTTGCTGCAGAAGGAATCACTTAGCAAGGGAGACCGCGACGCCATCAAAAAGGCCGCCAAGGAACTGCTGAACAAACTGGCTGGTGGCAAGTTGCAGATCGACCGCTGGCGCGAAAAGGCCGCCGCCCAGGCCCAGGTCAAGGCTGAGATCATCAAGCATCTGTGGGACAGCCTTCCTTTGGCTTCGTATGATGCGGAAGAGATTGATCTCAAGGCTAATGCAGTGTTCTCCCATATCTACAGTTCTGGCATGGGGGATGAACCGCGGGTGTATCACTGATTGGTAAGCGGTGCCGGAAGTAATCGAAAAAATAAAATCACAGATAGCAAAGAGAAAGACTCCGCCCCGAATGGCACTTACTTAGCCTTCCTTGGATGACCACTTCTCCTGATTTTGGCGCGTTCGGATTGGCGTGCTTGGGTCAGCAATGGATAAGGTTTCGGCCTTCGCTTGAGCGCGCGTGGCTCAACTCGACCAGGTCGTCTATCAACACGCTGCTGGGCGATTAGAAGCAGCAGTTTCTGAAGGCGTTCGTCCATATCAGGGGCATCGAATTGTCGCCACGCCAGCCATAGCTGCAGGCTGTGCTTGAAGCTCAGTTCACGCGGCAAGCAGTCAGCCATTAATGCCGATTGCACCATGAGTAGCCGGATCAGGTTGTGCGCCAACAGGTAAACCCAAAGCTCTTTCACAGCCATCAATGGCGTTTTGCAACTCAGCATCTCAAGCCCCATCGTGCTCTTTAAGTTGCGTAAATCCAGTTCGACGTCCCAGCGGCTTTTGAACAGCTCTTTCAATGCATCTTTGGGCGTTTGATTCGCGCAGCGCAATGTGGTGACCAGGATCTTGCCGCCGGCTTTCAACTCCCGAACCTCCAACCTATCAGGCGCTTGCTCGTAGTGTGTCTCGCTCATCCAGGGCGGGCGTTTCGAGGGTTTTTCCAGAGCGATCAAATGATCGCGCGTACCCAAACGCTTGCCGAGCCGGAAATCGGTGCGATGCCGACGGGCCCCGTATTGCTCGAATACGCCATCGATGCCTCTGCGCTGCAACTCGCACAGCAGAAAGTAGGTTGCGTAATAGGCGTCGCCCAGCAACACATCACCCGTGTTCAACGTATCGAGCACCCATGCCGAGCAGCAGAAGCGTGACGCTCTGGAGCGGTGGCACGCCTATCTCGATGAGCGCGGTTTCGGGCTGATTCATCGGCAGGTATTTGCAGGAGAGAACGCAGCGCCAGATCCGGTCGACGCCAGTAACAGCGCGGCTTCTAGCCTTATTTCGCCTCAAACAGAAGAGAGGGGGCATAACGTAGCGCCCGCCCCAGCGCAGCATGCCGACCAGACTTCTCAAGGGGAGCCGCAATGACCGTACGAACGACTGCCCAGCCGTTGAAAACCATGGAGCCGTTAGAGCGCCAGGTTCTGAAAATCGCCGGCATCGAGCTGGCCCAGGTGGTGGATGGCGGTGCTCAGGCCCAGGCCGTGCTGCTGGAGATCGTTGCGAGCTGGCACGGCCACCGATCAGCGGCATCGTTCCATGACTTCGGGCGCGCCTGGCTGCTCGAGGGAAACACCAAGTCGAAGACTGCTGACAGGCTGCTGCGCGCCCTGTTTGGCCTTGAGCAAAAAGCCGTGAGGAGCCGCGCATGAAGAAGCGAACCTATGCAGACAAGCCCTTGGGCGATACCGAATGGCTGCTTGAGCAGTGGGGTTACTGGCGGATGGACGGAATGGGCATGCCTCGGTACGTCTCACCCCTCCAGGCGCTGATCCGCAACAACAACGTCAGTGTGGGTGGACTCAAGGAGTACTCGATCACTGATGACCTTGCCCTGGCTGTTGATAGCGCTGTGTCTCGCCTGAGCAAGCGCGACCAGCAGATGGGGGATTTCATCTGGCTGTACTTCGGTGCCAAGTACACCGCTGTCCGAGTCGGCCGCACGGCAGGCATGGGGGAGGCAAAAGCCCGCGAACTGATCAAGGCGGGTGTTGCATGGATTGATGCTGCCATGGAGGCTTATCGCGAGGCGGCGTAAATAGTTCTTTCCTCGCGGATAAACACCTGCTTTCATGGCACGGTGTCCAGTCAGCAGCAAGTGACACATGACCTAGAAACCCGGCCTTTGCGCCGGGTTTTTCGCTTCTACAATCTGGATTGCGTAGCCATAGGAACCATTGAGAAAGCCGACCAGCCCTTCTTCAGTAGCGCTTCCCCATCCTTCTTGGTCAGCCACCAGCGTGATGAAAGGTCGTTTAAATTGACGTATTCATGCTGTGGATGGATGTCTTTGTAAGCCTCTACGAGATCCTCTGGTATCGCAGAGAATGGAGTGTCGCGGCGCCTTATCAAGATAGTGCGATGGCCCTTTTTGTTGAAGCCTGGATAGAACTCTACCGCTACCGCGTTTGGATCAATCGCCTTCACGGCCAAGCTAATATCAAGCTTTTCCAGTGCGGCTTCTAGCGCATCCATCTTGGTGGCATGAAGGAAGTCCACGAGCCTGTCACCCTGGGTCTGGGCAATCTCCAGCAGCCGGCAAAGGTCTGCTTTGCGCATCCTGCGGGCCACCATCTCATTCCATAGCACGATCTTGGCAACGGTAACCGTAGGCAGACGTATAACGTGCTCGCCTGGCTCTGGTGGTGTTGCTTGTGGAATCTTCCGGCGCTGCTCAACGTAGAGCGACAAGGTGGTCTCGATGGCATCCATGGCATCACGGATCGCGTGGTCTCGGTCATCGCCATAACTGTTCAGTTCTGGCAGGTCGCGGCAGAACACTGCCATGCCCTGTCCTTTTTCGCGTTCGAAGCGAATTGCGTAGTCGTACATGGTCACTCCTTGCTGGGTGATCGTTCAGCGTCCAGAAAGGCTGAAGGGGCTCTCAGAGCCCCAGTTGCTTGATGATCGCTTTGCGTGTCGGTTCAGGCATCTCTTTTGAACCATGGTCTGCAAAGACCGTTTGCTTGCCGTTCGGGGCGGTGACTTTGAAGTGGCTTCCCTTACCCGCTTCGAAGGCCACCCCTTGGGCCTTTAACCATCGTCTGAACTCGCTGAACTTCATCACCTCGTCTCTTCTGTTTGGGTGATGCCAGTGTACAACATAATTGTGGCAATACAACATGTATGTTGTATTTGTGTCCCTGCCTTTTGGAGAAGTGAAAATGAGCGAGCCGAGCGGTGTCGTAATTGCCGGCGCGCTTGGCGTCAGCGCGGCGGGCCTGTTTGCAGGGGTGGATGGGAATGCCGTGACGGGCGCCTTCTGCGGCGCACTGGTGTTCTTCATGGCCCGGCCTGAGCTGGGTCTGGTCGAGCGCTTGGTGTACTTCGGCATCAGCCTGACCATGGGGTATTTGTTCAGCCCTGCGTTGAGCGACTTCGAACTGTGGGGCTTCCGACCCTTCACTTACTCTGGCCCTGCGGCATTCGCTGCAGCTGCTCTTGTGGTCACTCTGTCCATCGCGGCTAACCGCAACGTGCGGTCGCCGGTGTCGGATGTTCAAGCCACCATTGGTATGTACGACATCACCGCCGAGAACGTGGCGCGTGTAACTCGTTCGACGCTCTCGACTGTCCCTACCACTGCCATCGTCGATGAACCACTGGTCTGCGGCGGTGTTGAGGGCGAGCTTATTCCCTTCAAATACCTGCCGGATATGAGCAAGACCATTGCGCTCAAGGCGGCTGATGATGAGGCGTTGAGTCCCGGTGAAGATTACCTGCTGACACCGCACGGGGTTATCGTCACCGGCAGCGGCAACATCACGGCGGCGGGTGTGAAGGCGTCGTATACGCCGCGGGCGCAGACTGCCGTGCAAATGCTCAACGGCAGCGAAGGCGAGTTCGAGCTGTACATCGCCGGCCTCAATGATGCCCAGAGCGGCGAGCCTTTCAGCCTGCGGCCACGCCGCATGAAGTTCGGCACCATCGCGCAGCTCCCGGTGTTCGGCACCGAGTACCTGAAGCTGGAAGCCCCAGCCGAGTTGCTGGCCGACCCGTTGGTGTTGAACAACGACATCTCCAAGTTCTGCGAGATGCAGATCGTCGATAAGGCTGCTTGACGCCCACTTGCGTATTTCGCGACTTGTTAGATGGTAGTCATCAGGGCGAGGCATTTGTTTCGCCCGAATTCAACAGAAGGAACACATGATGAAGCAAGCAGTAATTGGATTCGTACTGATGGTGGTCAGCGGCCTGGCCATGGCGCAACTGCCGTCGAATGACCCGGCAGTGGTCTGCAACTACCTCGAGGTAGAGCAACTGCCAACCGATGGCTGGCAAATGAATGATGAAGGGAAAGGTCGTTGTGCCAGTCAGATTCGGAGCTTCGGTCGTGAAGAGGTAGGCCCCTTGCATCAGCTTTCCTATGAGGCCCGAGGGAATGCTGATAGCGCCTCGATCCTCCAAGTGATTCTGGATGTAAACCCGCCGCAAGCGATATCCGAGGCGAACAAGTGGTTCCTGCAGGTCTCGCAACGTTTGAGTACCAACGCATTTGGTAAACGGCTTCCGTCGAACATCTCGGCTGCGATATCCGGTGGGCTTGAGGCGACGGCAACTATTGGTAACACCACGCTATCCGTGAACCGACAGGAGCATGAAAGCGGCGTCGGTTATCAGATGCGCTTCTCTATCCAGTAGGAAAGTAGGAACGGTCAGGCCAGGGATGGCTCTTGGAGGCAGAAAGCACGCTTACTCAAGAAGCCGCGATTCCTGAGAATGGATCGTTGTTGAGTGAAAAACCCCGAAAACGCGGGGCTTTTGTTGGGCGGTGCAAATGGTTGCACTTGCTGAATCAGGAGGGGATAGAGGCAACAAATGCCGCTGCCGATCTGGTGAATACCCAGATTCGTTCGCCTGTTGAGTTGAAGCTTTGAATCAGTAGTCCGGCATCGACAGCGGATTTCAAATCGCTTTCAAGGAAGCGGGGTTCCAGGATTTCGATCTCATCTCCCCGCCCATCGAGAGGTAGAAGTTCTGCGCCGCCCTCCCAGTCTTTGACCAGCAGCACTTGGCTGGCCTCTGCTTCATCGATCTGCTTGAGGATGCTAACGGCTTGCTCAGACAGCACGGCATTAGGCCGGATGCTTTTGCTCAGCTCGCCAAAGCCGGCGAGGGCAGTGGTGATGGCGGCCAGGGCGTTGTCGATGCGGCTCAGGCTTTCGGTGAGCGCTTCCTGGCTCTGATGCAAAATGGCCTTGATGCTGATCGTGGTGCCGTGGTTGGCCTCGATCAGAGATTTGAGTTCGGCATGGTTGCTTTCGGCCAGCCACTGCATGAACTCGTTGAAGTCTTGGCTCTTGGCACTGTCGCGGCCTGCTTTGAACTGTCCGATCAGTCCGATGATCGAGGCTAGGGCTGTGGTGGTGCTGAGCGGTTCCATGATCAATCCTTCATTACTGTGGCAGTTTGAAGCGCTTGGCCATGTAGTCCAAAGCTTCCTGCTCGGTGGCGGTAACGGTCTTTTGAGTGTTGATGATGGTGCGGCAGGCGATCATCAGCCGCTTCATCATGCCTGGGTTGCCGCGTTTGGCTACGCGACCCACGGCTACTTTGAAGGTGTGGAAGCTGGGAATGTTGATCGAGTCGATCAGGTCTGAAGCCATTTCCTCGGTGATCCTCACGTCCCCCGTGAACACCTTGCAGGCGGCGGTGATCACCTTGCGCTCTGCGGCGCGTAGCTGGCCATCGGCCTTGCCGATGTAGAGTAGCACCTGAAGGGCTTCCAGGTGGTTGCGGTGCAGCACGTCAAGTGTGTAACGCGGCGTCTTCTTGTAGAGCTCGAACAGGTATTTGGAGATGTTCTCTTTCTCAACCACCTCGCCTGTTGCTGTGTTGTAGCAGTGACGAATGTTGAAGATGCGAAAGGTTCGATATTGGCCGCGTAGATGGCAGTGGCCTGAGATCGTATGCGGGTCGAAAGCGGTGATAGATACGTCGCGCTCTGTTGGCTCGTCGTAGCCGCGCTGGTAGCGAATGTGCAGCGTTGTGATTATGTTCGCTTGGTCAAGCATGGGAAACCCTTCCGTGGTTAATCTACCTGGCTCATGGCTGCTCGTTGGACTTCACTGTCAGCTTTATTCAATGCCCCACGGCCGGGTCACCGGGCGCGGTACATCATCTGCTTGGGGTATGTAAAGAGTTTGTTTGCCGAGTGTGAGGCACACTTTCCCAGGGACTTCGGCATTGATAATGGAGAATTCATGACAGAAAATTTTACTTGTACTGTGCTTTAGAAGAAGTAATCCGCTTTTTTTGACTCGTCATAGTATTCGTATTCAAAGTCTCTTGGTTTACTGAATATGTTGTCTTCATAATGGTTGCGGTAGTAAGTAAGAAGTATTTCTACCTCTATCTCTTTCTGGGTGGCACCTTGTTGAGCCTTGGCTTGGTTTGATCTGTGTTTCGAAACGCGAATTTTCCTGTTGTAGCAGAGGAAGAGAATGGAGGGGAGTTCACCAACAGCCAGCGCATCGCCCTGGCTACCCTTCAGTCCCTTGAATGGATTGTGATCGGCCGAGATGACGAACTCCCGCGGCGCGTGCGATCGAGTTATCTGACCCTGACTGAGGGCGGCACCTACACCTTCAACATCACGACTGGCGAAGGTGGCGGTGGCAATGTCGGCACGCCCGCAACCCTCACGGGCATCGTGCGCGTAGATGGGGTTCCCGCTGATCGCCAGGTGGTCGTGATCGAGCGGCCGCTAGACGGTGAGTGGCGCCTTGCCGGTTTCGGCCCAACGCCGGGTGGCTCGGGTGTGGTCGATGTTCGGGTGACGGATGGGGCGGTCTATGCCGTGGGCCTGGACGATTGGGGCTTGGTGTTCACGGCGGATCTGCCGGTTCTGGCTGGCCAGACGATTCGGCCCACCAACTTCGCCGGCTGGCTGTATCGCATCACCGAGGGCGGCACGCTGCCCTCGGCCGAGCCTGAGTGGTGGGCCGCGGTGGGCGAAAACCCCTCGCGCCTGCTCGGCACCGCGCGCGCCATCGCGGTTCGCTACCACCAGCCCCTGGCCCACGGCCCGTTGCCTGTCGAGATAACCTGAATGCTCTCTATCACTGTTGGTGGTGGCTGGGGTCGTGCGACCCAAGCCGACCGCCAGGGCAGCGCTATGCCCTGGCGGCGCACCCAGGCGCATGAACTGACAGCCCGTGCTCGCTGGCAGCGGGCCGGGGCGCTGGATCGTGCAGTGGATGTGGTGGCCTGGGAACTGGTGCCGGCGGCGGATATGTCCAGCGCTGGGGCGTGGGCGCAGGCCGGGCAGTTGGATCGCACGCCAGCCGCGGCGCCCTGGGGGGCTGTGCCTGCCAAGGATTCATTCATGTGGTTGGGCTGGGATCACTCGATCCGGCCGGTCGACCTGGGTCTACGGCTGATCTACAACCCAAGCCCAGCGCGTAAGGACGCAGAGCTCGGCATCGGCATCCGTCGCGTCAACGAATATGGCCCACGCTACGACGCCGCGACTGCCCTGCAGGACAGCTTGTCCGTGCCAGGCAACGGGCCGCTGGTGTTCAACTTCGGCGGGCGGCCTTACTTCCCGTCGTCGGCGCCGCTGGTGTTCTTCGACTTTCGCTATGTGCCGGACACGCCACGGATCCAGCCGACGGATTCGGGCGGTACGGGCGTGCGCTGGTCGAGCGGTCGTCGGCTCAACCTGACCATGCGCCTGCCCTGGGGCAAGGCCCGCGTGCTCGACGGCCCGCTGACCGGCATCGAGTACGTCGACTATCCGGGGCCGGTCAAACCGCTACCCGTGCCGCCGACCGATCCAACCATTCTGGATACCTACATGATCGCCAATACCGTCAACCTGGTGGTGCTGGCCACGGGCACGCCCGTGGAAGCGAAGAACGTGCGCATCGGGCTCGATGCGGACAGCTTCAGCTGGAAGTTCAGCGCCGATATTTTCACCCAGGCCGCGCTCGACCTGGTGCGGCCAGACGCCGACGGCGCAAAGGAAGTGGAGTTGAACATCAACGGCTGGGTGTGGGTGCTGCTGGTCGAGCGCTACAGCCGCCAGCTCAAATTTCCGACCGAGGCGTACAGCATCACCGGCGCCACGCGCACGCAGTTGCTTGCAGCGCCGTACGCACCGTTGCGTACCGGCTTGAACAGCGCGCCGCTTACGGCTCACCAGGCGGCGGAAAGCGAGCTGCTAAACACCGGCTTCACCATCGAATGGGACGTGGAGAACGTCGGGCCGGCAGACTGGACGTTCCCGGCCGGGGCGCTGAGCTATCAGAGCCAGACCCCGATGCAGGTCATCGCCCGCATCGCTGAAACGGTGGGCGCCATCGTGCGGCCGGCGCGCGACAGCGACGTGCTGGAGATCCGCCCTCGCTACGTAGTGCCGCCGTGGGAGTGGGGCGAGCCCGATTCGCCGGTGGATCGCATCATCCCGCCCGCGATGCTGACCCAGCTCGACGGCGAGTGGACGCCGCAGCCGGCATGGAATGCGTGCTACGTGTCGGGCACCAGTCACGGCGTGTCGATGCTCGTACGCCGGGCCGGCACTGCCGGCGACAACCCGACCGCCGACGTGTTCGACGACTGGATCACGGGTGAGGAGGCCAACCGCGCCCGCGGCGTGCATGAGCTGAGCAAGGGCGGTGACATCGAGGTCGTGGGCTTCCGGCTGCCGCTGTTCCACCAGAGCGACGACCACTGCGTCGGCCTGGTGCTGCCCGGCATGCTCTGCCAGGTGCCGGAGGCGGGCGGGTCTTGGTACGGCGCCTGCCTGTCGACCGACATCAGCGCCGAAGGAACTGGCTCGGTGCGTGTCTGGCAGGATCTGAAACTGGAGAGGCACCACTGATGGCCACGGTAAACCCCTGGAAACGCTTCATCGGCCTGCTGCCCGGTGGTGTTCGCACCGTCGGCACCGTGCGCAACATCGATACGGTCGCCGGCATAAGCACGGTCGAGCTCCGCACAGGCACGCGCGTCACCGTCCGCGGCGTCGACGTGCCAGTGGGCAGCAAGGCCTACATCGCCGACGGCACGATCACCGGCCCCGCGCCGGATCTGCCGCATCTGGATGTGGATGTCTAGGCGACCGCTTAAGTTAAATATGCTCTATTTCCGGCTATCTGTGGCGGGTGGTTCCCAAAGTGGTTGGAAGAGTATTGGAACCCGTCAAGTCTAATAAGGACTGGAACTATATCTCTATTTTGAAATATAGTTTCCCTCTTCCCCCAATGCATCGAATACAGTACTTCAAATGAGTTTTCTATTTTTTCTGAACGAAAATTGCCAGGCGCCGTGTAAATAAATATCCAGTCCCCTTTGTTGAGTCTTCCTTGGTTTAGCCATAGAAAGTGATCTTTTATGGGAGTGACGGTTCCATTGACTCCTAGAGAGCCAAGTTGGAGAGCGTAACATCCAAGGTCTAATGGTGATTGCGCCTGTAAGGCAATTCTCTCTGAGTTTGGGATCCCAGCATCGTATGTGCCAACTATCATGAGCTCGGGGATGTTGTCTTGAATCATTTGCCTGCCCCAGTAAAGTTCTGTGCTAACCCGTAGATGCCTATGGCTACTGAAATTATTAAAATTAACGATTTTGCATAAATCAATTCATTCGGTATGTTGCTAATTGTTATGCCTATGAGTAATGGTGACGTAAAAAGAGCGCATTGCGCCATTGCGCTGCTTTTTCTTTGACTAACTAACTTTTGAGATAAAACGCTATTTCGGATATCTAGATTGTGTAGTTCTTTAGTTAAGCTTTCTTTTTCAGAGGTTAAGGAGTCGACCTTTTGGGATAGTCGTTCTTTTTCATTTTCAAGATTTTGTACTAACAGTGGGACTAGAGTAGCTCCCATTTTTCCGCCCAGCCGTGTTGAGTTTTCATTTCCTAAGCTGTTGAGTGCTTGGGCATAGTTGGAGGGTGGAGGGAATTTAACTTCGTCTGGTTGATCTCTGGGAATATATTCACCGCCGGTGCTTTGCTCGCCGGTCACTCCGCTATCTTTAGGTTTGGGGATGCCGCTAGTGATTTCCATATAATTTTTTTCGTGTGCTGAGTGTTAAGAGTTGTGATGCATTATTCTTATTTCAGCAGGAACAATACATATCAAGTTTTTTGTTGTTAATTATCAAAAGCCGTTTTGCTCTTGCGGTTCTTTCAAGCGCACCGTCCCTGCAACGTTTATCTCAAAACATATCATAGCCCGCCCAGCGCGGGCTTTTTCATACCCGGAGAAAACCTATGGCCCGAATTTCTTCTGAAAAAGCTGGCGGCATCAATGTGCTCGCTTTCCTCGACATGCTCGCGTGGAGCGAGGGCACCGACCACCCGCGTCAGCCGAGTAAGGACAGCGGCTACGATGTACTGGTGGGCGGCAAGCTGTTCACCGACTACAGCAAGCACCCGCGGGTGATGGTCGACCTGCCGCGTTACAAGATCAAGTCCATGGCGGCTGGTCGGTACCAGTTCCTGGCTCGTACCTGGGACTCCATCGTTCGCATCTACAAGTTCCACGGGCGCTTCACACCCGAGGCCCAGGATCTGGCTGCTATCAAGCTGCTCACGGAGTGCGGGGCGCTGCCACACATCAAAGCCGGCCGCATTGAGCAAGCGATCGCGAGGGCGGCGCCGATCTGGGCAAGCCTGCCTGGCGCCGGTTACGGCCAGAATGAACATGCCTTGACCAAGCTGCTGGGCATCTACGAAGAAGAACGAGCCGCAGAACCCTGCGACCAAGGCGAACTGCTGGCCATGTTCACTGTGTGTGGTGGGGAGATGGCAGCGTGACTTGGCTGTCAGTGGTGCCGGCTTGGGCCTGGTGGCTGCTGGCCCTGCTGCTGGTCGGTGGCGGTCAGCAGTTCCGCGTCAACGGCCTGCAACTCGATATGGCTGAACAGGGCAGAGAGCTAGAACAGCAGATATCCCAACGCGACAAGCTGCACGCCGACACGCTGGCGGAAATCAGCCGCGTAGCGGCAGGCCAAGCGCGGCGCGAGCAAGAGAAGCGCCTGCAGCTCGAGCAAGACCTGGCCGAATCATCCCAGACAGAACATAGGAAGCTGACCGATGCTGAAAAGAATGCTGCTCGCCTGCGCGACCGTCTCGCTACTACTGAGCTCCGGCTGTCAGTCCTACTCGCCAGCCCCGGCGCCGCAGGTGGTGCCGGTGGTCTCGGAGTGCCAGCCGCTCCCTGCTCCGGATGCCTGGTGGATGGCGCCAGCCGAGCCGACATTGACCCGGGAGCTGCTCAACGAATTGTCAGCATCGCCGATCGAGGCGACCGGGCAATCATCGCGCTGACGGCGTGCCAAGCGTACGTGAACAGGGTGTTGGGCGGCGAATGATGCGTGCCAATGACCACGCATCATGCCGTAGGAACTCACTCACATCCGATCATCTGACCTGAATGAGTGATAGTACAGGTGTTGCCTTCGCTGTCAGTCACGTGCGATCCAGAGCTGTCAGTCCAAGAGCGAATGGAATATTCATTTCCCTCGCTATCAGAACTCATAGTGACTTGGGCATTTCCTACTTGGCGGGTCTCGACGTCAATTTGATAGTTGTTCCCATCCGAATCCCAAGAACGAGTGCTCATATCCCCGTTGGAGTAGGTCTCTGTGTCAGTGCAAACGGTGTATTCCCCCTCACCGAAACATTCAGAGTGGGCAGTGCCAGCCCCCAGCATGAGTAGGCCAAGGATGGCCATATAGGTCGCTTTCCGTTTCATATGAGTTCCCTGTATGAAGTTGTAGGGGCAATATGCCATGAGTCTATGGCCTTTTGATACTTGGGGAATAGTTGAAAGCTGGGGTACTACACAGCTCCTACAAAAGCTGTCATTAAGCTGGCATAACCCAGCCAAAACAGCCCATTCAGGCACAAAAAAGGCACTGTAGCTATTCGCTAAGTGCCTGATTTGTAACGGGTGTTTGGTGGAGTCGGGGGGATTTGAATCCGTTTCAGCTTCTGCTCATTAGTGCCCATTTTTGACCAACACCAGCTAAAACAAGACTTCCATGCTCTTCATCTTGGTCACTGATGCCTGTCGCTGCCTGTTAGTTTCGACACTTTTTCGACATCAGAGCTTGGCTGTCAGCAGTATCTGCGCGATCTCGTGTGCTTGATGTCGATACCACTCGCTCGGCATGTTTCTCCATATCTCATGGGCCTTTCTAATCTGACTTCTGCACGAGACCCGGACGAACTCGTCATAACCTTGCCATTGATTGAAGAAGCTCAGCATCTCGTCGCTGATGAAGTAAAACCGATTATGATCGAGACCTCTTTCATCTGCATCGTCCGCAAGCAAGCCATACAGAAAGGCCATTTCATCCTGGTCATCACCGCCCCGCGCGTTGAGTGGCTCGCCGGCCTTTGGCTTGCCATTGAACTTGGCATGCAGCTTCCAATGGCAACTTCGGCAAAGGGAAACCCCGTTACCAAGCTCGAACTTACCAGCGGGGTAGATCGTCTTCCGAAAGACGTGGTGAGCCTCGACTGCCTCGCTTTCGTTGCAAACTAGACAAACGCCGCCATCCCTCGAGCGAATGAAACGGCTCCATAAGGCCATGCACCATCGCTCGGAGCGTTTAGCTTTAAGAGCGTTTAGCAACCTAGTTCTAGCAAGCTCGAGCTCGTGGTTACATCGAGATGAACAACTCGCCATCTTCGAACCCCACCATATTGGCTTCGATGAGTGATCGCATCATCGTCTCTCCTGATCTTCTCCATATTTCATAACTCATTCTCAATCGACTCATCTGCCCGTGAGCTACTGCATCGAGTAAGTATGCGTACCCCTGAACCCGGACGTAAAAGATCAGCATGTGATCTTCCACGAAATAGAACTCGTCCTCGTTGAGGCCCTGATCTTGAGCATCCTCGAGCAGCAGCCAGAAGAAATAGGCCGAATCGTCTAGGTTGTCTCCGCCTTGAGCATCGATCGGCTGACCGAGATCGGGCTTTCCGTTGAATACCGAGTGGTTCAGGTCATGGCATTCACGGCAAAGCGTCACTCCATTGCCTGGTTGATACCAGCCGTAGGGATAGAGTGAACGTCGAAAGATATGATGCGCCTGTATTCCCTCCGTAGACTTGCAGCGCACGCACTGGTGTCGGTCTCGAACCTTGATGTAGCGGCTCCAAAGACGCAGGCACCAACGTTCGGAGCGTCCTCGGAGTACGGCCTGAGCCAGCCGAACCAGCGCCTCCATGATTTCAACTCTTCGTGCATCCATGCTCAGCTCCGCTATTCGTTCCAGATTCATGCCGAATTGATAGTATCAGCAGGTCGAAATGCCAGCGCTAAGAACCTATGCCAACGACTTTCCAGCCTCAGCCTTCGGTCAGCTCTCAGGCCAACCCTGCTTGGACTCGTGATGAGCTGATATTCGCCCTCGATCTATATCTGAGACACCGCGATTCGTTGCCATCCAAGCATCACCCCGAGGTGCAAGAGCTCTCCCAGTTTCTTGGCAAGATGGGGCTAGCGCTTGGGCTCAGCTCCTCCTTGAGCTTTCGCAACGCGAACGGCGTATACATGAAGCTCGGCAACTTCCGCCGCTGGGATCCTGATTACATCAAGGATGGCAAGACCGGACTCGCCAAAGGCAATAAGGACGAAGAAGTCGTCTGGAAAGAATTTGCTCATTCCCCCAGCAAATTAGCCGCGGTCGTGGCCGGTATTCGCAATGCCGTCGATCTAGATGGTTTGGATGGCCACTTACTTCAAGCCCAGGACGAGCCTGACATACATGAGGCATCCGAAGGTAAGGTGCTCACTCGCCTGCACAGGGTAAGGGAACGCAGCCGTGGACTCGTTGAGCGCAAGAAGAAGCATGCCCTGTCCAGGCACGGCAAGCTCGAGTGCGAAGCCTGCGGCTTCGATTTTCAGCAGCGTTACGGTAACGCAGGTATTGGCCTCATTGATGTTCACCACCTCCGGCCTCTTCACACGCTTGAGCCTGGTCAGAAAACCCGCCTTGATGATCTAGCCTTGCTTTGCGCGAATTGCCATCGAGTCGTGCACGCGGGCCGACATTGGCTGAGCCTTGAGGAGCTGAAGCAGACCCTTCGGCCGCCCGTGATGCCTGCATGATTTTCGATGTCCGTGCTCGATCTTTCCTCCTCAACGGGATAGAATGATCTCCGCTAGGAGATATTTGATCATGCATGACATTGACGCCGTTGACCTTTTCTGTGGAGCTGGTGGGCTTACCGCTGGCCTGCTCAAGACCGGTATATCCGTTCGCGCCGGCTACGACATCGATCTCAATTGCGAATACGCTTACAAGACGAACAATGGCGCTGAATTCATCGCAGAAAGCGTCGCTATTGTCGATCCCGCCCATGTAGCCGCGTGGTACCGTCCTAACCGTCTTAAGCTGCTTGCCGGCTGTGCGCCCTGTCAGCCCTTCTCGACCTACAACCAAGGCCGAGATACCACCACCGATGTGAAGTGGCCGCTGCTTTACTCCTTCGAAAAGCTCATCAAAAGCATCAAGCCTGAGCTGGTCACCATGGAGAACGTTCCTGACGTGACCAAGCACAGGGTCTACCACGACTTCGTCAGCGCTCTGAAGAAGGAGGGGTATGATATTTGGGCCGACACCATTCATTGCGTGGATTACGGCCTACCTCAGCAGCGTCGCCGTCATGTGCTTCTAGCCTCGAAGCTGGGGCCGATCACCATGATCCCCAAAACACATGACAAGCCCGTCACCGTAAAGAAGGCCATTGGCCGCCTCCCCAAACTGGCTGCGGGCGAATGTGACTCCAAAGATCCATTGCACCGGGCAGCCACGCTCAGCCCCGTCAATCTGACACGCATCATGCTTTCCAAGCCTGGCGGCACCTGGAAGGACTGGCCTGAGGATCTACGTGCTGACTGTCACCGCAAAGCAAGTGGCAAAACCTACCCAAGCGTTTATGGACGTATGCGTGGCGATGAACCAAGCCCCACCATGACGACGCTTTGCTATGGGTTTGGAAATGGTCGCTTCGGTCACTACGACAAGAATCAGGCGCGAGCGATCTCGCTCCGCGAAGCTGCAATCCTGCAGTCGTTTCCCAAGAAGTACAAATTCATGCCGCCCGAGAAGATAACGTTCAAGGCAGTTGGAAGGATGATCGGTAACGCCGTTCCCGTTCGCTTGGGTGAAATCATTGGCCTCAGCATTCAGCGTCACCTCGACGAGGTGGAGAAGGCTTTGAAGGCTGATTGAATTCCCTCCTGAGCCGCTCCTCAAGGGCGGCTAAGTTCTTGGTTTCGCATTCCCACACAATAAGCACCCGCCATCCCAGCTCCTCGAGCGCCGCCTCTTTCCTTGCATCGCGCTCTACGTTAGCCGCGAACTTGGGCAGCCAGTACTCTTGCCTAGTTTTCGGTGTACTCGCGTAGCGACAGTCAGGGTGACGATGCCAGAAGCAGCCATGCACGAAGATGGCCGTCCTGTGCTTGGTTAGAACGATGTCTGGAGTGCCAGGCAACGATTTCTTGGTTATGCGAAATCTGAGCCCCGCGCCATGAAGAACCTTGCGCACTAGAATCTCAGGCCGTGTGTTTTCCCTTCTAACAGCCTTCATCCTAACCGTCACTTTCTCCTGCTCAGAACGCACTTGTTGCCTTCTCTCCTAACATTAGGAATCTGCGCAGCACGAAACTCTTGATCCTTAGAGACTTTAGACACTCCCAGCCACATGCAGAATGCACAGCATACAGAACTATTTCACAGGCATTACTCGCCATCATGAAGAAGGCTGGAGTGCTAGTAGGAATCCAAGATATCGATCCGGGCAGTTCGACCTGTCGGCCCTTGATCACTGTCTTCTTGATCGGCTGAACATGGAAGAAGGCATGCTTTTCTGCACCCTTCCCCTGAAAGATTTCCGGATGCTCGTACCTATAGCCAAATGATATGTTTCTCTCGAGCTCAGCTTTCAAGAAAACCACTTCGGCATTGAGGCTGCCGACTTCTGTTACCACGAGCCTAAAAATTTTTATCCACCCATCTGCCGGCTCTAAATCAATCAACAAGTAAGGAGATTCAGTCCCTGCATTAGGATTGATAAGCATGCTCTCAATTTGAGCCGATAGCGCATGTGAGTTCTTATCGGTAAAGAAAACTTCTATCCCATACGCAGCTGCATACCGCTCGCCAAACTTCTTGCATCTACTCAACAGAGGGTGGCTTGCAAAAGCTCTACAATTATTATCATGCAAATCCAAGAGAAGCTTAGTTAGTGCTTTGGCATCTGACCTTTCCATGGAAGCCCCAAAATCACATCAGCAAATATGCTTGTGGTTCGTAATTGACTTTCTCACCACCAGCCGATAAGTCGTCAGACACCCAGCGCTCCCTATCGAATGTCTGGAGATCACTCGGGAAGGATTTGCACTCATTTTTATCTTTGAAGGATGATATGTCTTCGCAGAATGCGAGATCGGGAATGTTTGCCATGGAAAACTCCTCTGGCACATCGAGATCTCGTTTCACTTGACCCGCCCAGTAAGCAGGGCGACTGACTAAGCACGTAGGATGAACTCTGTAACTTTCAATGGAAGGTGTGAGCCCAACCACTTCATCCAGCCTTGCCAACCCTTTCCAAGCGTCTGTGCTTTCATGATTCGCTAGGATCCATGGGTACTGATAAGCCAGATGAGGAGCATCTGCTATCAACTCCTGATTTGGAAGAATCAGTCGCTCTACCCAGTGACTAAGCACGGCTGCTCCCAAACGAGACAGAACATCCAAAGGCATTTCTTTGACAAGTGCAGCGTCTTTCTCAAGGATGTTGAATACACTTATCGGATTGGGCTGATATTGGCCATCCTCCTTTTGTGCACCTACGAGGAGCTGCCTGAATGTCATTCCACCCTCACGGCTCAGGCCGAGCCTGGCCAGTAGTTCAGGAGAGACATAGCGAGGGGAATCGAAGTCTGACAACTCTAGCTCAAGAGCTTGAATGACAGAGGTATCTAGCTTCTCAAGGACGAATGCTGATAATTCATTGAATCGAGATGGCTCCCTAAGAAGGTTTGGCCAATGCCAGGGTCTAAAACCTTCGAAGCCCTCATCCTTCCAAAGCTCTGGACTCGTAATATGCTTGCTGCCTAAGTCCAAGTCTGCGTACGACGGGGAGGTTCTACGCATGGTCAGGTCGAAAGAGTTCGTTCCGTATTGGTTGACTACCACGATAGGCCCGACCTTCGACATTAATCTAGCCGCATAAGCAACCTCAGCGCCTGTTGACCACGCAGAATGCCCCTCGGAATCCAAGCCTAGAAGATCATAGTCAACGATGAGTAGATCGACTGTATCAAGTTCAGCGACGGTTTGATAATCACCCTCACGAGCCTTTAGTCTTTTTTGGTGAAGTTCTGAAATCACACGGCTCACGTCTTTGTTTTCGTGAACAGTGATCTTAGCTCCGCCGATTAGAGTCTTGTCTATTTCTCGCTTCCAGTCTTCTGCACGTGTTTGGTCATCATCCAATATCAATATATTCATTGATCGCTCCATGAAATCTTGAAAGCTGTCTTGAAGGGGGGAGTCGGTTCTACGAACGAGACCTCGCAATCCAAGGAGTCGGCAACCATCTTGACGATGGTAAGCCCAATCCCCATACCGCCCAAGCCCAAGCTCTTTCTCTCTTCGGGTATTTCTAGGCGACGTACGAATGGTTTGAAAAGGTCAGAGCTGTCATGCAGTCGGACACCTGCGCCGGTGTCTTGAACGTAAATAGCATGCTCTCCATCTTCGAACTCGCTAGAGCAATGAATTCGTCTAACCTTTGAGCCGATCATTGCATTTACGGCGTTGATCAAAACGTTCTGGAATATAGCATTCCATCCGGCAAACGTTGCTTCTGGCAACTGAAGACCGGGAGTGATTTCTACTTCGACGCTCACGTCCCGCATGACGGCTTCTGAGTTCTTGACTATCTGTTCGATGACCTTCTTGGCTTTGTACTTGTTCCGCTTCTCTCGATCGTATTCGTTCATGAGAGGCGAAAATAATTTTCTTGCTCTTGTCGTTCGCTCTGCCCAATTGTCCAAGGCCTCAATGATCTTGGCCTCGTTCAAAGCACCTCGTTTCGAGGTTAGCTGATCTTTAATACCATACAGGACGACCAGTTCTTTCTGCAGTTCATGTTCCATTGCAAGCGCGGCCATACCTGTTGTTGCCAAGGCCGCCAGGAGAACGCGCTCCGCATTGATCGCGTTTTTTCGCTGGTCTTCTAACTCTTTAAGCTCTCTGAAGTTTTCTGAGACTCTCTCTATCTGCTTGGCTACCTGCGCAGGTGCACTCAAGGATATTTGAAAGAGCTGCTCCTGAATCTCCGAGGACTTAGTTTCCGTTTCAGGGACTTCAAGTCTCTTCGATAGTTTTTCTTTCTGCCTTCTCTCGAAAGAGCGCATCGAATAGAAGTCTAGCGCCCATCTGACTGTATCGACCAGCTGTTTGAAAGCATGGTTGTCAATTAGCCTGTCGCGAGTAACCTGAACGTTTAGATAGTTACCTCTTCTGAGTTGTGCCTGAGCAGCAACTTTACGCTCGTGAGAAGTGGATATTTGCACTAGCCCAAATATTCGCCCATTGGTAGGTAGGTCATTAAGCCCGCTGGGGACTTGGAACTCTGGGGGCAGCAAGGCGGAGCGATTTAGTCGGTGGGAATGGTCATACTCAAGGCCTAGCCAATCTTGCTCTTCACCGCCATAGAATGGGAGTCGGAAATTATTGTCGTATACGTGCACCCCGCCATACTGCCTGAAATACCTCCTGGCTGTGGTTACTTCAACGCCCCCCGTCTGTTTTCCAGAGAGTTTGAATACATATATCTTGAATCGTGCGCTGTCTAGAAGCGGCGTATTTACCTTGTATGAAGCATTGTACTCGTCACCATTCTTGAATGTGACCGTTACTCTGCTTCCCCCACCTTTGCTACCTTCTTTAAGTTCACCTTCGATTACCGCAATCCAGTTTTCGAACGCCTGGCGCATTTGATCGGAAAAGCTCTTTTCCTCATCATCTGCAACACCTTTGAGAGTGATTTGGAACTTGTCTTTTCGATCAAGCGATTTAAAAAGCTTTTCCGGGGGTTGTAAGAACCAAAGCTCTCTCGCTAAGTCCCTCAATTCCGACTTTCCCCAGTGCTGTTTTAATCCTCGAATGGTAACGGAGGTGCCTGTTGCAAACTTTCCGTGCACTGGCTCCGCAGAGTTTGTTTGGAAGACATATGCTCCAGCCTTTATGAGATCACCAGCCTCTATGTTCTCAGGCCAGTCGACTACTGCTTCGAATCGAGTCTGTCCCCTTTTCTTGGATACCAGCTCCAACTGTTCCCCCAAGAACTGGACGGACAGTCGTCCGATGCCTTTTGAGCCAGTAACTGTTCTGCCTCGAGGAGTCGTCGTATTGGTTTGCTTGTGTATGGTGCCTACACGTAACCAGTGATTAACGAAATCGGACGGACTCATCCCCGTCCCATTATCCGAGACTGTAATGCTGTCCTCTCCGAAGAGAATCTCTACCTCCGTCGCATCTGCGTCATAGCTGTTTTTCACCAGCTCAGACAAGGCAACGTGAGGTTTGCCTACTAGGCGCTCCCCAAGCTCTCTCAAAAGAGCGGCATCGACGGTGAATTCTTTGAAATTTTCTTTTGGCCGATCTTTATCCACAAGTCGCATCGCTTGCACTCTGATAGAGATGGTTCGGGGGAACTGACTCAGCGCCTGAGTCAGTTCCCATGTGCGTGGGAACTAGGTATTCCCGTTTGGATTTCGTCCTTGTCATTGATCTTGCTTCCTATCACTTCGGGCGTACCAGCGCCTAGCTACTTCCTGAGTGATCGCTATCCCGCGTTTGGACTGGTCAAGGTTCGGTTGGCCTCGTCGTACTCTGGGCTTCTGTGCCCGCTCTCAGGCTCGACTCTGCCGCTAACGAGCCATAGTGCGTACTCCGGAAAGGCTTCCGCGAGGATTCCTATTTCCTCAGTCCCAATGCGGATCTTCTCGCTACTGATGTTTCTCCAGCGGTCGTAGTTTTTCCCGCCTTTTTCGCTAAGGCGTTTCGGCCCTACGACCTTGATCAATTGAAGCGCTCTATCGCGAACTGAATCCATATAGATACAAATCATTGTGCGTAAACTTTACGCAGCATGGTTGCTCGTGTAAATTTTACGAAAGAGTAAATATTACGCAGAGACTTCTCTGCAAACAAAGACCTACATAGTGCAACAAAGGCCAAGATTGTGGAAGGAACCGACCTGACTTTAAGCCGTGTGATTGGAGCCCCGCCCGTGATGCCATGGCGCGAGTTCGCCAACTGGATTCGCATGGAAAACGAGCACGACAAGGTTCGGGGCTGGATTCGCAATGGCTACCTGCCGTCCAAGAAGATCGGCAAATACGTTCTGGTGAACGTTGCACTGCTGACAAAGCAGCTCATGGAAGAGGAGTGGGAGTGATGACGCATGCACAAATATCTGCGCCAACCGCACAGCCCGGACTGCGACTGCTCTGTCTGCTGGTCGAAACGCGAACTGGCGAAAAGCGCTCGCTCCCAGTCCACACCTTGCAGCCACTGCCGCCCCGCAACCGTATCCACGGTCAATGGACGATTGATCGTTACCCCTGCTTCGTACTGCGCGAAACACAAGCCAAGCCCGCGACCGCCGAAGTGGTGGCACGTTGTGCAAGACACCGGCAAACCAACCCCGTACGTCCCGCGTTGGGATCTGTTCGAGTCGGAGGCTGAGTAATGCCCGGCATCGTCCTGACCGTCGCCCAAGCCGCTGAGCTGTTGCCATTGGCCAGCCAGCAGCTGTGCCGCATCCAGCATCAGCAGGACGCCGCCACCCAAATGGGTATCCGGGAAAACTGGGGCGTTTATGAGTGGCAAGAAATCGTTAAGGCCCTGCAAGGCCCGGTCGTCGAGGGGGTGGTTTATGTTCGATAAGTATCCAAGCCTGCTGGAAATGACCTTCATTCTTGTTGGCGTGGCTCTGTTTCTGGTGCTCCCGTTCTTCATGTACGCGCTTATTCGCCTGGGGCTTTCCCGCAACTCTGGCCCGGTCAATAGCCGCGCCCCCGGCTTGTCCGAACACGATTCACCGTTCGGTCAAACGGAGGCACGGGCGGAGCGAACTATTGAACGTCCCCCGGACAAACCAGCCTCCGCTCGTGAGTGTGGGGCAGCTTCTCTGCCCCGCGCTCCCGAGCCCTCGGCGGCAAGAGTGGGATGACAAGGGCAAAGCCCTTGGTGTGAAACAGAACAACAGGCACCGCCTGACCCGGCTTTAAACCCCGGTAGACCGAAACGCACCTGCTCGTGAACTGACGCAAGTTCACCTGCACGGGATCGCTCGGCCTGCTGAAAGGCAAAACCGCGCAATAACGCGCAACTGAAAAGAGGAAACACCCAATGGCACGTTCGACTATGGAAGTTGCATTCCTGGGCACTCAGATGACTCAGGTCGAAGACACTAAATACGCCAAGGTCTTCTACGGTGATGAGCCGGACGGCAAGACCGAACACGGCCTGTCCATCATCGGCATGGCGATCTCTGAAGACGCCGCCGACGAAGTGTTCACCGCGGGCTCCCAGTTCGAGCCTCTGCAGCTGGTGCGTATCACCTTCGACGTTGCCCGTGGCGGCCAGAACAAGGGCAAAAACCTCGCCCTGCATATCGAAGCCGTGGACACCAAAGCCCGCACCGCTGCGAGCCCTGCGCCTGCTGCTACTCCCAACAAGCCTACCGACCCGGCCAAGTCCTAACCCTGATCAGTCGGAGGTCGCCGCATGGGAATAGAAGCCTATCTGGCCAGCGTCACCCTCGGTGACCTCTGGGCTCTGCAGTTCATTCAAGGCGTGGTGACCATCGCCGCCCTTGGCTTAATCCACGGGCATCAGAGGTAACGGATATGGCTTTCACCTGGGGGCAATACCTCGTTATCGCTGGGCTCTTTGTGGGTGCTCTCGGGATTGGCGTGTCCTGGGGGGCCTTCCGGCTTGGCTGGAAGGAAGTAATCGACGCTTCAACCAACTGAAGGAAACAACTCCATGTACCAAAGCAAAAAAGAAGTCGCCACTCGTGGCGGCCAGCTCGTACAGAACGAGGCCAGTGTCGGTAAAGCACTGGGCGGCAAACCGCTCGCTCTGATCACTGCCGGTGCAGCTGCGCTGACTGCTGGTTCCGCCAATGCTGCAATCGAAGTGCCATCTGAACTGCTCGAAGTGTTCGTCGATCTGGCTGGTGCCTTCGCCACCCTGATGGCTGCCGGTGCGATCCTGTTCGGCGTCATCCGTGGTGGTGTGGCCCTGTTCAAAATCGCCGGTCGCGTGTTCAGCGCAGCTGGCGCCTAAACAGGGTTGGGGGTCGAATGATGCGTACGGCTTTCGGCCTCCGCCTGCTACTTGCTCTCACCCTTATGGGGTGGGGGCAGTTTGTGTTTGCTGAGGATTATTATTGGACTATTAATAATTATGTTGGTGCCCTTGGTAGGTTTCCATCCGCTATTTCTGCTTGTCAGGCTCTTTCCAGCTACTCAGCTAGTCCAGATGGCGGTGGTTATACGTCGAGTAGCATTGAAGTGTTTGAACCTACGACAGCGAGTTCCGCGACGTTTCGCTGTCAATTGCGGCTTGGTCTTAAGTCGGGCGGCACGACTACGCTTAGTAGCTTGATTATTCGTTATGGCGATTCGTGTCCATCTGGCGCGACATTCAACCTCACAACTGGCGCATGCGAACGTCCTCCATCTGCCTGTCAGCAACTCGAGGGCCAGTCCACTTCCTGGACTCTAAATCGCCCTGACTTAAACGGCCTCGGCCCCATTGAATATGCGTGCATGAATAGCTGCCGCATAGCGCTCGGCACCTCTGAATGCGAGCCGGCTTTTGAGGGGGCTACGACTGGGGTTTGTCGAGGTGTGGGCACCTACACAGGCGCTGAATGCGACCCGGCTGATGCTCCGGGCGATGGCACGCCTCCCACTAATCCGCCAGATCCTACCGACCCACCAGATCCGACCGATCCAACTGACCCGAGTGATCCCGGCGATGGCTCCGGTGATGGTGATGGGGGAACGGGCGAGCCCGGGGAAGGTGACCAAGAAAAACTTGGCCCAAAAATCGACAAGACCAACAGCCTGCTTGATGGCATCAGTAAAGCCCTAGGCAATCTGGGCGACGCCTTCAAAGAGTTTGCTGAGGATGCCTTGGGGGAAAAGTATGACGGTGAGGGGGACGGTGATGACTCCAGCATTGGTGAAGCCGCTGCCGGTCTTGCGGGTGGTCTGATCGGCTCTTTTGGCCAAGGCCTTAATGACACTCTCGAAGCACAGGACGCCCTCAACCAAGGCACGCTCGCGGATCTGCCGAACCTCGTTGGTAATGACTGGTTTGGCCCTGGCTCGGTCGCGTATTCCGCCATCAACCTGATCGATGGTGTTCTGCCGCGTAGCAGCTCCTGCTCCGCCTTCGATGTGAAAGTCGATGCCGGAAAGCTCCACACCAACCTTCGCCTGGATGCCTGTGAGCTGAGCCGCATCAAGCCGTTGCTCGAATGGATCGTCTGGATGGGAACCATCATCGGTGTCTGGCGAATCGCCTATGCCGGTATGCGCCTGGAAAACGCCAAAGCTGAAAAAGGAGGGTTCTGATGCTCGGCTGGATTAAGGGTTTCCTGCAGAAGTTCTTCCCCAACTTGTTCAAGCGCTTCAACGGCTGGCTACTGGCGTTTATCACGCCAATGATTGCGCCGTTCTTTGAGTTCATCACCAAGTTCTTCCGCAAGGTCGCGCTGTTCCTTCTAATTGTCGCCGCCATTGGTACTGCTATCGCTGTTTTCGCCAAGGCTATTGATGCGGTTGTGGGGCGCATTGCCACTGAGATGGCGCCTGACCTGATCGCCTTTGGCCAGATGTTTCTGCCGTCCAATCTCTCCGCGGGTATCACCATCCTGCTCGTTGCCCGCCTGCACTCGCTGATCTTCATGTGGGTGCACCGCCTCTCTGAGAAGTTCATCCACACTTAAGGATCACCCATGGCCGTCTATATCGTCACCGGCAAGCTGGGTGCTGGCAAAACCCTGCTGTGCATTCTCAAGATCCTGGACTACCTCAAAAGCCGTCGCCGCGTTGCCGTAAACGTCGATGTGAAAATGGACAAGCTGTGCAGGGCCGATAACAAATACTCGCGCCTTGTCCGCCTGCCTGACCTGCCATCCGCTGCCGATCTGACCGGCCTGGGCTTTGGCCACGATACCTACGACGAAGAAATGTTCGGCGGGATATTCCTCGATGAGGCGGGCGTATGGCTCAACTCCCGCGACTGGAATTCCGGTGGCCGTACCGACCTGCTGAAGTTCTTCCTGTTCCTGCGCAAACGCCGCTGGGATCTGTGGCTGTGCGTGCAGAACGTCAACGTCATCGACAAGCAGATCCGCGAATCCATCGCCGAACACGTGGTGTACATCAACCGCTGGGACAAGCTGAAGATCCCTTTCATCTTCCGCTTGCCGGGGCGAATCCTGACCCTGGGTATCTGGAAGGGCAACCTGCCGAAGCTGCATCAGGCCATCGTCAAATACGGCCCGAAATTCAACTCGCCCAAGGTTGAGGATTGGTTCTATCAGGGCAAAGAGTTCTACAGCTATTACGACACCACCCAGGAATACAACAAGGACTACGACAAAGGCTCGTACTCCATGCTCCCGCCCGGCTACTGGCGTCGTCGCCTCCCGCCATCACCTCGCGATCTGGGGTTTCTCATGCGCACCACCAAGATCTTTTTCCGCCGTACTCGGGTGGTGAACGCCTTTTTCCTGGGCGGCTTCATCACCCTGATCTGTTCGCTGCCAGTCTTCGCCGCCATCGCCTGGATCCGCATTCCCAGCGCTGTTCCCGAGGCTGTACCTGCCATCGAAGCCAAAGCCCCGGAAAAGGCCCTGGCTGATGAATTCCCCGGTCTGCGCATCGCCTCGTTTGGGCGCATGTCTGGCCAGGTTGTTTACGTCTTCGCTGATTCCACCGGCAACCGCATCCGCTCCGAGGATCTGCAGGCTCGCGCTATCGCCATCGAGCAACGCGGCCCCCGGGAAGCTCTGTTGGTGCGCGGTACTGACTCTCTTTCTGTCTACAGGTAATAGGCCATGGCTAAACGTCGCTGGTTCTCCGTTGTGCTGATCACCCTCGCGCTCAATTCATCCTTGGCCCGTGCAGCCGCCGAGAAGATCGAGCTCTACGACTCCACCCTGCAGGACTTCGTCGAGTGGGTGGCAGTGATGCTCAACAAATCGGTGGTGGTGGGCTCCGATATCCGCTCGGCGCCGATTTCCATCTTCGCCACCTTCGATGGCCCCGAGGAACTGGAACAGCTCCTGGAAAACGCCGTCCTGTCTTCTGGCTTCCACTACTCCAAAAGCTCGAGCGCGATCCGTATCAGTGCGCGGCCCATTCAGGAATCGCCGGTACTGATCACCGAGGTCATCCAGCTCCAGCACCTGCAGTCCGACTTTGCCGAACAGTCCGTCCGGGATGTGCTCAGCTCCCGCGCTGATCGCACCACCGAGAGCAGCGCAACCGGTCAGGTGCTGGTCACGCCGTCGCCCACGTCCAACGCCCTGATCGTCACGGCCACACGTCAGCAACTGGACGCCATCAGGGAGGTGGTTACCGAAATCGACCGGCCACGGCGGCAAGTTCAGATCACCGCTGTGGTCGCTGAGCTCTCCGACAATGACTTCGAAGCGCTCGGCCTCAACGCAGCCGCTGCATCCGGCCGACTCGATATCAACGGTACGGCGGTTCGCCCCTCCGACCGCTCCGATCTTGGCTTCAGCCTCACGTTCTCAGGCCCGACCATATCCGCCTTCCTGCAGGCGGTGCGCACCAGTAGCAGCAGCAAGCTGTTATCGACCCCTCAGCTACTGACCCTCAACCGCGAATCTGCCTCCATCGTTGTCGGCCAGACCGTCCCGTTTATCACCGGCCAGACCACTAGCGGATCCACACCGGCATCAGATCCGTTTCAGACCATCGTTCGCGAGGATGTAGGCGTCACCCTGCAGGTAACCCCATTCATCACACCCGCCGATGCCATCGAATTGCAGGTGAGTCAGTCCGCCTCAAGCATTTCGAGCGACATCACCGCGGCGGACATCATTACCAATACACGCAAGATCCTGACCCGTATCCAGCTCAAGGATGGTCAGGGGGTGTTGCTGGGCGGCTTGCGATCACAGCAGAACGACCGATCGGTAAGTGCAGTGCCGATCCTGGGCGATATCCCGTACCTGGGGCGCATCTTCCGATCGGAGTCCACCCGCGTGCGCACCACCAATCTCGTGGTGCTCATAACCGCCCGTATCCACGGCATGAACGATGTGGAGCTGATTCCTGATGACGCGAAACCATGGGTGGATATGTCGCTCTGGCAGGCGCCCGGCGGCGGTTTGGACGCAGTCCGAGACTCCGCCGGGCGCGCCCAGAGCGCCCGGTGACGTCCCTGTAACACGTCAGATAAATCAGCTTGGAAGTGGCCATTACTGGCCAATAAAGGGAAAAACACATGAGCGTTAAAGACCAGCGACGGATTGACCGAGCAACCGGCTTTGAGAGCAGCACGGGTCGTCTCTTCATGGATGCTGCATCGGCAGCACTCACCGACCTTTCGGGTGTACGCCTGCTGCGCTGTGGCGTAGATACCGTGCGCCAGTTGTACCGGGGCCTGATCCGCCCTGACATCATGTGCCTGTTCGAGAAGCCCGGCACCATGGTCGAATTCGCCGGCCAGATCTGGCACTCGGGGCGTGTCAGCAAAGACTCTGGCTACCAGTACAAGCTCCAGAACGCTGACCTGGGCATCATCCTGCTGGTGAAGAACTTCAACGCCAAGATCGACGCCATCGGCGCTCACCTGAAAATCGAAGTCTCGCCCCATGCCATCGACGCCCTGTCGCCTGAGCGCCTGCAAGACCGTATGGATTATTACGCCTCGGCTGTCCTGACCCATCGCGAAATCAACCAGTGCGCCGTCCACCTGGCTTTAGATCTGCAAGGCTGGAAACCGCCTGTGGATCTGGTTGCCCGCATGCACTGCCGGGCACGCACCCAACGCGACATTTCCGGCATCAACGAAATCAACTGGACGACTAAATCCAGCACCTATGGACGTGGCGAAACCTTCATGTTCGGTTCGGCCAGTGGTGTGCAATTGGCGATCTACAACAAGACTGAGCAGGCCCGGGCTACTGACAAGCTCGACTACTGGGAAAGCGTCTGGAAGCGCCGCGACAGCTTCGATCCTCAAGATCCGGACAACTACGACCCTGAAGCCGATGTGTGGCGTGTAGAGCTGCGCTATCACCACTCTGTCATCCAGCAATTTGCCAGTGGCTCAATCGATCTGAAGTCCGGCGCACTGATCGACACCAGCTCCTTTGCCGCCTTTGCGGGGCATCTGGACGGCCTTTGGCGCTATGGCCTCCGTCAATTCAAGCTGCTATGCCGTCCTGGCTATTTTGAGCCTATCTGGACGCTGATCCGTGAAGACGTGCGCGTAGATCTGCCGGTGGATTCGCTGCTTGATGACACCGAATACAAACGTTACTACAAGACCTCGCGTGGCTTCTCCGGCAAGAACGTGGAGCTGTTCCTGGGAAACTTCGTAAGCCTGCTGGCAAGGGAAAAGGTGGGCGCAAAAAAGGCGTTTAAGACCTTGCAGCAATGGGACTGCTGGCCGGTCATTCGCGATCACTACGCCGCCAAGGACATGACCCAGGACGATCTTTATAAACACATCAAGGATCTGCTGCAGGAACGCCATGTGCGATGGGGTAGAGCGGTCTGATGGCGATACTGCAATTGCCTGACGGTCGCTGGAAGGTCGATGTTGAGCCCATCAAGGGCAAGCGCTTCCGCAAGACGTTCAAGACCAAGGGTGAAGCCCAACGCTTTGAGGCGTCGTGCCGCGCCAAGCTGGTCGACAACAAGGATTGGTCACCCAAGCCCAAGGATAAACGTCGGCTCTCTGAGCTCATGCAGCTCTGGTATGACCTGCACGGCCATTCACTTCGATATGCAGCCGGGCGACTGCGCAAACTGCTCTATCTGGCCAAGCGCCTGCGCGATCCCGTGGCGATCCGACTCGACCCGCACATCTATGCGAATGACCGCCGTTTGAGGATGGAAGCTGGCACGTCACCCAAGACGCTGAACAATGAGCTCGGTTACCTGCGTGCGGTTTACAACGAGCTACGCGGCTTGGGCGTCATCGACTACCCGAATCCGTTGGAGCTGGTGAAGCCCTTACGTGTCCAGGAACGTGAGCTTTCCTGGCTGACAAATGAACAGATATCCGAGCTGTTGCAGGCGATCCGGACTGGCTGCGATAACCCGCACGTCGAAGTCATCGTGTTGATCTGCTTGGCCACTGGTGCTCGATGGTCGGAGGCCGAAAAGCTCAAGCCTCATTCGGTGCGAAACCGGGTTGTCACGTTCAGCGGCACCAAAAGCGGCAAGGTGCGATCAGTGCCTATCTCTGCAGAGCTTGAAGCCAAGATTATTCGCCACTGGCGTGAGCATGGTCAGCCTAACTCGGCCATCACTGCATTCCGCCGCGCCTTGGCCCGGACGACCATCAAGCTACCGAAGGGGCAGGCAGCACACGCACTTCGCCACACCTTCGCTAGCCACTTCATACAGAACGGCGGAAACATCGTCACGCTGCAGCGCATCTTAGGACATTCGAGTTTGGCCATGACCATGCGTTATGCGCACCTAGCGCCGGATCATCTTGTTGACGCTATCCGTTTGGGGCCGTTGAATGTGACTAAGCTTCTCCGATAAATTTGTTATCGTTTCCTTCGGGGGGGATGAAGCCAAGTTTGTTATAAGTCGGAAAATTGAAGGTGGCTTTTCCTTTCAGACTTTTTACTTCATCTTCTACTGAGTTTTCTAGTTCTTTTTTTACGCTGTTATGAACTTTGAACATTTCTTCATTTGTTTCTTCTAACGTCTTTCTTAGGGCTGTAACTGCTGATCCAAGTGCTGGGATTTTACCAAGTTCTTCCCATAGATAATTCTGTATGAAATTTATTAGGAACTCCCAGCTGCTATTGATGTGGAAGTAGGAGCCCTTCTTGCAGCTACGGAGGGTTGAGATCATCCGCTCTAGCGCCCGTTGCATTGAGTTGCTGTCTATCTCGCCGCTCTCAAGGATAGACTCTAGTATTCTGATGATTTCTTGAAATAGCTCGTTAAGCCTGCTCTCTTTCTTATATTTTTCGAATATTGCGTCGAAGTCTAATGCGTTTTTGTGTGTGCTGCCGAACCAGTCGTGATTATGGATAGGCTCGATCAGAGGAATAATAGCTTGAAGGAAGTTATATGCCTCAACTGAGGGATTGTTGTTGTAGATTTGTAGGCGCTGACATAGTGGTTGCAGCCAGTTGGGCTTATCAGGGGCGGTAAGAAGTGAGCTAAGTGCAGCAGCTTCTTCGAGTGCTTTTTTTGCGTAATCGACTTTTTTCTGGATGTCTTCACCGACTAGTGCCTTTTGAAGGCGAATCAAAGATTTTATCAGTGAGTCGTGTTTGCTCTTGATTAAGCGTACGAAAGCTTCGGTGCTGGACTCTGTCATCTATACGTTTCCCAACTGACTGGGTGTCTCTGATTGGGATTATTGCGCTATTTCGACACTTTTTCGACACCCAAAGAAAAACCCCTGACTTTCGCTAGGAAAATCAGGGGTTTGTTTGGTGGAGCCGGGGGGATTTGAACCCCCGTCCGCCAGTTCTCCACTGTCGGTACTACATGCTTAGCCGTGTCTATTGAGTTAATCCGCAGCCGCCCGACGGGCAGGGTGCTTTGGACGAGTTGTGTAAGTTTTAGCCACTTCGTCCACAACGTACTACGCGGCGATCCTGTTCTGCATGACAATCACTTCGGGTTTACAGGCATCCCCTGGTGATCGCTGGAGCCGAAGCTACCAGAAGGACTAGTCGCGCCGCTTACGCAGCGAGAGCGTAGCCCTCGTAGTTTTCGTCATTGGCAACTATAGAAAGTTGCAACAGTGGATTTACGACTTCTGTTACCAAGTCGGCATGCACCTCGAGCTTCGCTACCGGCGTCGAATCCTAATCGGCCCCAAAAGCGTGCAAGGTTTGTAGTGTACGCCAAAGGTCAGATGGAGTCGACCGGCATGCACTGCGCCTGCTGAATCAGGCCAGCACTGCGGCTGGCCTGATTCGTATCAGTTGGTTGCGCCGCTGCCATCGTCGCCCGGTGCATCGAGCAGTTGCAGGGCACGTTCGGCGTGGGTGCCACAGGTTTGCAGGTCGCCTGCGGATTGCGCTTGCAGGGCTTGTTCCTTGGCTTCTTCGACCTGGCTCTTGAGGGGCTCACCTAGAGTGGCTTTGGTTGCCATACTATCGTTGAGCTTCTGCAGGTTGACGGTGCACAGGTCATCGGCTGCGAAGGCTGGTGCGGCCAGTACGGCGGCAATGACGAACATGGATACGCGCTTCATGTGGTAATCCTCTCATCACGAATAGGTTCCCGGTGCCGCCCTGGTTGAGGGTGAGGAGAGCCGGGAGCGACCAACCCAATCATTTGGGCGTACTGAAGCTGACTGGCCTTTCGTGACGACGGTTCAGTGTTTTTCTGATGGCGCAACGCCTGCATCAAGTTGGTGCAGGCACATCCAGCGGATCGGCATGTACCAGCACTTCGGCCTGGTCGAACTCGGCGCGAATCGCCATCTCGACCTCCTCGCACAGGGCGTGGGCGCTGGACAGGCGCAGTTCGCCTGGCAGCTCCACATGCAATTGCACAAACCAGTGGGTGCCGGAAAGACGGGTGCGCAGATCATGCACGCCGAGCACGCCGGGCACTGCGCAGGCCAGCTCCTGCATGCGCGTGCTGACTTCGGGGGCGAGCTCCTGATCCATAAGCACGCCGACGGATTCACGGGCGATACTGATGGCGCTCCACAGGATGTAAGCGGCAATGGCGATGGCGAACAACGCATCGCCTTGTTGCCAGCCAAGGTAGGCGAGTAGCAGGGCCAGCAGGATGCTGCCATTGAGCAGCAGATCGGAACGGTAGTGCAGCGAATCGGCATGGATTGCCGTGGAACCGGTGCGGCGAACCACGTGGTGCTGGAACAACAGCAAGGCGACGGTCAGCGCCATGGACAGCAGCATCACCGCGATCCCCAGGGCCTGTGCGCTCAGTGGCTCGGGCTGGCGCAGGCGTTCGACGCCCTGCACCGCAATCAGCACCGCACTGGCGCCGATGAACAGCGCCTGGCCGAGCCCTGCTAGGGCTTCGGCCTTGCCATGGCCGTAGCGATGATCTTCATCGGCGGGGCGCAGGGCGATGTTCACGGCGATCAGGTTGAGCAGTGAGGCGGCGCTGTCGAGTAGCGAGTCGGTGAGGCCGGCGAGCAGGCTGACCGAGCCGCTCGCCCACCAGGCGATGGCTTTGCACAGCACCAGGATCAGCGCGACGCAGAGTGCGGCGGCGGTGGCCTGACGCATCAGACGGGCGTGCTGGCGGTCGAGGGTCATGGGGCGTCCATGGTGTGCGGCGAGGGGCAAGCCCGTCGTCTGCGACGGGCTGCCGGAGTGGATCAGGCAGCGGGGCGCAGACCGTAGGCTGCCAGCTGTTCGCTGCTGCCGCTGTGCTGGATCAGGCGCGGATCGTCGAACGGCAGGCTGTGGCCGGTCTGGGTTTCGATCAGGGCCTTGAGCTTGGCGGTGTCGATCTTGCCGTCAGCATCCACCACTTCCTGCAGGGACTGCGGATCGACCTGGGCATTGAGGCCGCCTGGCAGGTAGATGGCGCCAGTGGCGAAGTCGATGCCAAAGGCGATCAGGCCGGGAATCACGTAAAACAGGATACCGATGGCATTCAGGCCGACGATCAGCGGGTCGACGCGGCCTTCGATCTGCCCGCGGCGATCCGGATAGAACAGCGTGCCGCAGGCGGTGAGTTGAGTGAACAATGTAACGGCGAGAACGCCGCCGATAACACGGGATTTCGTGCGCATCGAGCACCTCCAGAAAAAGTGGACGCCACTATAGCAAGGCGTGAATTGCAAAGCTGCTGTGGCGCAGCGAATACGCCGCTTCCGATGCCATCTGACCGACGAACCCGGAAGGCGGTTCGCCGTATAATCGCCGGCCGATGATGGAGCCTTGATGAATACCCTGCCGATCGATTCCCTGCTGCCCGATTTGTGTCGCGCTCTGGCCGAGCGTGACGAAGTGGTGCTTGAAGCACCACCCGGTGCCGGCAAGACCACTCGCGTACCGCTGGCCGTGCTCGATCAGCCCTGGCTGGCCGGGCAACGCATCATCATGCTCGAACCCCGGCGTCTGGCCGCGCGTGCTGCAGCGGAGCGGCTGGCCAGCGAGCTCGGCGAGACGGTCGGTGAAACCGTGGGTTACCGCATCCGCCTGGACAGCAAGGTTGGCCCGCGCACGCGTATCGAAGTGGTGACCGAAGGCATCCTGGCGCGACGGCTGCAGGATGATCCGGCGCTCGAAGGCGTGGGGCTGGTGATCTTCGATGAATTCCATGAGCGCAGTCTGGATGCCGACCTGGCCCTGGCACTGACCCTCAATGGCCGGGCGATGTTTCGCGGTGCCGACAGTGGCGAGGCGCCGCTCAAGGTGTTGCTGATGTCGGCGACCCTGGAGGGCGAGCGCCTGGCCGGCTTGCTCGACGATGCGCCAGTGCTGCGCAGCGAGGGACGCATGTACCCGGTGGACACGCGCTGGGGCGCGCCCTGGCAGGCCGGCGAGTGGCTGGAGCCCAAGGTGCTGCAGACCGTGTTGCAGGCCTTGGCCGATGAGCCGGGCAGCCTGCTGGTGTTCCTGCCCGGCCAGGCCGAGATTCGCCGGGTGGCCGAGCAACTGGGCGAGGCGCTGGCCGGGCGATCCGATGTGCGCGTTTGTCCGCTACATGGCGAGTTGGAACTGTCGGCCCAGCGTGCGGCCATCGAGCCGGCGCCGGCCGGGCTGCGCAAGGTGGTGCTGGCGACCAATCTCGCCGAGACCAGCCTGACCATCGATGGCGTGCGCGTGGTGGTGGACGCCGGCCTGGCGCGGGTACCGCGTTTCGATCCGGGCAGCGGCATGACGCGCCTGGACACCCAGCGTATTTCCCGAGCCTCGGCGACGCAGCGTGCCGGCCGTGCCGGGCGGCTGCAGCCGGGCGTGTGCTACCGGCTATGGTCGCAGGCCCAGCATGAACAATTGCCGGCTTATTCCTCGGCGGAAATCCTCCAGGCCGATCTTGCCGGTCTGGCGTTGCAACTGGCGCGTTGGGGCGTCGAGGTGGACGAACTGGTCTGGCTCGATCCGCCGCCCGCCGCCGCATATGCCCAGGCCCGGGATCTGCTGCAGCGTCTGGGGGCTCTCGATGCCCGAGGCGTGCTTACCGCCCACGGCCAGGCCATGGCCGAGCTGCCGGCGCATCCGCGTATCGCGCATCTGTTGTTGCGTGGTCAGGCCCTTGGCCTGGGCCTGCTGGCCTGTGACCTGGCGGCACTGCTGGGTGAGCGCGACATACTTCGCGGCGGCCAGCGAGGTGCCGGCGCCGACCTGCACAGCCGACTGGCCTTGCTTTCGGGGGAGAGCCGGGCAGCGCGAGGCGCTCAGCGGAGCGCCGACCGAGGTGGCGTGCAGCGAACCCAGCAACTGGCTCGCCAGTTCCAAGGCTACCTGCGGCGCGTGCCGGTCAGCGAGGCGGTGAGCGACCCCGAGCACGGCCGCTGGCTGGGTGCGTTGCTGGCCTTCGCCTACCCGGATCGCGTCGCTCGGCAGCGTCGTGGGGGAGGCGCCGAATATCGCCTGGCCAATGGACGTGCGGCGCTGTTCAACGAGGCGGACGCCTTGATGAAGCATGCCTGGCTGGTGGTCGCCGACCTGGGCAGCCGCCAGGGACAGCGCGAGGAGCGCATCTACCTGGCCGCCGAGCTGGATCCGGAATTGTTCGAGACGGTGCTGGCCGAGCAGGTGACCACTCAGGATCTGCTCGAATGGGATGAGCGCGAAGGCGTGCTGCGTGCCGAGCGGCAGCGCAGGGTGGGCGATCTGGTGCTGTCCAGCGAGGCGCTACCAGGGCTGGACGCCGAGGCGCGCACGGCTGCGCTGGTCGCCCTGGTGCGCCGCAAGGGGCTGGCGCTGCTGCCGTGGACGCCCGAGCTGCGCCAGTGGCAGGCGCGGGTCATGCTGCTACGCGGGCTGGATCTGCAGGCGCAGGCGAGCAGCGAATGGCCGGACGTTTCCGACGCGGCGCTACTCGCCAGCCTGGAGACCTGGCTGGCGCCGTACCTGGGCAAGGTCACCCGGCTGAGCCATTTCGCCAACCTCGATCTGTCGTCGATGCTGCAAACGCTGCTGCCCTGGCCCTTGCCCCAGCGCCTGGACGAGTGGGCACCGCGCAGCCTGCCGGTGCCCTCCGGTTCGCGTATCGGCCTGGATTACAGCGAACACCCGCCGGTGTTGGCAGTGCGCCTGCAGGAGTTGTTCGGCCTGGCGCAAACGCCACGCATCGCCAATGGCCGACAGCAGGTCTTGCTGCATCTGCTGTCGCCAGCGCGCCGTCCGGTGCAGGTGACCCAGGATCTGGCCAACTTCTGGGTCAGTACCTACGCCGAGGTGAAGAAGGATCTGAAGGGGCGCTACCCGAAGCATTACTGGCCCGACGATCCGCTGATCGCCGAGCCTACGGCACGGGCCAAGCCGCGCAAGACCTGACGCCGATCAGCCCAGGCAGCGGGTCACATGCTTGACCGACTGATAGGCGGCCAGTCCCCAGGGGCCCAGTTCGCGACCGATGCCGCTGCCCTTGGTGCCGCCCCAGGACGTTTCGACGAACACCGCCTGGATCGAGTTGATCCATACATGGCCGACTTCCAGGGCGTCGGCGACGCGCTCGGCGCGCTGCAGGTCGGCGCTGGCAACGGTGGCCACCAGGCCGAAGCGGCTGTCGTTGGCCAGTGCCAGGGCCTGCTCCTCGGTGTCGAAGCGTCTGGCACAGAGCACCGGGCCGAAGATTTCCTGTGTCCACAGGCGGCTATCGGTCGGTACGTCGGTGTAGAGCGTCGGGGCGACGAACCAGCCGGGGCGTTCCAGCGTCGAGCCGCCGCTGGCGCAGTGCAGCCCTTCTTCACGGGCAATGGCGAAGTATTCGGACACCTTGTGCCATTGCGCCTCGCTGGTCAGCGGGCCCATGTCGACCGCTTCGCTGAGCGGATTGCCGATACGCAACGTGCCCAATGCCTCGGCCAGACGGGGCAAGAGGGCATCGGCGATGCCATCCTGCACCAGCAGGCGCGAGGTGGCCGAGCACATCTGCCCGGCGTTCCAGCAGATACCGGCGACTATCCATTCCACGGCCTGGTCGAGGTCGCAGTCATCGAACACCAGAATGGCGGACTTGCCGCCCAGCTCCAGGGTCACGGGACGGCAATGGGCGGCAGCGCTGCGCATCACCAGGCTGCCGACCGCGTTGCTGCCGGTGAAGGACAGCTTGTCGAGGCCGGCATGCTCGCTCAGTGCCGCACCGATTTGCGCCTTGCCGCCGACGATGTTCAGCACACCGGCCGGCAGGCCCAGGGCATCGGCGATCTGGCCGTAGGTCTGCTCTATCAAGGGAGTGACTTCCGACGGTTTCAGCACCAGGGTACAGCCGGCCGCCAGGGCGGGGGCGAGCTTCCAGGCGCTGGTCACCAGGGGGAAGTTCCAGGGCACGATCAGCCCGACCACGCCGACGGGCTCAAGGCGCGTGCGCGAGGAAAAGCCCGGCGTAGCCAGGGCGATGTCACGGTTCTGCTGCGGCAGGCCTTCGGCTTGCTCGGCGTAATAACTGAAGGTGGCCACGGCATCGTCGATATCGATTTCGGCCTCATGGCGCGGCTTGCCGTTGTTACGCATCTGCAGGGTGACGAGTTCGTCGCGGCGCAGGCCGATCTGCTCGGCGAAGCCGCGCAGGTAGCGGGCACGCTCCCGGGCGTCGAGGTTTTTCCAGCCGGGCAGCGCCTGGCGGGCGGCGGCTACGGCCTGATCCACCTGGGCGGTGCTGGCCGACAGCAATTCGGCGAAGGGTTGGCCGAGGGACGGATCGAAAACGCTGAGGATGTCGGCGCCTTCGCCAGCGACCCAGCGGCCATCGATGTAGTGAGGTGTGTTCATGGCAGTGCTCCAACAGCCGCGCCGGGCGCGATGGTGAAAGTGGGATTGGTCTGATGCCGATCAGATGAAGTTATTTCCCTTCTCCCACTACGGATGCTTGCGTTCGTTGTAGGAGCAAGGGGGCACCTAACCTTGCCGGCGATAGTAGTGGTGGAACTGCCTCGCGCTGCGACGAAGGTTTTTATCGCTGGCGAGCCAGCTCCTACGGGCGCTCATTGGCTCTTGTCAGGGCGCGAACGGCGGTGCCTCGGCGATCTCGATGAGCAATGGCCGATCACTCGGCGCCTCGTGCAGCAGGGCCTGCAGATGTGCGTGATCGCGGGCGCGCTCGGCCAGGCAGCCGAAACCACGGGCGATAGCGAGGAAGTCCGGGGTGTAGATATCCACGCCCAGCGGGGTGATGTCGCGGCGTTGCATATAGCGCTTGATCTCGCCGTAACCCTGGTTGTTCCACAGCAGCACGATGATGCCGACCCGCGCTTCTACGGCGCTGGCCAGTTCCGGCAGGGTGAACTGGATGCCGCCATCGCCCATCAGGCTGATCACCGGGCGTTGTGGTTCTGCCAGCTTGGCGCCGATGGCCGCCGGCAGGCCGTAGCCCAGGGTGCCGTAGCCGGTCGAGGCGTTGAACCAGCGGCGCGGGCTGTCCAGGTCGACCAGATGGTTGCCGCTGTACACCGTCTGGGTCGAGTCGCCGACGAAGCGCGCATCGGGCAGTGTCTCGAGGATGCAGTCGAACAACTGGCGGTAGTGCGCCCAGCCGCTGAAATCCTCGGCCAACTGCTGGCGAGCCGCGGCAGCACGCCGGGCGCCAGCACTGTCGTCACTGCCGATGCGAGTCGGCAACTCGTTCAGCAGGGCGCGTATGGCAAGGCCCGCATCGCTCTGGATGGCGATGCTCGGAGGGTGATTGCGGGTGAGTTGCTCGGTGTCGATATCGATGCGGATCAGTTCGCCGCCAATGCGGAAGTTGCCATCGAAGACCACGTCGTAATCGGTCTCGCCCAGTTCGGTGCCGATCGCCAGCACCACGTCGGCCTCCAGGGCCAGTTGCCGTACCGGCAGCAGCGATTGATTGCTGCCGAGCAGCAACGGGTGCTGCGCCGGCAACAGGCCCTTGGCGTTGATGGTCAGTGCGGTGGGCGCATCCAGCGCTTCGGCCAGTTGGCGAACCTCATCGGGCAGCGCCACGCAGCCGCCACCGATCAGCAGCAGCGGGCGACTCGCCGAGCGCAGGCGCTGCGCTGCCTGCTGAATCAGTTGCAGTTCCGGGCCTGGGCGCGAGGTGACCACGCGCGGTTGCACCTGCAGGTGGTCGGCAGGGGCGGTAATGATGTCCAGCGGCAGTTCGATATGCACCGGGCGCGGCCGCTGGCCGTCGAATACGGCGAAAGCGCGGGCCAGCACGGCGGGCAGCTCCTCGACGCTCATCAGGGTGTGGCTGAAGGCGCTGACGCCGGCGACCAGGCCGCGCTGGTTCGGCAGTTCGTGCAGGTAGCCGTTGCCCAGGCCGAGTCGCTGGCGCTCGTTGACGCTGGAGATCACCAGCATGGGAATGGAGTCGGCGTAGGCCTGGCCCATGGCGGTGGCGATGTTGGTCATGCCCGGCCCGGTGATGATGAAGCACACGCCGGGCTTGCCGCTCACCCGCGCATAGCCGTCGGCCATGAAGCCGGCACCCTGTTCATGGCGCGGGGTGATGTGGCGGATGCCGCTATCGGGCAAGCCGCGGTACAGCTCGACGGTGTGCACGCCGGGAATGCCGAACACGGTGTCGACGCCCCAGGCCTGCAGTTGCTTGACGAGGAATTCTCCACAGGTGGTCATGCTGTTGTCCTTGTGGTGGATGACGCAATGCCGGCTCTTCGGGAGCCGGCACTCGATGGATAGTGGTCGTTGTACTCAGGCCAGGCTGGTCGCTTGCGCCGGGCGCCGGCTCAGCAGGCTGACCACGACGAAGCTGAGCAGAGCGATGGCCAGGCTGTAGTAGATCGGCGTGTTGGCCTCCATACCGTCCCTGAACATGAACACCAGAGCGGTGCCACAGCCCAGGGCCATGCTGGTGATGGCGCCGGCGGTGGTTGCGCGCTTCCAGTAGATGGCGCCCAGCATGGGGATCAGGATACCGCCGACCAGCAGGTTGTAGGCCAGGGTCAGGGCGCCGATCACGTCATTGACGATCAGGGCGATGACCAGCACCAGCAAACCGGTGAGAAAGGTGAACAGCCGTGCCATGCCCAGGCTGGACTGGCGACCGCCACGCAGCCTGGGCAGCAGGTCTTCGGTCAGCGTGGTCGAGGCGGCGAGCAGGCCGGCGCTGGCCGTGGACATCATCGCCGCCAGCGCTGCAGCGATCACCAGGCCGCGGATGCCATCCGGCAGGGCGTTCTGGACGATGGCCGCGAAGGCGTTGTTGGCGTTGTCCAGTTCCGGCAGCAGCACCTTGGCGCACATGCCGATCAGCGCACCGACCAGGCCGTAGATCACGCAGTACACCCCGGCCAGGCTGCCGGCTACGCGGGCCACGTTCTCGCTGCGGGCGGTGAACACGCGCTGCCAGATGTCCTGGCCGATGAGGATGCCGAAGAAGTAGATCAGGAAGTAGGTGATGATGGTGTCATAGCCGATGGTGGTCAGGCTGAAGGCACTGCCCGGCAGCTTCGCCACCAGCTCGTCCCAGCCGCCGACGCGGTACAGGCAGATGGGCAGCAGCACGAACATCAGGCCGACCGTCTTGATCACGAACTGCACGATGTCGGTGAGGGTCAGCGACCACATGCCGCCGATGCTCGAATACACCACCACCACGGAGCCGGAAAGCAGGATGGCGACCCAGAAGGGCAGGTCGAACAGCACCTGCAGCACCGTGCCGCTGGCCAGGGTGGACACCACGGCGATCATCAGCGCGTAGGCGAACATCACCACGGCGCTAGCCTGGCGCGCCATGGGCGTATAGCGGCGTTCGAGGATCTGGGTGACGGTGAAGATGCGCAGCTTGAGCAGCGGCTTGGCCAGGAACAGATTGAGCACGATGATGCCGGCGCCCAGGGCGGCGCACAGCCAGAACCCGGAAATGCCGTGCACGTAGCCCAGGCGCACGGTGCCCACGGTGGCGGCGCCGCCGAGTACGGTGGCGGCCATGGTGCCCATGTAGAAGGCAGGGCCGAGGTTACGCCCGGCCACCAGGTAATCTTCCTGATTGCGTGCGCGACGCATGCCGTACCAGCCAAGCAATAACATGCCGGCGGCGTATATGAAGACAACGGAGATATCCAGGATCATGGTCTTGTTCTCATTTTTCTGGCGTTGATCCGGGCGAGGTTGCGCCCGGGGTTTGCGGTGTGATCGCGGCGTTGGTCAGACGGTTTCGGCGTTGCTCGGAACCCGTGGCGCGGCACTTTTCAGGCGTGCCCAGCGGGGGCCTTCGGGGCCATAGACTTCGGCTGGTTCGGGGAACAGGTTGAGCAGCATGAGATAGAGCACGCAGGCCATGCCCAGGGTGATCGGCAGGCTGATATCGATACCTCCAGCCAGTTCGCCCAGCGGGCCGACGAACTGGCCGGGCAGGTTGACGAAGCACAGGCCCGTCGCCGCGCTGGGAATCCAGGCGCCCAGGCCGCGCCAGTTCCAGCCATGTCGGAACCAGTAACGGCCACCGCGCTGGCCGCGGGTGAACACCTGCAGGTCATCGGCGTGGTAGAAGCCGCGGCGCACGATCAGGCCGAGGATCATGATCACCATCCACGGGCTGGTGCAGGTGATGATCAGCACGGCGAAGGTCGACACGCTCTGCACCAGGTTGAAGGTGAAGCGGCCGATGAAGATGAAGGCGATGGCGGCCACGCCGATCAACAGTGTGGCGCCCGCGCGGCTCATCAGGCGCGGGAACAGGCTCGACATGTCCAGGCCGGTGCCATACAGCGCGGTGGTGCCGGTGGACATGCCGCCGATCACGGCGATCAGGCACACCGGCAGGAAGAACCAGGTCGGTGAAATGGCCAGCAGACCACCAACATAGTTGTTGGCCTCGATGTACTGCGGCGCCTGGCTCGCCACCAGGGTGGCGGTGCACAAGCCGAACAGGAAGGGGATCAGGGTGCCCGTCTGGGCGGCCAGTACGGCCAGCATGATGCGCCGCTTCGGTGTTTGCCGCGGGATGTAGCGCGACCAGTCACCGAGGAAGGCGCCGAACGATACCGGGTTGCTCATGGCCAGGATCGCCGTGCCGATGAACGCCGCCCAGAAGCCCGGCTGATCGATGCTGACGCTACCGGCGAAATCCGCATCGAAGTGACCGGCGAAGGCGAAGATGCCGAGCAGGAACAACAGGCTCGACGCCCACACGGCGATCCTGTTGACCCATAGCATGAAGCGGAAGCCGTAGATGCACACCACCAGCACCAGTAACGCGAACAGGCCGTAGGCCAGGCCCAGGGTCAGGTCGTTCTCGGGCAGCCCGATCAGCCGTTTGGCGCCGCCAACCAGGGCATCGCCGGAACTCCACACCGACAGCGAGAAGAACGCCACGGCGGTGAGCAGCGAGAGGAAGGAGCCGACGATGCGCCCGTGCACGCCGAAGTGGGCGCCGGACGAGACCGCGTTGTTGGTGCCGTTCAGCGCACCGAACAGGCCCATGGGCGCGAGGATCAAGGCGCCCACCGCAACGCCGAGGATGATCGACCACATGCCGGCCTGGAAGGACAGGCCGAACAGAACCGGGAAACTGCCCAGCACCGAGGTGGCGAACGTGTTGGCGCCGCCGAAGATCAGGCGGAACAGATCGGTGGGGCTGGCATCGCGTTGGTCGTCGGGAATCTGTTCGACACCAAAGGCTTCGATACGCGTCTTGTGACTCATGTGTTTCTCCAGCGCCTGTCACGATTTTTATAAGATCGGCGCAAGTACGCCGACCTCTTTATTCACCCCCGACAGTCATCGGGTGGTGGTGCATTGGCAGTGCGGCATGGCCGCGAAGAGCCAGTCAGGCTCCAATACCCGCAAGGGCGGTGTATATCCGGCAGGCAGGCTTCGGATGGCCCGCTCGTGCCGCTGTCGGATTAGCTCGCGCTTGGCGCCGACAGGTGTTCATGACAGGCCAGCCAGCGGCCGTCGTACCAGTGGAAAACGATGCTTTCGCGTTCCTCCAGCTGCAGCTCCTGATCAGCGATCTGGAGCCGCGTGGACACATCGTGGATGAAGATCGCCATATCGCCGTGCAGGCTGACGCTGGCGTTGCTGGAGCGACAGTTCAGCACGGCAAAACCCTCGGCCTGCCACTGCGCCCACAGCGCTTCGTATTCATGGCGCGAGTGCAGCGGCTGGGGCAGGGTGTGAAAAACGAACGTGGCGTCCTCGCTGAAACAGGCGAAGTAACGCGCCGTGTCGTTGCTGGCAAAGGCGCTTACCAGGTCAGCGGCCGCCTGGCGAACATCGGCTTCGCGGCTCATCTGCGGGTCACGCCGGGCAGCACGCAAAGCATCTCGTAGAGCAGGTTGGCACCCAGCAGCGCGGTATTGCCGGTGGTGTCGTAGGGCGGCGACACCTCGACCAGATCGCAGCCGATCAGGTTCAGGCCCTGGCAGCCGCGGATGATTTCCAGCGCCTGGATGGTGGTCAGCCCGCCGACTTCCGGGGTGCCGGTGCCTGGAGCCCAGGCCGGGTCGATGCCGTCGATGTCGAAGGACAGGTACACCGGGCCGCCGTCGACCTTGGCACGTACCTCTTCCATCAGCGGCGTCAGCGAGCGATGCCAGCATTCCTCGGCCTGCACCACGCGAAAGCCCTGGCGACGGCTCCAGTTGAAGTCATCGGCGGTGTAGCCCTGGGCCCGCAGACCGATCTGTACCACGCGGTCGCTGTCCAGCAGGCCTTCTTCCTGGGCACGGCGGAAGGTGGTGCCATGGGCGATCTTCTCGCCGAACATATGATCATTCACATCCGCATGCGCATCGATGTGCACCAGGCCGACCTTGCCGTACTTCTTCTTGATCGCCCTCAGGATCGGCAGGGTCAGGGTATGGTCGCCGCCCAGGGTCAGGGGAATGATGCCGCGCTCGAGGATGCCATCGTAGTGCTGTTCGATGATGCGCACGGCATCGAGCAGGTTGAAGGTGTTGATCGGTACGTCGCCGATGTCGGCCACGTTCAGCGAGTCGAAGGGCGCGGCGCCGGTGGCCATGTTGTAGGGACGGATCATCACCGACTCGGCGCGGATCTGCCGCGGGCCGAAGCGGGTACCGGAACGCAGGGACGTGCCGATGTCCAGGGGAATACCGACGAAAGCGGCGTCGAGCTTGGCGAGCTCTTCGGGTGCTTGCGCATGGGGCAGGCGCAGCATGGTGGCGATGCCGCCGAAGCGGGGCATTTCATTGCCGCCCAGGGGTTGGTGCAGGGTCTTGTCCATGGGTAGGCCTCAGGCTCGTTCTGGTTGTGGCCGGATTCTTGACCAGTCAGGTGTCGGGAAGAATCGGCAGGGGCAAAAACTTAGTTCAGGATTGTTTGAACTTATGGCGCGATCTGTTCCTGGGAAGATGTAGGGCGGGTGCAACCCGCCATTCCGGTGCGGCGGGTTGCACCCGCCCTACGATCGATAAGTGGGGTCGATCCGATCCAGCTTGCGTAGCCAGGCCTGCCAGAGCAGCTGGCGTTGCCACTCGGCGCCCTGCAGTTGCTCACAGGCATGCTGTGACAGATGTGCCGGAATCTCGCTACAAGCCTGGCCACCGCCGTTGGCGGCGAGCTGGATCTCGCAGGCGCGGTTGAGGTAGTACATGACGTAGAAGGCGTCGGCGACGCTGGCGCCGACGCTGAGCAGGCCGTGGTGGCGCAGCAGCAGGGCGATGTTGTCGCCCAGCGAGGCCTGGATGCGCTGGCGTTCGTCCAGATCGAGGGCGACGCCCTCGTAGGCGTGGTAGCCCAGGCGCTGGTGGAACTCGGTGCTGATCTGGTTGAGCTGCAGCAGACCGGCGTCCTGCGCCGCCACCGCCATGCCCGCCAGGGTATGGGTGTGGATCACGCAGTGGGCGTCGTCGCGGGCCATGTGCACGGCGCTGTGGATGGTGAAGCCGGCGACGTTGTAGTCGGCGCGGCCTTCCACCACCTTACCGTGCATGTCGACCACGATCAGATCGCTGGCGCGGATCTCCTCGAAGAACAGGCCGAACGGGTTGATCAGGAAGCGCGGCTCGTCGCCCGGCAGGCGTACCGAGAAGTGGGTGTAGAGGGTGTCGTCCCAGCCGAACAGGGCGGCCAGGCGATAGGCCGCAGCGAGGTCGCGGCGCAGGGTGGCGAGATCGGTCATGCCGAAAGCTCCAGGCCGATGAAGCGGCGCACGCGTTCATGTTCGCCATGGCGAATGCTGTCGGGTGCGGCGTCGAGTTGCACGTGGCCGTTCTCCATGAACAGCACGCGGTCGGAAATGGACAGGGCGAAGTCCATCTCGTGGGTGACGATGAGCATGGTCATGCCTTCGCGGGCCAGGTCGCGGATCACCGCGAGCACGTCGCCGACCAGCTCGGGGTCGAGCGCCGAGGTGGGTTCGTCGAACAGCATGATCTCCGGTTTCATCGCCAGCGCGCGGGCGATGGCCACGCGCTGCTGCTGGCCACCGGAGAGCTGGTGCGGGTACTTGTCGGCATGGGCCAGCAGGCCGACCTTGTCGAGCAGGGCCAGGGCCTCGGTGCGCAGGTTTGCGGGTGTGTCCAGGTGGTGGTAGCGCGGTGCGAGCAGGACGTTGTCCACGATGGTGCGGTGCGGAAACAGGTTGAAGCTCTGGAACACCATGCCGATGCGTCGCACGCCTTCGCGCTGGCGGCGGTTGTCGGGACGGTCGCCGGCCTGGATGAAGCTCTCGCCGAACAGCACGATCTCGCCTTCGTCGATGCTTTCCAGGCCGTTGACGGTGCGGATCAGCGAGGTCTTGCCGGAGCCGGACGGGCCGATGATGGAGATCACCTCGCCGGGCTGCACGCTCAGGTCGATGCCCTTGAGCACGTGATGATTGCCGTAGTGCTTGTGGATGTTGCTCAGGTGCAGCGCCGCCGGTGCGCCGGGCTCACGGGCCTGGGCGTTGCCACCGGCCACTTGCGGCAGGCTGCGGCGGAGTTCGGCGACCTGGGCGTCGCCCAGGGTGCCCGGCTTGCGCCGGGTCAGGTCGAGGTGGCGTTCGAGGTACTGCAGGCCCCAGCCGAACAGCGTGACGATCAGCACGTAGTACACGGCCACTGCGCCGAGGGTCTCCAGCACCAGGAAGTTCTGCGCGTAGAGGCGCTGGCCGACCAGCAGCAGCTCGGTCAGCGAGATCACCGAGACCAGCGAGGTCAGCTTGACGATGGTGACGTATTCGTTGGTCAGCGTCGGCAGGGCGATGCGGAAGGCCTGCGGCACCACGATCAGGCGCTGCGTGCCGAGGCGGCCGATGCCCAGGGCGCGGGCCGCCTCGCGCTGGCCCTTGGCCACGGAGAGCAGGCCACCGCGGTGGATTTCCGCCATGTACGCCGCCTCGGTCAGCACCAGGGCGATCAGGCCGGCGTAGAAGGGATTCGACAGCACCTTGCCGCTGGCGGGCATGAGCTGTGGCAGGTTGTAGACGAAGATCAGCAGCACCAGCAGCGGTACGCTGCGGAAGAACCAGATATAGATCGAGGCCGGTGCGCTGAGCCAGCGGCTGGCGGCCTGCTTGGCGCTGGCCAGGCCGAAGCCGAGCACCAGGCCGATCAGCCAGGCCAGGGCGCTGAGTTTCACCACCGTCCAGCAGGCGGTCCAGAAGGCCGGCATGGAAAACAGGGAGAAGAAGTAGCTCCATTCGAATTGCATGTGACATCTCCGATGAGCCACAAGCTCCAAGCCACAAGCTGCAAGCGAATCGGGCGTTTCCCCTGCTTGTGGCTTGCAGCTTGTAGCTTACGGCTGTTTTTCAGGCTTCTTCCAGGTTGTATTTCTTCAGCAGCTCGGCGTACTCGCCGCTGGCCTTGAACTCGTCCAGCGCGGCTTTCAGGGCGTCCAGCAGTTGGGCGTTGCCCTTCTTCACGTAGATGCCCAGCACCTGCGGGTAGATGGCGTTCTGCGAGCTGATGGCGATGCGCCCGCGCGCCTTCTCGACGATCAGCAACGAGGCGGCGTCGATCTCCAGGTGCGCCTGGATATGGCCGGAGAGCAGGGCTTGCGAGGTTTCCGAAGTGGTCGGGTACTGGTTGATGGTGATGGCGCCGGCACCCTGTTCCTTGCAGTAGCCGTCGGAGACCTTCTGCAGCGCCGGGATCCACGAGGTGCCCTGTTGCAGGCCCACGGTCAGGCCGCACAGTTCTTCCGGGGTGGCCGGTTTCTTCTCGGCGTCGCTGCGCACCATGATCGCCGCGCCGGTCTTGGCGTAGGGGATGGCGTCGGCCTTCTCCAGGCGCTCGGGGAGGATGTACATGCCGGAGATGATGGTGTCGAAACGCCCGGCATCGAGGCCGAGGATCAGGTTGGGGAAGCTGATGTCGTTGAAGCTGGCCTCAAGGCCCAGGCGTTTGGCCAGGGCGGCGGAGACTTCCGGGTCGAAGCCCAGTACCTTGTCGCCTTCGTAGTACTCGAACGGCGGGTAGGAAATCTCCATACCCACCTTCAGCTCGCCGCTGGCGATGGTCTTCGGTGCTTCGGTGGCCTGGACGGCGCCGAACTGGAACAGGCCGGCGAGGGTGCACGCGATGGCCAGGGAGGAGGTACGGATCGAGGGGCGGATTGCCATTGTGGTTATCTCCGGATCAGGTTTTTGTGTTGGCAGGGGGCTACATAGGGGAAAGTCACAGTGCGCTCGGCTGGTGCTTCAGATGGCCGAAGCTGGAGGGCCGGCGCGCGCGTTCGGGCAGCTGCAGCTGGCCGTCCTCGACGCGCTTCTTCAGGTATTGGTAGGTCTGCAGCGCCTGGCTCCACATGTGCTCGCCGATGCTGATGGCCTCGTAGGCTTGGCCGGCAGTCTCGAACTGCGGCAGCGGGCGGATCTGCGTGTGGTAGTCGCAGGCGTAGAAGAACGGGAAGGAGTAGCGCTCCTCGCTGACCTTGCGCACGCGGTGCGAGGTGGCGACGAAGGTGCCGGCGCTCATTACCTCGAGCATGTCGCCGATGTTGACGACGAAGGTGCCCGCGCGCGGCGGCGCATCGATCCACTGGCCGAGGCCGTTCATCACCTCCAGGCCGGGGCGGTCGGCGAGCAGGATGGTGAAGCACTCGTAGTCGGTGTGGGCGCCGATGCCGGGGGCGTCCTGGGCGTCGCCGTCGAAGGGGTAGTGGATCAGGCGCAGCTTCGACGGCGGGAACTTGGCCATCTCGTCGAAGGTGTGCTCCGGCAGGCTCAGGGCCAGGGCGAAGCCGCGGAACAGCGTGCGGCCGAGCTGGAAGATGCGTGCGTAATAGGCCTGCACGGCTTCCTGGAAACCGGGCAGGGTTGGCCAGTGGTTCGGCCCCAGCAGCGGCGTGCCGGCCAGCACCAGCGGATTGTCGGCGGGCACCTCGAAGCCGATGTCGAAGGCTTCCTTGTGATCCGGCTTGCCGGCGCTGTAGCGCTCCTCGCCCTCGGGCACGAAGCCCTTGTGGCTTTCCGAGGCGCCGATGTAGTGGCGCATCTTGTCGTCCAAGGGCTGCGCGAAGTAGTGCTCGGCAGCCTGGTGCAGACCGTCGATCAGCGCCGCTTCGATGCCATGGCCACTGATGTAGAGAAAGCCCACCTCACGCGCCGCACGGCCCAGCTCTTCGGCCACGGCCAGGCGATCGGCGAGGTCGCTGCTGAACAGGCCGGCGATATCGACCACGGGTATTTCGGTGAAATGCTTGGTGTTGTTGTTCATCACGGCTCCTCAGCGACTGGTGAAACGATGGAAGTGCTGGCGCTCGCAACGCGCCATCCACTGGTTGAGCTGCCACAGGTCGGCCACCGGCACGTCGGTGAAGGGCAGATGGTGCAGGTAGCCGTCCGGGCCGAACTCGGGGGTCAGGGTGGTGGTCTGCAGGCCGCGCTTCTCCTGGCTGCTCCAGATGCCTTCCCAGTGGCGCTGGTGGAAGGCCAGCACTTCGGCGTACTCCGGCGCGCCGGGGTGAGGAACCTGCGGGCCCTGGTCGTAGCCGACGCGGGCCTGGATATGGTCGACCCGCTCGATGAAGGCCGAGAGGTCGTCGGCGGGGTCGTCCAGCAGGCGCTCGCAGGTCACCAGCCAATGGCTGATGTCGCTGGTGAAGCGCAGCTCGGGCACCTGGCGGATCACGTCCAGGGTCACCCAGGGGCTGTACAGTGAGCGCCCGCGGTGGATCTCGAAGCAGCAGTGCAGGCCGCTGGCATCGGCCAGCTCCAGTGCCCTGGCGAAGAAGTCGACCTGTTCGCTCAGCGACCAGCGATCGTTGCCGGGCAGCACGTTGACCAGGCGCGGGCTCAGTTCGGCGGCCCAGTCGAGCTTGCGCCGCAGGTCTGCCAGGTGAGCTTGCGGCGTATCGCTCTGGCGCGGCAGCACCGGTGTGGAGGTGAACAGGGTGGCGATATAGGGGACATTCTGCTCGCGTAGCAGGCGGGCGTTGGCGGTGCGTTGCGCGGTGGTCTCGGGGATGCGCGCCTCGATGCCGTCGAAGCCGGCGCTCAGCGCTTCGTCGAGCGCTTGCTGCCAACTGCCGCGATAACCCCAGAGGGTGCGGAAGATTTCCAGTCGCATGGCCGTCTCCTTGAGAGGGCGAAGGTCAGCGGCAGATTGGCAAGGGGCGTGGTGTGGCGCCCGGTGGCGTCCGATTCGAGCCGGCGCCTGGTTATGGGCTGCATTGTTCGCTCAGCTCGTGGCCGGGATAAATCGCTCCGAGCAAAAACTTAGTTTAGAGATTGCTGAACTATCGGCAGTGCAGGGCGATCAGTGCAAAGCCATTCGATATAAAGGAGCGCTGGAGGCTGGACGAAAGGGCGATTCGGGCCAAAAGTAGGGTGGGGCACGCTGTACCTACGCGGGCCGACCGATCCACCGTTCTGGCGGATGTGAAAAGTGACATCGAATGACATAGTGTGCCTGGCCAGGGTGCCGTGTCCGCGGCGGTGACGTTAGACTGGTGACCCGTTTGCGTGATCGACCACCATGTCCTTTACCCTGCCCGACCTGAAACTGCTGCGCATCTTCGTCGCCATCGTGCGCCACCAGGGCTTCGCCGCGGCGCAGCAGGAACTGAACCTGTCCACCTCGGCCATCAGCACCTACATGAGTCAACTGGAAAGCCAGCTCGGTATCGTGCTCTGCCATCGCGGACGCGGTGGTTTCAGTCTGACCAGCAAGGGCGAGCTGTTCCACCAGGAAACCCTGCGCCTGCTCGGCGAGCTGGAGGGTTTCGAACGCTACTCGGCGGCGCTCAAGGGCGAGTTGCGCGGCACCCTCAACCTCGGCGTGCTGGATTCGACCGTCAGCGACCCGGCGCTGCCGCTGGCCGAAGTGATTGGCGTCTACAGCCAGGAGTATCCTGGCGTGCACCTGCACCTGGCGGTGCTCAGCCCCGCCGAGCTGCAACTGGGGGTACTGGAGAACCGTCTGGATCTGGCCATCGGCGCCTTCTCCGTGCGCACCAACGGGCTGGTCTATCAGCCGCTGTACCGTGAGCAGCACTGGTTGTACTGCAGCGACCGACACCCTTTGTACGCGCAGCGGCAGATTCCCGCGGAAGTGATCACCCAGCAGCGCATGGTCGGCCGTGGCTACTGGAGCCAAGCCGAGCTGGCACGCCACGGCTTCAAGCATAGCGCCGCGACGGTGGAATCGATGGAAGCGCAACTGATTCTGGTGCTTTCCGGCGCCTATATCGGTTATCTGCCGGAACATCATGCGCAGTTCTGGGTGGAGCAGAAACGCCTGAAGGTGCTGCTACCGACCACCTTCGGCTACCAGGCACCCTTCACCCTGGCCCTGCGCCGTGGCCGCTCCCGCGAGCCGCTGATCCAGAGCTTTCGCGACCGACTCAAGGCGCAACTGAATCAGGGCTAGCATGCAGTTCGCATGGACAAGCCGTGATAGGGCGGTTCAAGGCGAAAGTGGCCGCTCAAAAACTGTATTGGATGTGCCGGCCAAATGTCGGATTACGCTTCGCTAGGCTACGCGCCCCGATCCAACCTACGTGATCCATTGCACGAATGTAGCCTGGATTAGCCGCAGGCGTAATCCGGGGCCGAAGGCCGTGATCCATGGTTCAACGCGGGTCACCGAACGTCCGCTCCCGCCTTGTTGCCGCCATGCTGGCGGCACGTTGTCTCGCAGGCGAGAGGTGCTCAGCCACACAGCAACCCGCCCAGATCGCTGGGCACGCGCCCGGTCCAGCGTTTGAACGAGCGGCGGAAGTTGGTGATGTCGCTGAAGCCCAGATGCTGGGCGACTTCCTCATTGCTGTAGCCCTTGACCTGATAGAGGAAGAGGGCGAGGTCGCGACGGGCCTGGTCGAGTTGTTCCTGGAAGTGCGTGTGGTGCTTGCCGAGCCGGCGTTTGAAGGAGGCCGGGCTGGTAGCGAAGGCCGCGGCGACTCTCTCCAGGCTCAGCGGCTGGCGGATGTGCTGGCTCAGGTGCTCGTGCAGGCGGTCGAGAAAGCTGGTCTGCCAACCCCAGGCATGCAGTTGCTCACTGCAACTCTGGCGGGCGACCAGGGCGCCAGTGGAACCTGCATCCGGCCAGGTGCGCAGCAGGTATTCACGGGGCAGGCTCATCACTGTCGAGGGGCGGTCGAAGGCCAACGCGTCGCCCAGGTGCACCCAATATTGTTCGACGTAGGCGGGTTCGGCGTAGGCGAACTGGAAGCGCCACGGCAGGCGTTCGTTCTGCTGGCGGCGGGCGAGGGCGACCACTGCGGTCATGCTCGCTTCGAGCAGGAAGGTGCCCAACTCACCGGCGCCGCAGCTGTCGCGCCAGTACAGGTGCAGGTAGCGATCATCCAGATGCATCACCGGTGTCAGCAGCGGCGAAAGCAGTGCCCGATATTCGCCGATCCGCTCCAGCGCCTGCAGCAGATTATCTGCCTGTTCGAGCAGTTGGCTGCTCGTGCCGTAATGCCCAGGCCACTGGCGCTGGCCGAGGAGAAAGCTGGTGTCCGGCGCGCCGAGCAGGCGCCGGGCGTTGTCGATCAGGCGCAGGAATTGTTGCGGGCTGATCAGGGCTCGGCCGGTAACCACATCGTCATAGAACAGCTCGCAGCCACGCAGCAGGTGGTGGGTGTCGATGCGCCTGGAGCGCGCCAGGTCGATCAGTACCGCAGGCAGGTGGTGAGCGGCGATAAAGCGGCTGTCGGCATCATAGGCGCCGGGCAGTGCCGGCAGGTTCATGCGCTGCGCACCAGGCGAGGTTTGGCCTGTGCCAGGGCAATATTCAGGCGTTTGAGCAACTGCGCTTCGTCTTCATCCAGGGCCATCACCGCCGCGGCGGTGGCCTGCAGGTGCAGGCGCTCACCATAGTGCTGGGTGCGGTGGGCGAGGCTGGCGATACTCTGACGCATGTCCTCGGCCATCACCTGGGCCTGGCTTTCGCCAGTGTCGGGCAGCACGGCGACGAAGCGGTCGCCGGCCAGGCGGCAGAGCATGTCCTGGTGGCGCAGGTTGAACAGCAGCAACTGCGCCACGACCTGCAGCACCAGGTCGCCTTCCTCCTGGCCGTAGCGTTGGTTGATCTGGTTGAAATCGTCCAGGTCGATGGCGATCAGCGACAGCGGACGCTGCTCGCTTTTTGCCTGTCCCAGCGCCTGGCGCAAGTGCTGGCGCAGGTACTGGGCACCGGACAGCGAGGTCAGGTTGTCGAACAGTCGGTGCTCGCGAAACAGTTGCTCGCGCTTGCTCATCTGCACGCTGATGGCCTGCTGCTCGCGGTGCAGGTGATACACGCCGAGAGTGAGCAGGATCATGCCGACCGGCATGGGCGCGGTTTCCAGCCAGTTGTCCCAGACCGCTTCGGGTGGCAGGCGAATGAACTCGTCGAGCATGTCCATCCACATGGAAAAGGTCAGGCAGCACAAGCCGATAGCCAGCAGGCGAGTGACCCGCCCCGCTGGCCGCGCCCGCAGCAGCATGATCAGCCAGCCAAACCAGATGGCCCCGGCGCCGCCTTCGCCGAGCACATCCATCCAGTTGATCTCGGCCCAGTACTTGATGTCGCCGGCTGCCAGGTAGATCAGCAGGCCGCAGTTGGCCGCTAGGAACAAACCGCCCAGCGTGAGGCTATGCAACTTCAACAGCGACTTCATGGTGCACCTCCTGCCGCACGTTCGCGGGTGCGCCAAGCATGCCCGGCGAATATCTCAGAACGATGACGCTTACTTGTCTTTGGCGGAGCAGGGCAGGCCATCCGGCCCGGTTTCGCCCTGGCAGAAACGCTCGTTCTGCTTCTGCAAGCGCGGTTCATGCAGGTATTTGCTGCCGCTGGCATCGCGCTGGATATCGAAGGCATCGTAGAGCCGATCGTCGGCGGTATAGGCGCGTACGCTCAGGCGGTTCTGTTCGACGCTGATGGTCTGGAACAGCTGGGTGTCTTCGGCTGTCCGGTCGGGCTGCGTATGGGCGCGGTCGTTGAGGCCGTACATTTTCGAGCCGGTGACCGAGACCATGTACACCGGGCCGATGGGCTGGTTGCTCTGCTGCGCCTCGGCGCTGGCTTCGCGTCCGGCTTCGTGGGTCAGCCGGCTGTAGCAATGGTCGTGGCCCTGCAGCACCAGGTCCACCTTGTAGCGGTCGAGCAGGGGCTTCCAGGCAGCCTTGAGTTCTTCGCTGTCTTCGGGGCGGGCGCAGGTGTAGATCGGTTGATGCATGACCACGATGTTCCAGGTCGCCTTGCTGGTTTTCAGAGCGTTTTCCAGCCACCTGGTCTGTGCGTCGAGCGTGCCGAGATCCAGGGCCGAGGTGCCGTCCAGTACGACGAAGCGCACACCCTGGTAGTCGCTGAAGAAACTGGTGTCGCGGACGCCATCTGCGCCGTTGCGCGGCAGGGCGAACTGAGCGGGAAAGTGCGGGCCGAGGCTGCGGCTTTCGCGACCGTCGGGTAGCAGGGTGTCGATGTATTCGTGGTTGCCGGCCGCTGTCAGCTGCGGGATGGCGGCGTAGGCCCAGCCACCGGCCTGATTCCATTCGCCCCACTCGTCGTCGTGGGCGAGTTCTTCCCGCGAGGCGACCAGATCACCGGCATGCACCACCAGCGCCGGGCGCGCCACGCTGCGCAGCGCCTGGCGAATGGTGCGCGAGGCGACGGCAAGAATGTCGTTCTGGGTATCGCCCAGGTACAGGAAGGTGAACGGCGCGAAGTCTTCCCGCGCGGTGCGGAACTGCTGCCACTCGCTCCAGCCGGCGCTGCCTTTCACGCGGTACACGTAGGCGGTATCCGGCGTCAGCTGTTCCAGACGCACCTGGTGGTAATTGGACGGGCCGTTGTCGCTGTCCAGGCGGCGGGTGATGCCGGTGAGTTGCGTCGCCTTGGCGGTGAGCTGCGGCCCGGCGAGTGCCGGCCCGAACTCCAGCAGCGCGTCGCCTTGCTGCAGATTCGTCCGGAAACTCACTGCCATTTGCATGGCTGCGTTCTGCCCGGGAGTGAGCACGATGCGATCGGCGAGATTGCCCGCGGCGTAGGGCTGGCCGACGGAGCGCGGCACGGTCTCGCTGGCGAACGATGACGAGGTGGCCAGCGCACAGGCCAGCAGTGATGCAAACAACAAGGGGCGAGACATTCGCGATTCCTCATGAGCCGTTGGGCGTGATGGGGCGTCACGGAAACAAAGCCATATGACGGTTCGGTGAATTCACGGGGGGTCGATTCGGCTCAGTACATCGGTGTGGGCGAGGGTGATTTTTCAGGGTGAATTCAGGCTGGCGCTCTGTGCAGCAGAGCAGCGAATAGCCAGCGAAGCGATTTCATCCGCAATACGGGTGTGGATATCGCTATTGCTGTCGCGAGCAAGCTTGCTCCTGCACGGATCCGGCGCCGACCTTTGCTGCGGATCGATGAGGTGGGGGTTATTTCAGCTCAGAAGCCTGTGGAAACACCCGAAAAATGGCGGTTTGCAGCGCTGTCGCCGTTCCCTGTCATGCAAGTGCCACAAAGGATTTCTAACGTCCGCAGCCATTCCTGGTGTCGCCAGGGGCCATTGGAACGAGGGATTCAAAGTGGCAATGCCTTTTCGTCAAATCCGTAATGCCGGGTTCAGGGTCAGCCTGCTGGCCATCGCCATAAGCGCTGCGCCAGCCTGGGCAGAGGAAGAAGCGGTCGAGCGTGTCGACGTGATCGGCCAGGCCGCCAGCATCGACAAGGCGCTGCGCGAGCAGAAAAGCTCGGACAGCATCAAGAGCGTGGTGCACGCCGACGGCGTCGGCCAGTTGCCGGACGACAACGCCGCCGAAGCGCTGCAGCGCATACCCGGCCTGTCGGTCGAGCGCGACCAGGGCGAAGGCCGCTTCGTCAGCGTGCGCGGCATCGCCCCGGACCTGAACAGCGTGACCATCAACGGCACCCTGGTGCCCGCACCGGAGGGAGACCGCCGCGCGGTGGCGCTCGATGTACTGCCGTCCGAACTGGTACAGTCGCTGTCGGTAGTCAAGAGCCTGACGCCGGACATGGATGCCAACTCGCTCGGTGGCACCATCGAGGTACAGAGTCTGTCGGCCTTCGACCACGAGGGCCTGTTCTACACCTTCTCCGCTGAAGGCAGCCACGACACCAATGTCAGCAAGAACAGCCCGAAGTTCTCCGGTGCGATCAGCGACCGCTTCAGCCTCGGCGACGGCACCGACAACTTCGGCGTGGCCGCGGCGTTCAGCTGGCAGAAGCGCAAGTTCGGTTCGGAAAACGTCGAGACTGGCGGCAACTGGGATTTCTCGGATGGCGCACGGCTGGAAGAGGTCGAGCAGCGCGACTACGAGATCACCCGCGAGCGCACCGGCTTCGGTTTGAACTTCGATTACCAGCCGGACGATTACTCCAATTACTACCTGCGCACGCTGTACAGCAAGTTCAAGGATACCGAGACCCGCAACGCGGCCGGCGTTGAGTTCGCCGATGCGCAGGCCTCCGGCGAGCGTGGCGATGCCGAGGGCTGGCGCGATCTGAAATCCCGGCAGGACACCCAGGAAATCCAGTCCTACGTGATTGGTGGCGAGCGCCTGATCGACCTGTGGACGCTGAGCGGCCAGGCCGGTTACAGCCAGGCCACCGAGAAGGATCCGGGCGGTATCGCCGGTGCCGAGTTCGTCGGCGATTTCGAAAACGTCGGTTTCGATGGCACGCGCAAACCGCGCGTCTCCGTAGGCGGTGCTTTCTACGACCCGGCGTCCTTCACCCTCGACGAGGTGGAATGGGAAAAGGTCAAAGGCAAGGACAAGGAAAAGAACATCCGCCTGGATCTGGCCCGCGACTACGATCTCAGCGGCAACGCCGCACAGGTCAAATTCGGTGGCAAGCTGAGCCGTCGCGACAAGACCAGCGATACCGAAGTCTGGGTCTATGACGATTTTTCCGGTGTCGGGCTCGATGGTTTCCAGAGTGGCAACGTCGATTACTCCCTGGGCAACTACGGCAACGGCATCAGCGCCGGGGCGATCAAGGACCTGATCGCCGGCCTGGATCGCGATGCGTTCTACGACGAGGAAAACTCGCGCATCAACGACTTCGACATGCGCGAGGACATCAACGCCGCCTACCTGATGAACAGCCTCGACGTCGACGACTGGCGCTTTATCGCTGGCCTGCGCTACGAAGGCACCGAGTTCGAAGCCAAGGGCACCGGCCTGCGCGACGGCGTGTACGAGAACACCCGGAGCAAGAAGCGCTACGACCACTGGCTGCCGGGCCTGCATGTGCGCTATCAGCTGTCGCCGTCCACCGCCGTGCGCGCTGCCTGGACGAATACCGTGGTGCGTCCGACCTTCGGCCAACTGGCACCGGGCTTCGCTATCGATGGTGCCGACGCATCCTTTGGCAACCCCGATCTCAAACCGCTGGAATCGATGAACTTCGACCTCGGCATCGAGCATTACATGGGCCGCGCCGGCGTGGTGTCGGGGTTCCTGTTCTACAAGGATATCGACAATTTCATCTACAACACCGATCTCGCCGGCACTGGCGCCTGGGCCGATTTCGACGAAGCGCTGAGCTTCGAGAACGGCAGCAGCGCCAAGCTCTACGGTGTCGAACTGGCCTACTCACAGAAATTCGACTGGCTGCCAGCACCCTGGAATGGCGTGCTGCTCGGCGCCAACCTGACCCTGAGCAAATCCGACGCGACCCTCTCAGGGCAGGGCGCCAAGCGCTCCATCGAGATGCCGAACCAGTCCGACACCGTCGGCAACTTGATGGTTGGCTGGGAGAACGACCGTTTCAACGTGCGCGTGGCCGCCAACTACAAGTCCAGCTACCTGTACGAGATCGGCTCCATCGAAGACAAGAACCAGGATCTGCACGTCGACGATCAACTATTCGTCGACTTCAAGGCCGGTTACTTCCTTACGCCGGATCTGCAGCTGACCTTCGAGGCGCAGAACATCACCGACGAGTCCTACTACGTCTACACCGGGCGCCACGGCTACAACGCCCAGTACGAAGAGTACGGCCCGACCTACAAGATCGGCCTGACCCTCACTCACTTCTGACCACGATCCTGTAGGAGCTGGCTTGCCGGCGAGGCGCTACGCAGTCGAAGACTGGCGTGAGCTTCGCCAGCCTAATCGCCAGCAAGCCGGCTCCTACGCCATGACTGCTGCAGGACACTCTTCATCCATGCGTATGTTCAATCTGTCCCTGTTGGGACTCTGCGTTACCCTGGCCGCCTGCCAGAGCACTGCACCGGAGAAACCGCTCTCCGCTGCCGCTCCAACGGTGAAGATCAGTCGTTCTCTGATCGCCACTGAAAGTACTCAGTGGCTGGCGCCACTGCCGTCTCTGACCAACGCCGAACGCCTGCAGATCGGCCGCAAAGCCCTGCAGGTGATCGACCGTAGTGGCCAGGTGGTAAGCGAGTTATCCGGCCGCTTCGAAACCCTCGACCATCGTGCGGATGACAGCGGCCTGCTGGTCGCCACCCTCGACAAGACGCGTCAGCAGGCGTTGCTGGTGCGGCTGCAAGGCGATGCCTGGGGCGGCGCGCACTACCTGCCGAAAACCCGTTTCGCCATCGAAGGGCTGTGCCTGTACCGCGACAGCGCGCGCAACGACTACCTGTTCCTGGTGGGCGAGGAGGGCATAGGCGAGCAATGGCTGGTGGCCGAAAACGGTCGACCGCTGGCCGACGCACGCCTGGTACGTGCCCTGAGCCTGCCGCCGGAAAGCGGCTTCTGCCAGGTCGATGACCGCAGCGAAAGCCTTTACGTCAACGAGGAAAATGTCGGTGTCTGGCGTTACCAGGCTGACGCCGAAGCGCCGCTGGTGCGTGAGCCGGTGGAGTTGCTCGCGCCTTTTGGCGCTCTGGCTGAAAGCGCCGCGGGTATGGCGGTGTTGCCCGATGCCCTGTTGTTGCTCGATTCAGGCGCCGCGAACCTGCACCTGTATCAGCGCAGCGCCGAGCATTGGCAGCGTACCGGCGTGGTGAAGCTCGACGGTCTCGACGAGCCGGAGCAGGTCAGTGCCCGCGCCACGGCCGAGGGCCTTGAGCTGCTGCTGATCGATGATGACGGTGCACGTAGCGCAACCCTGGATTGGACGCCGAAAGCGACGCCGCAAGCGACAGTCATCCCGCAGATCGCGCCGCTGGTGCAGACCGATGGCGTGCCCAGCCTGGGCGACGCGGCGGATGACCCGGCGATCTGGGTCAATACCCGCTATCCCGAGCGCAGCCGCGTACTGGGCACCGACAAGAAGGGCGGGCTGCTCGCCTACGACCTGGCCGGCAAGCAGGTGCAGAACCTGCGTGTTGGCCGGCTCAACAACGTCGACATTCGCCTGGGTTTCAGGCTCGGCAATCGCCAGGTGGATCTGGCCGTGGCCAGCAATCGCGATCACAACAGCCTGCACCTGTTCGCCATCGATCCGGCCAGCGGCGAGCTCAGCGATATCGGTCAGCTCGCCACGCCGCTCGAGGAGATCTACGGGCTGTGTCTGTTCAAGGATCGCCAGGGCGCCATCCATGCCATCGCCAACGACAAGGACGGCACCTTTCTGCAATACCGCCTCAGCGGTGAGAGCGGCGAGGCGACCGGCCAATTGGTAAGGCGCTTCAAGACCGAGAGCCAGCCGGAAGGCTGCGTGGCCGACGACCGCAACGAGCGCCTGTATATCGGCGAGGAAGACGTGGCGGTGTGGGCGCTGGATGCCCGTGGCGATGCGCAGGCAGAGCTGGAGAAAGTCATCGCCGTCGGTGGCCCGCTGCAGGACGACATCGAGGGCCTGGGGCTCTACCACGGCAAACAGCGCGACTACCTGGTGATTTCCAGCCAGGGCAACGACAGCTACGTGGTAGTCGAGGCGCAGGCGCCATACAAGCTGCGCGGCAGTTTCCGGATTGGCCTGAACGCCCGACTGGGCATCGACGGAGCCTCGGAAACCGATGGCCTGGAAGTGACCTCGGCCAACCTGGGTGGGCCATGGAGCGCCGGCATGCTGGTGGTGCAGGACGGCCGCAAGCGTATGCCCGAGGGCAACCAGAACTACAAGTACGTGCCCTGGTCGGCGGTCGCCGACGTTCTGGGACTGGAGTGAAAAACCTTCGGTTGTAGGGTGGATCACGCTTCACCTACGCGGCCCGCCCGATCCACCGTTTCGGTGGATGTAAAAGGCGACAGCTACGCGCCCCGATCCACCCTACGAAACTGGAGTTAGTTGCGTGGCGTTGCGCCTGTCATCAGTGCGCAACGTCCCTGTCTTCCAATGTGAGCCGTGGTGCTCGCGCAATCGAAGGAATCCGTCATGCAAAACCAACCCCATCTCGAACACATGACCGTCTGGGGCCTCATCAGCGAGGCGAGCATCGTCGTTCAAGCGGTGATGCTCTGCCTGGTGCTGGCCTCGCTGATCAGTTGGTACCTGATCGTCCAGCGTGGCGCGGTACTGCGCCGTAGCGAGCGCCTGGCGAAGACCTTTCTCAAACGTTTTCGCAGCGATGAAATCGGCGGGTTGTACCGCGAAGGCGCGCAGCAGGAGCTGCCGGTGGACGCCGCTCTGCAGCGCATCTTCATCGCCGGTTACCAGACCTTCAGCCAGTTGCAGCCCCACGCCGGCGATCACCCGGATACGGTGCTCGACGGTGTCGAGCGCAGCCTGCACGTGGCCATCGCCGAGCAGGAAGAGCGCCTGGAAAAAGGCCTGCCGTTCCTCGCCACCGTGGGTTCGGTCAGCCCCTATATCGGCCTGTTCGGCACCGTGTGGGGGATCATGAATTCCTTTCTCGGTCTGTCCCAGGTGCAGCAGGCGACTCTCTCGACCGTGGCACCGGGCATCGCCGAAGCGCTGATCGCCACTGCCATCGGCCTGTTCGCGGCGATTCCCGCGGTGATGGCCTACAACCGTTTCTCGGCGCGCACCCAGACGCTGATCGCCCGTTACTACGCCTTTGGCAACGAACTGCAGGGCCGCCTGCATCGGCGCCTGAACAGTGCGGTGCCAAGCATGGCCGCCGCGGCCTGAGGAGGGCTTCCCCATGCTGGTTAGACCGACCCGGAAACACGGCCTGAAAGCCGAAATGAACGTGGTGCCCTACATCGACGTGATGCTGGTACTGCTGGTGATCTTCATGGTCACGGCGCCGATGCTGGTGCAGGGCGTGCAGATCGAGCTGCCCAAAGTAGCTGCCGAAGCACTGCCGACGCCGAACGAACAGCGCATCGTCACCCTCTCGGTAAAGGATGACGGCAGCTACTACTGGAACCTGGGCAGTGAAGTGGACACCGAGTCGCAGACCGACAGCGCGGTGGACAAGGCGCAGATGGGCGAGAAGATCGCCGGCATCGTTGCCGAGCACCCGGACACCCAGGTGTATATCCGCGCCGACCAGAACGCCGACTATGGCGCGGTGGTCGCCGGTATCGCCGAACTGCAGCGTGGCGGCGTCAGCCGTCTCGGGCTGATCACCGAGGCCCCCTGATATGAGCACGCTGACCTTGGACTTGCACGAACCGCGTTTCCCCTGGCCGGCCTGGCGTGAGCACAGCTTCGCCCTCGGTGTGGCGGTGGCGCTGCATATCGGCCTGGCGTTCGTGCTGCTCAACCTGTCGCATAACGCGCCGATGCCGCCTGTGGTTTCCGCGGTGATCACCACCCAGCTGGTTTCGCCCCCCGCGCCGGCTGTGCAGCCTCCGCCGCCACCGGTTGCGCCGCCCATGCCGGAGGTGGCGGCGGCCGAGCCAGCGCCGCTGCCTGAACCGGTGGTCGAGGCGCCCCAGGTGCAGGAGGCGGATCTGGCCCTCAAGCGCGTGCAGCAGGAACGGCAGGAAAGGCAGCAACGCATCGAGCGGGAACGTCAGCAGCAGCGTCGTGAAGAAGCGTTACGTCAGGAGGCGATGGCTCGCCAGGAACGGCAGCGCCAGGCACGGCTGCAGGAACAGCAACTGGCCCAGGCCCAGGCCCGCCAGGCCGAAGCCGAGCGCCAGGCCGCTGCGGCAGCAGCCGCGCGAGCGGAGGCCGAGGCGGCCAGCCGTCAGTACCTGCCAATTGCCAAGGATGCACCGGACTACCCCCAGCGTGCTCTGGATCGCAAGATCGAGGGTGAATGCACCGTGGCTTACCGGGTGAACGCCCAAGGGCGGGTGGAGGATCCCCAGGTCGTGGGCGAGTGTCACCCGCTGTTCGTCAAACCCTCGCTGGCGGCCGCGAAGAGCTTTCGCTATCAGCCAAAGGTGGTCAACGGCCAGGCGGTCGCCGTGGCGAACGTGAAGAACACCTTCACCTACAAGATTCAGTAAGCAATTTTAGGAGCGGTAGGGTGGGTTAGGTGCTTGTTACAAGGCACCAGCACGATGCCATTACCGTTGCGCCGTAACCCACCATGGGCGCGAAACCGGATATCGATTTGGTGGGTTACGCGCCGCGTCAACATCGCGGTGCCTCATATTGATGGATCCCGCGTCCTGCGGGATCAACATCGCACCGGAGAGTTCTCAGCGCACCAGGCAGGGCTTCTTGTTATCGAATGTCCAACCACTGATCAGGTACTGCATGGCCACGGCATCGTTGCGCGCACCCAGGCCCATGCCCTTGTAGCACTCGTGGGCCTTGGCCACGGCATCCATGTCCAGTTCCACGCCGAGACCCGGTTTCTGCGGCACGCTGACCAGGCCGCCTTCGATGCGGAACGGCTCCTTGGTCAGGCGCTGGCCGTCCTGCCAGATCCAGTGGGTGTCGATGGCGGTGATCTTGCCCGGTGCCGCGGCGGCGACGTGGGTGAACATGGCCAGGGACACGTCGAAGTGGTTGTTGGAGTGCGAGCCCCAGGTCAGGCCCCAGTCGTTGCACATCTGCGCCACGCGTACCGAACCCTGCATGGTCCAGAAGTGCGGGTCGGCCAGGGGAATGTCGACCGACTGCAGCTGGATGGCATGGCCCATCTGACGCCAGTCGGTGGCGATCATGTTGGTCGCGGTCGGCAGGCCGGTGGCGCGGCGGAACTCGGCCATCACCTCGCGGCCGGAGTAACCGTTCTCGGCACCGCAGGGGTCTTCGGCGTAGGCCAGCACATGGTGCTGGTCGCGGCACAGGCGGATGGCTTCCTGTAGCGACCAGGCGCCGTTCGGATCGAGGGTGATACGCGCATCCGGGAAGCGCTCGGCCAGTGCGGTGACCGCTTCGATTTCCTCATCGCCGCGCAGCACGCCGCCCTTGAGTTTGAAATCCTTGAAGCCATAACGCTCGTAGGCGGCCTCGGCGAGACGCACCACGCCCTGAGCATCCAGCGCTTCTTCGTTGCGCACCTGGAACCAGGCGTTATCGGCATCCGCTTCCTGGCGATAGGGCAGGTCGGTTTTCTTGCGGTCGCCGATATAGAACAGGTAGCCCAGCATTTCCACGGCATCACGCTGCTGACCTTCGCCCAGCAGGGCGGCGACCGGTACTTCCAGATGCTGACCGAGCAGGTCGAGCAGCGCGGCTTCCACGGCAGTGACGGCGTGGATGGTGATACGCAGATCGAAGGTCTGCAGGCCGCGACCGCCGGAGTCGCGGTCGGCGAAGGCCTGACGCACCTGGCCGAGAAGCTTCTGGTATTGGCCGATGGATTGGCCGAGCAGCAGTTGGCGCGCGTCTTCAAGAGTCTGGCGAATAGCTTCGCCGCCCGGCACTTCACCGACGCCGACATGCCCGGCGTTGTCGCGCAGGATCAGCAGGTTGCGGGTGAAGAAGGGCGCGTGGCCACCGCTCAGGTTGAGCAGCATGCTGTCGTGCCCGGCAACGGGAATGACCTCCAGGGAGGTGATGACCGGGGTGCCTGTGTGGATATTGTTATTGTTCATCGCTTGACTCCTGTTGCCGTCGCCGGCGTTGCGGATGGTCTGGCTGCCTCGTCGGGCAGCGTTTGCAGATCGCTTCGGGTGTCGCTGGTGGTGAAAAAGATAACGTTATCATCATAAACAGATAACGTTATCATTCAAGCGTGAATTTTTAGGGTTGATGGTTGCGGGCGGATAGAGAAGCAGGCCGTAGGATGGGTGAAACCCATCAATCGTGATGGGTTTCACCCATCCTACGAATGCAGGCGTAGTGTCTGTCGCCAGGCTCAAGCGGTGCTGCCACGCTCGATGATCGCGAACCCGGTATCCATGCTCGGTTCGGCGCTCTGGCCGTCGAAGCGGCGCAGCAGCGCTTCGGCGACTTGCCTGCCCATCTCGGTGGCGTTGACGCTGACCGTGGACAGGGCAGGGTTGGCGAATTGGCCGTTGAGGGTGTCGCCGAAGCCCAGCACGGCGATGTCGCCAGGCACGTTCAGCCCGCGGGTGGCCGCTTCAGCCAGAACGCCGAGGGCCACGGTATCCGAGCTGCAGAAGATGAAATCCGGTCGTTCACCGGCATCCAGCAGATTGGCCAGGCCCTTGCGGCCGACCTCCCAGGTCGCTGGCAGGGGCAAGGTCTGTACCGCCACGGTCTCGACACCCAGCGTGGTGAGGCGGCCGATCACCGCGTTACAGCGGCGCAGCGCACGAGGATCGTCGACGCCGATCACCGCCCAGCGCCGGTAGCCCCGAGCGAAGAAGTGCTCGGCCACGGCGGCGCCGACCTGCTCATGGGAGAAGCCCACCTGCATGTCCAGTCCGTCGTCGCCGAGATCCCAGGCTTCGACCACCGGGATGCCGGCGGACGCCAGGCGTTCGCGGCTGGCCTGGGTGTGAAAGGTGCCGGTCAGCACGATGCCGTCCGGGCGACGGCCGAGAATGGCTGCCAGCAGGGCTTCTTCATGTTCGGGGGTGTAGCCGCTCGGCCCGACCAGGGTGTGATAGCCGGCTTCGGCGAGGCGATCCATGATCGCCTGCACCACGCTGGCGTAGATCGAATTGGCGATGGTCGGCAGCACGATGGCCACCAGGCGGCTCTTGCTGGTCGCCAGGCCACCGGCCATCAGGTTGGGCACGTATCCCATGGCGCGTACCACTTCGAGTACATGCGTGCGGGTGGCATCGCTGACCAGCTCCGGGCGCTGGATCGCCCGCGACACGGTGATCGGCGACACACCGGCCTTGAGGGCTACATCCTTGACCGTGATCGGCAGGTCGCCGAGGTCACCGCGGTCTTTGGCCAGCTCTCTGCGCGATTTTCTTGCCACGTGGTCGTCTCGATCGAAGAAGCGATAGGGTTGCCCGGCAGGTTACGGCAGGGGCGCGGCATTGTCGCCCGTGCGCAGCATGAACAGGCGGAACACCACCACGGTGGTGAACAGCTGGCAGAGGCCGAGCAGCAGATCGAGTAGCAGGCGCCCGGCCGGATCGGCAGCGATATCGCCAGCCATGAAGCCGATCACCCAGATCGGCACCATCACCAGCAGCACACAGGCGAAAATCGGCCAGAAATGCCCGCGGGTCAGTTGCAGGCTTTCATGCAGCGCCTGTAGCGGCGACAGGCCGCGCAGTACCAGCAGGTAATCGGAGAATACCAGCCGCACCATCAGCCACAGCCCCGGCAGGATGAACAGCGAGGCGCCCAGCATGATCGCCAGGGTGCCGATGCCGGCCAGCAGCACGAAGCGCGGCCACAGGCTCAGGCTCATGGCGATCAGCGCGCTCTTGGCCGGCTGCCCGCCGCTGCTGCGTGCCTCGATGAACAGGATCAGCGCGGCGCTGTACAGCGGATAGAAGAACAGCCCGAGCAGTACGTCGTAGAGCGGCACCTGGGCGGCAGCGACCAGGCCTTCGATCTGCAGGCGAAGAACTGCCTCCAGGAGCAGGAAGGGCAGGCACAGGAGGATGATCTGTAGCAGGTTTTGCCGGAAGAAGAACCAGGCGTCACGCAAGGCGTCGAGGGGATTCATGGAAAGTCGCGGCCAGAAAAACAGGTCGTCATCATACGAGGGCGCCGGTTTCTCGACCAGTGATGAGGCGAGCCTCGATCACCGTCGGGCTGCGGCTTTCGACCTGGAGGGGGCGAGGCTGGCATACTGGCAACCCGTGCAACCCGCGCGAGCCCTTGTGAGGATGTCCGGTGAAAAAAATAGCCGTGTTCGCCGACGTACAGAATCTCTATTACACCGTGCGCCAGGCCTATGGCTGTCACTTCAACTACACCGCGTTCTGGGCCGAGCTGGCCGGCGGTGGCGAGATCGTCGAGGCGTACGCCTATGCCATCGACCGCGGCGACCCCAAGCAGCAGCAGTTCCAGCAGATCCTGCGCAACCTCGGTTTCACCGTGAAGCTCAAACCCTACATTCAGCGCAGTGACGGTTCGGCCAAGGGCGATTGGGACGTGGGCATCACCATCGACGTGATGGATGCTGCGGCGAACGTCGACAGCGTGGTGCTGGCTTCCGGCGACGGCGATTTCGATCTGCTGCTCGAGCGCATTCGTCAGCGCCATGGCGTCGAGGCCGTGGCCTACGGCGTTCCCGGGCTTACCGCACAATCGCTGGTGCGCGCGGCTACTCGTTATGTGCCCATCGAGGGCCATCTGTTGTTGAAACACTGAGGCTTTACGTGAAACCCATCGCTGTCATCGACTTCGAAACCACCGGCATGTCGCCGGCCCAGCAGGCGCGTGCCACCGAAATCGGGGTGGTGATCATCGAGAACGGGCAGATCACCGCGCGTTACCAGAGCCTGATGAACAGCGGTGCCTGGGTACCGCCGTTCATCGAGCAACTCACCGGCATCAGCAATGCCATGTTGCGTGATGCACCACCGGCGGCCGAGGTGATGCATGAAGTCGCCGAGTTCGTTGGCGACATTCCGATGCTGGCGCACAACGCCTCCTTCGATCAGAAATTCTGGGACGCCGAACTGGGCCTGATCGGGCGCAGCCGTGCCCAGCCGTTCGCCTGTTCGCTGCTGCTGTCGCGGCGTTTGCTGCCAAGCGCACCGAGCCACAAGCTCGGTAACCTCAACCGCTGGGCGCGCCTGCCGGATACCGGCAAGGCTCACCGGGCGCTGGCCGACGCGGAGATGGCCGCCAACCTCACCCTGCATCTGTGCCGCTTGCTGCGCGAGCAGTACGGCCGCAGTGCGGTCGATCATGACTTCCTGCGTCAGTTGCAGGGCATGCCGGCGGCCAAGGTTCGCGCGATACTCAACGTCGTGGGTTAGGGCGATCTGTTCCCGGACAGGATAAACTGTGCGGTCTTCCCATTGCCCATCACGTTGCCACCATGACCTTCGCTTCCCTCGGCCTGATCGAACCTCTGCTGCGTTGCCTCGACGGCCTCGATTACAAGACCCCGACGCCCGTGCAGGCCCAGGCCATCGGCCCGATCATCAAGGGCCGCGATCTGATGGCCGCGGCGCAGACCGGCACCGGCAAGACCGCGGCCTTCACCCTGCCGATCCTGCAGCGTCTGATGATGGAAGGCCCGGTGGTGGCGAGCAATTCGGTGCGTGCCCTGGTGCTGGTGCCGACCCGTGAGCTGGCCGAGCAGGTGCAGCAGAGCGTGCAGACCTATTCGCAGTTTCTGCCGCTGCGCAGTTACGCGGTGTACGGCGGCGTGAGCATCAACCCGCAGATGATGAAGCTGCGCAAAGGGCTCGACGTATTGGTCGCCACACCCGGCCGGCTGCTCGACCTGTACCGCCAGAACGCGGTGAAGTTCTCCCAACTGCAGGTACTGGTGCTCGACGAAGCCGATCGCATGCTCGACCTGGGCTTTGCCCGCGAGCTGGATGACCTGTTCGCCGCCTTGCCGAAGAAGCGCCAGACCCTGCTGTTTTCCGCGACCTTCTCCGAGGCCATTCGCACCCTGGCTGGCGAAATGCTGCGCGATCCGCTGAGCATCGAGGTCAGCCCGCGCAACGCCGCGGCCAAGTCGGTCAAACAGTGGCTGATCCCGGTGGACAAGAAGCGCAAGGCCGAGCTGTTCCTGCACCTCTACCGCAGCAAGAAATGGTCGCAGGTGCTGGTGTTCGCCAAGACCCGCAAGGGCGTCGACGAGCTGGAGCAGGAGCTGCTGGCCGCGGGCATTCGTGCCGACTCGATCCACGGCGACAAGCCGCAGCCAACCCGCCTGCGTGCGCTGCAGCGCTTCAAGAACGGTGAAGTCGACGTGCTGGTCGCCACCGACGTGGCCGCCCGTGGCCTGGATATCGACGATCTGCCGCTGGTGGTCAACTTCGACCTGCCCATCGTCGCCGAAGACTACGTGCACCGCATTGGCCGTACCGGTCGTGCGGGAGCCAGCGGCCAGGCCGTGTCGCTGGTCTGCGCCGACGAGGTGCAATTGCTGTCGGCCATCGAGGCGCTGATCCAGCAGATTCTGCAGCGCGTCGACGAACCGGATTTCATCCCCGATCACCGCGTGCCGCAGACGGTCGCTGGCGGCCTGGTGGTGAAAAAGCCGAAGAAACCGAAAAAGCCCAAGGTGGTCGGCGGCGGCAAGTCCGGCAGCCTGGGCCGCTGGATGGAAAGCGACGAACCCGTTGCACCGCCGGTCAAGGCCATCCGCAAGGTACCGAGCTTCGGCGGTAAGCCGAAGGGCGGGCGTTAGTGCTCGTACGCCACGCCACCGAGGCTGATGTCGACGCGATAACCGCGATAGTTCACGAAGCCTACGCACCCTACATTCCGCGAATCGGCAGGGAGCCTGCGCCGATGCTCGATGACTACCGCCAGGTCATCGAGCGGTGCAGGGTATTCGTATTGGAAATGGACGGGGCGCCGAGAGGCGTTTTGGTGCTGGAGCATGAGGGCGATGTCCTGCATGTGCAGAACGTCGCGGTTTGCAACCAGGCCCGTGGCCAGGGGCTTGGCAGGGAACTGATGAGTTTTGCCGAGCGCCAGGCTCAGGCGCTGGGGTGTGGGTCTATCGAGCTTTACACCAACGAGTTGATGACCGAGAACATCCTGTTCTACGCGCGGTTGGGGTATCAGGAAACTCGCCGGGCCGTGGAAGACGGTTATGCCCGGGTGTTCTTGCGAAAGTCGATTTCGCCCGAAAGCTAGAGGCCAGGTCGCATTACTCATACGGCCCTGGGTATCGTTTCGCTCGACCCAGGCTATGTCTGTTTCACTCCGTTCAAGATGTCTCTATCTTCAGCCAAGGCCAGCGCGCCTGGTAACTCTGTGACTTGCGCAGAAACATCTCGGGCTGCGGATTTAGCGGATTGATGCGCAGTATTCCTCGTTGCAGCTCATCCAGGCCATGGGTGCTATACAACTCGCCACTACGGACGTCCACGCCAATACAGGTTGCCTTGATCAGGTAGCGGTCGATGCCATCGAAGACGCTTTGCAGCCGCGGGCATGGAGCGCCGAATTTCTGCTCGTACCAAAGGTGCACCCGGGCCTGATTACGTACTTCGATATTGCTAGCAAGGTGAGAGCAGGCTCTCTGCACTTGCTCGATGACCTGGTTTTCAGCTTCCCAGGACACATCCTGATCGAAGTAGAAAACATCATAATCCTTGATGCCCCAATCCGCAGGCTGACCGGATTGCAGGTTCCACACGGGTTGGAACAGGCAGCCAGCAGTCAGCGTGCAGGCTGGAATATCCAGCTTGGTAAGTATCTGCAGCAGCGCCTGATTCACAGGATTGCTCAGGGCTATCTCCAGCAGTTGCTGATTACCAATGGCATCGCTCCCGTCGGGGGCGCCGATGGTTTCCATGGCGCTTGGGTGCCTCAGATATTCTGCCCGATCCGCCACAGCACACCGCTCGGGTCGAAGATGATGAACTCGCGGATGCCCCAGGGCTGGTCTTCGGGGGCGATGGTGCGTACGCCGAAGCGTTCGGCCAGGTTTTCCTGTTGCACATGGGCCCACCAGGCTTCGACGTCATCGACCAGCAGGTGCATGACGAAGTTGTCCGCCTGCTCCTTGACGTAGAAATTCTGCAGCAGGAAGGCGCTGTGCTCGCCATTGCTGAAGTAGCTCATCTCGTCCGATTGCCAGCCGGGTTTGAAGCCCAGGGCAGTGTAGAACGCCTGGCTTAGCGGGTAGTCCTTTGCCGGGATGAAGGTCTTGAGTTCGACGCTGGTCAGCATGGGGATCCTCCTGATCCGTGGGTTATCGGGTGTTGTTTCGTAGCCAGCGCGCGATGCCCTGGCCGGCTACGCGGCCGCTGGCGAAGCAGGCAGTGAGCAGATAGCCGCCGGTGGGTGCTTCCCAGTCGAGCATTTCGCCGGCGCAGAAGGTGCCGGGCAGGGTGGTCAGCATCAGCCCCTTGTCGAGGGCTTCGAACGGCACGCCACCGGCACTGCTGATCGCTTCCTCCAGCGGGCGCGGTTGGCGCAGCTGGATGGGCAGGGCTTTGATCGAGGCGGCCAGGCGTCCAGGGTCGACGAAGTGTTCGGCGGGGGCCAGCTCACGTAGCAGTGCAGCCTTGGCGCCATCCAGCCCGGCCTGGCGATGCAGGTGTTTGGCCATGGAGTGTGAGCCGCGCGGTTTGCTCAGGGCCTTGCTCAAGGCTTCTTCGCTACGTTGTGGCAGCAGGTCGAGATGCACCGTGCAACTGCCGTCACGACTGATGCGCTGGCGAATCCCGGCGGACAGGGCGTACACCAGGCTGCCCTCGATGCCCGTGGCGGTGAGTACGAACTCACCCTGGCGCTGCGCTTCGCCAGCCAGGCCCAGGGCGACGTTCTTCAGCGGCGCGCCAGCGAATTTTTCGCGCAGTAATGAGCTCCAGGCGTCCACATCGAAACCGCAGTTGCTGGGCTGCAGCGGGGCGATGGGTACGCCGGCCTGTTGCAGATGTGCGACCCAACTGCCATCGGAGCCGAGCCGCGGCCAACTGCCGCCGCCCAGGGCCAGCAACACGGCATCGGCATGGATCGAGCGGTCGCCCTCTGGTGTGTCTAGCCGCAAGCTGCCATCGGCATTCCAGCCCAGCCAGCGGTGTCGGGTATGCAAATGCACGCCTGCTTCGCGCAGGCGTTTGAGCCAGGCGCGCAACAGCGGCGCGGCCTTCATGTCGGTGGGGAACACGCGACCCGAGGTGCCGACGAAGGTCTCGATGCCAAGGCCATGAATCCAGTCGCACAGGGCATCGGCGTCGAAGTCTTGCAGCAGCTTGTCGATCTGCGGCTGGCGTTCGCCGTAGCGAGCGACGAAAACCGGGTAGGGCTCGGAGTGAGTGATGTTCATGCCGCCGACGCCGGCGAGGAGGAATTTACGCCCCACCGATGGCATGGCATCGAACAGTTCGACGCGCAGGCCGGCACCTGCCAGTACCTCGGCGGCCATCAGGCCGGCTGGGCCGCCGCCGATGATGGCGACCGAGTGAGAGGAGGGCGTGAGAATGTCGGTCATGGTGGCATCGGTTGGGCAAAGGGAGAAGTTTACCCGAGGCTTCGTTGCTGCCATACCCGCGCGGCACTGTGGTGGAGGATGCCGTGGCGCCGGGCCAGGGCGTGGCGATCCTTGCTGTAGCCGCCACCGATCACGCCGACCACGGGAATGTCGCGGCCCAGGCAATGCTGCAGCACGGCCTCGTCGCGGGCGGCCAGGCCGGCGTCGGTGAGTTGCAGGTAGCCGAGGGCATCGTCGCGGTGTACGTCGACGCCGGTGTCGTAGAGCACGATATCCGGCTGATAGAGGGGTAGCAGGTAGTTGAGGCTGTCGTCGACCACCCGCAGGTAGTCGCTGTCGCCCATGCCCCGGGGCAGGGGAATGTCCCAGTCGCTGGCGGCCTTGTGCGCCGGGAAGTTCTGCGCGCAGTGCAAGGATACGGTGATCGCGTCCGGCGTATCGGCGAGCAGGCGCGCCGTGCCATCACCCTGGTGCACGTCGCAGTCGAAGATCAGCACTCGCTGCGCCTTGCCGCTTTCCAGCAGGTAGCGGGCGATCACCGCCAGATCATTGAAGATGCAGAAACCCGCCGGGTAATCGTAGTGAGCGTGGTGGGTGCCGCCCGCCAGGTGACAGGCCAGGCCGTGGTGCAGGGCCTGCTCGGTGGCCAGCAGCGAGCCGCCGACTGCCCGCACGGTGCGTCGAGCCAGCTCCGGGCTCCACGGCAGGCCCAGGCGGCGCTGATCCTCGTCGCTCAGCTCGCCGTTCAGGTAACGCTCTACATAGGCGGGGCAATGGCAGAGGGCGAGGATGTCCGCGGGGCAGATTTCCGGGCGCAGCAGGTCGACATCCCGAGTCAGTCCGCTGTCCACCAAGTGGTCGCGCAGCAGACGGAATTTCTCCATCGGGAAGCGGTGGCCCTCTGGAAAGGGCGGGCTGTAGTCGTCGTGGTAGATCAGCGGCAGGGGCATACAATGGCGGCGTTGGTGAACCCTGAGCAGTATGCACGAGAAGCGAAATGGATGTGATCGAGCTGCAGACGCCACGCCTGAACCTGCGCGCCTGGCATGACGAAGACCTGAGCGAGCTGGCGACGTTGTGCGCTGACCCTGAGGTGATGCGCTATTTTCCCGCACCCTTGAGCCGCGAGCAGAGCATGGTGTTACTGGCGCGTCTGCAGCAGCACTTCAGGCAGCACGGTTTCGGCTTCTGGGCGTTGCAGCGTCGTGAGGATGGGCGCTTTATCGGCTTCACCGGGCTGGCCCATGTTGGCTTCGAGGCTCCCTTCAAGCCAGCGGTGGAGATTGGCTGGCGACTGGTGCCGGGTCATTGGGGGCAGGGCTATGCACAGGAGGCCGCTCGCGCCGCTCTGGATTGCGCTTTTGGCCGCTTGGCGCTGGAGCGGGTGGTGTCCTTCACCGCTACCGTGAATACGCCATCGCAGCGAGTGATGCAGGTGCTCGGCATGCGGCCGGCTGGCGGCTTCGAACACCCTGCGCTGGCGCCCGGGCACCCGCTACGCCAGCACCTGCTGTACGAGATGACGCGAAACGGATGGCCGAAGCGGGGCTGAGCCTGTCGTCTCTGCCGCCATGCCAATATTCCTGACGGCCCGCAAAGGCATTACCATTCACCGTCCGCGCACCCCGCGCGTGTCGCAGTATTGCCCTGGTCAAGGGCCGTGGAGAACCGCTATGAGTCAAGTCCTGCAAGAGTTGGTGGCGTTGCTGAGCCTTGAGGCCATCGAGGAAAACCTGTTCCGTGGCGTCAGCCAGGATCTCGGCTTTCGCCAACTCTTCGGTGGCCAGGTACTGGGGCAATGCGTGTCGGCGGCCTCCCAGACGGTCGAGGCGGATCGCCACGTGCATTCGCTGCACGGTTACTTTCTGCGCCCTGGCGATGCCACGTTGCCGGTGGTGTATCAGGTCGACCGCGTGCGTGACGGCGGCAGCTTCAGCACCCGCCGGGTGACGGCGGTGCAGAAGGGCAAGGCGATCTTCACCTGCAGCGCCTCGTTCCAGTACCTGGAGGAAGGACTCCACCATCAGGAGCAGATGCCCGATGTACCAGGCCCGGAAGGGCTGCGTTCGGAAACCGAACTGGCCAGCCTGGTGGCTGACTCGCTGCCGCCGCGGGTACGTGAGCGTGTGCTGTTCGACAAACCCATCGACATCCGCCCGGTCACCGTCGACAACCCGTTCGCGCCGCAGCGCAGCGAGCCGGTCAAGTACGTATGGTTCCGCGCGGACGGCGAGCTGCCGGACACGCCCGCCATCCACAAGTACCTGCTGGGCTACGCCTCGGACTTCAATCTGCTGACCACCTCGATGCTGCCCCACGGCGTATCGGTGTGGCAGAAATTCATGCAGGTCGCCAGCCTCGATCACTCCATTTGGTTCCACGGCAACCTGCGCATGGACGACTGGCTGCTCTACGCCATGGACAGCCCCTGGGCAGGCAATGCCCGCGGTTTCTCCCGCGGCAGTGTGTTCAACCGTCAGGGCCAGCTGGTTGCCTCGGTTGCGCAGGAAGGCCTGATCCGCTTGCGCGAAGACTGGCGCTGAGCGGTTTCGCAGCGGCTATTCGATATTGTCCTGCCGGAGGGGTAATGAGTCTGCAGCGCTATACCCATTGGGTCTTCGATATGGACGGCACCCTGACCATCGCCGTGCATGATTTTTCCGTTATCCGCATGGCCCTGGACATCCCGCCCGAGGACGACATCCTTCATCACCTGGCAGCGCTGCCCCCGGACGTCTCGCGGGCCAAGCATGCCTGGCTGCTCGAGCACGAGCGGGAACTGGCCATCGCATCCCGGCCAGCGGCAGGTGCCGTGGCATTGGTGCGAGCGCTGCACGCGCGGGGGCTGCGCCTTGGCATCCTGACCCGTAACGCCCGAGAGCTGGCGCTGCTGACCCTGCAGGCCATCGGCCTGGATGACTGCTTCGCGACGCTCGACATTCTCGGTCGTGACGAAGCGCCGCCCAAGCCCGATCCAGGCGGTCTGCTGCACTTGGCCGACCGCTGGCAGGTGGCACCACGGGACATGGTGATGGTCGGCGATCACCGTCATGATCTGGCGAGTGGCCGTGCCGCAGGCACCGCTACGGTGCTGGTCAACCTGCCGGCCAACCCCTGGCCGGAACTGACCGATCATTTCGTCGCGGATTGCTCGGCGCTTCAGCGGCTGTCGCTGGGCGCCTGAGTGCGTTGGCAGCACCCGTCACCCGCTTGCAGGTCATCGAGAATCGGGCAGTCGGGTTGATGATCGCCCTGGCAGTGATTCACCAGATTCTGCAGCGTATCGCGCAGGGCTTCGAGTTCGGCGATCTTCTCGTTGAGCGCGTCGATATGCTCGACGGCCAGGGCTTTTACATCGGCGCTGGCCCGATCCCGGTCGTGCCATAGCGCCAGCAGCTTGCCCGACTCGGCGAGAGAAAATCCCAGGTCACGGGCGCGGCGAATAAAGCGCAGGCGCTGCAGGTCATCGTCGCCATACTGGCGATAGCCACTTTCGCTGCGCCCGGCGCTGGGCAGCAGGCCGATGGCTTCGTAGTAGCGGATCATCTTGGCGCTAAGGCCGGTGTGCTTGGCCGCCTGCCCGATATTCATCTGCGTTACTCCTCGCTCGAGTCGTTGGGTCGCCAGGTTTTCAGCAGCAGGGCATTGCTCACCACACTGACGCTCGACAGCGCCATCGCCGCGCCGGCCAGCATCGGGTTGAGCAGGCCGAAAGCGGCCAGGGGAATGCCCACCAGGTTGTAGATGAAGGCCCAGAACAGGTTCTGGCGGATCTTGGCGTAGGTGCGCCGGGCGATGTCCAGTGCCGCGGGTACCAGGCGTGGATCGCCACGCATCAGGGTAATGCCGGCGGCCTGCATCGCCACATCGGTGCCGCCACCCATGGCGATACCGACATCCGCCGCCGCCAGGGCAGGGGCGTCGTTGATACCGTCGCCGACCATGGCCACTACGCCAGAGGCTTTCAGCTCACCGACGATGCGCGCCTTGTCCGCGGGCAGCACCTGAGCATGAACCGAGTCGATGCCGAGCTGGCGGGCGACGGCTTGCGCACTGCCCTGGTTGTCGCCACTGATCAGGTGGCTGACGATGTGCCGCCTGCCGAGCTCGGTGATGGCCTCGCGGGCACCGTCCTTCAAGGTATCGCCAAAGGCGAACAGCGCAAGCACGTGTGCTGATGCGTCATGCTCGATCAGCCAGGACAGCGTGCGTCCCTCCGCTTCCCAGGCCTGCGCAGCAGTTGCCAGTTCGGCTGGTTCGCTGGCGCCGCTTTCCAGCAACAGGCGACGATTGCCCAACTGCAGCAACTGTCCCTCGACCTGCCCGGCAATGCCACGACCAGCCAACGCCTGGCTGGCAATCACCGGCGGTGGCTTGATGTGCGCCTCTTCGCAAGCTTGCAGCACCGCCTTGGCCAATGGATGCTCACTGCCCTGCTGCAGGGCTCCCGCCAGGAGCAATGCCTGGTTCGTCTCGACCCCGACGGTGTGCAGGTGAGCGATGCGCGGTGTGCCGGATGTCAGGGTGCCGGTCTTGTCGAACGCCACCACAGTGACGCCATGGGCGATCTCCAGGGCTTCGGCATCTTTGATCAGAATGCCGTGCCGAGCCGCCACGCCGGTGCCGGCCATGATCGCCGTTGGCGTCGCCAGGCCCAGGGCACAAGGGCAGGCGATGACCAGCACGGCCACGGCATTGAGCAGGGCGTTTTCCAGACCAGCACCGAGGGCCAGCCAGACGACCAGTGTCAGCAGTGCAATCAGCAGCACGGCCGGTACGAAGACCTGGCTGACCTTGTCCACCAGTTTCTGGATCGGCGCCTTGGCGGCCTGCGCGTCCTCTACCAGGCGGATGATCCGCGACAGTACGGTTTCTGCGCCAAGGGCGGTGGTTTCGATCAGCAGGCGACCTTCGCCATTGATCGCGCCGGCGGTCACCGGGTCGCCCGGCGCCTTGGCTTGCGGCAGGCTTTCGCCGCTGATCAATGCTTCGTCGGCGTGGCTGTTACCTTCCAGCACCTTGCCGTCGACCGGAAAACGCTCACCAGGCCGAACCAGTACCTGGTCGCCGAGGCTAAGCGCGCTGACGGCTACTCGCTGTTCGACACCATCGAGCAGGCGCACCGCTTGGTCGGGACGCAGTGCCTGCAGGGCGCGGATGGCGGAGGTGGTCTGGCGTTTGGCGCGGCTCTCCAGGTATTTGCCGAGCAGGATCAGGGCGATGATCACCGCCGAGGCTTCGAAATACAGGTGCGGCATATGACCCGCCGGGGTGATCGCCCATTGATAGAGGCTCAGGCCATAACCGGCACTGGTGCCCAGGGCGACCAGTTGATCCATATTGCCGGCACCGCTGCGCAGCGCGCTCCAGGCGGCCCGGTAGAAGCGCGCACCGAGCACGAACTGCACGGGGGTGGCCAACAGGAACTGCACCCAGGCCGGTAGCATCAGATGCACGCCGAAAGGCGCCAGCAACATCGGGAGAACCAGTGGCGTTGCCAGTAGCAGCGCCAGTATCAGTCGCCAGCGTTCGGCTTGCAGGCGTCTATCGGCAGCGTCGTTGTCCGTTTGCTGGATATCCACGGGGCTGGCCGAATAACCCGCAGCTGACACGGCGGCGAGCAGCGTTTGTGTGTCCATCCCCGCGACCACTTGCACCTGGGCTTGTTCGGTCGCCAGGTTGACGCTGGCCGACAGCACCCCAGGCTGCTTGCTCAGTGCGCGCTCGACGCGGCCCACGCAACTGGCGCAAGTCATTCCCTCGATGGCCAGATCCAGCGTTTCCCTGGGGATCTCGTAGCCAGCCTTTTCGACTGCCGCCACCAGTGCTGGCAGTTGCTCGGCAGGCGCCTCGACGCGTGCGCGCTCGCTGGCCAGGTTGACGCTGGCGGTGTTGACCTGCGCTACGCTTCGCAAGGCGCGCTCGACCCGGCCGGCACAGCTGGCGCAGGTCATGCCGCTGATCGGCAGATCGAGAGTGGACGATGTGGGCATGACGAGCTCCGATGGATCCTGGCTGATAGGCACAGGATCAACCTTGACATATGGGTAAGGTCAAGCCCCGAAACCGCTGCCGTGTCCGGCACGGCTCACTGGCTGGGTGGCGCAGGCGTCAGGTATGGGCCAGAGGCGCTGAGGCCAATGCGATAACGGCGGATTTCGCCGGCTTGCAGGCTCAGCCGCTGGCTATCGAGCGGGGTGATGCCTGCCTGGCAGTTCTCCGTACCGATCATGCCCAGGCGAACCGATACCTCGCCCGGCGGCAGATTGAAGGACACCGATTGGCCCTGAAACAGTCGCGCGGCCAGTTGATCCTGCAGGTAGACGCCGAACTCGCATGGCGATGCCACTTCCAGGCGCTCGCGGGAAACGATCAGCACGGCATAGCCATCGCCCATGGTGGTATGTGACGGCAGCACCTGAGCGAGGGCTGGCAAGGGCAGGGCAAGAAACAGGGAGAGCAGGAGGCGGGACATGGTCAGACCAGTAGCAGTGGAGTTTTCTGAGCTTGGCCGAGGTTACCGCGTTCAACAAGGTGATGCTTGACCTTGACCCGATGGCAAGCTCGATACTCCCTCACCGTTCGAACGATTGCCCTGGCGGGCAGAGGAGATGACGATGAAGGTATTCAAGGTGGAAGGGATGACATGCGACCATTGTGTGCGGGCGATCACCGGCGCCGTACAGGCCATCGACGCCTCGGCACAGGTGCAGGTCGATCTGGCCGCAGGCGAGGTCAGGGTGCGAACCTCGCATCCGGTCGATCAGGTGCTCGCCGCGATTATCGACGAAGGCTATAAGGCCGAGGCGGTGCCAGCGGCCCGAACCTAGGCTAGCCAATGGCGAGGCTCGGTCAGGCCGCGTTGCCAGCCGCTTCTAATTCCAGTCGTGTATCAAGCCGCGGAAAAGCCCGTCGACCATCACCGGCCCGTCTCTCTGCGGGTCGAACAGGCTGTTGTCGCGCAGCCAGTCGCTGAGCATGCCGACGATCAGTGCGTGCACGGTGCGGGCAGCGAGGCGCGGCGTCATGCCTGGGCGCAATCGCGATTGCGCTGACGGATGGGCGAAGATCGCCTCGCACAGGTCGATGAACTGATTGATGAAGGCTTCATGGCGTTCTTCCGCCTCGCGCAGTTCTTCGGTGAACTCGCAGCGGTGTAGCAGCACCGTGAAGATGCGCCGCTTCTGCTCGTCCAGGGCGATGCTGGCGATACCTTCGACACACAGCTCGCGCAGTGACTGCAACGCATCGCCGGAGTCGCTCTCCTGCAGGTGTCTGGCCAGTTGCTCCGGGGGTAGGCGTACCTGGCTGAGCATGTCGTGAAACAAGTGGGCCTTGTTCTGGAAGTGCCAATACACCGCGCCACGCGTAACGCCAGCGTGCTTGGCGATATGCTCCAGGCTGGTGTGGGCGACACCCTTTTCCAGAAACAGCATCTCGGCGGATGCCAGAATGGTGTTGCGGGTCTGTTCTGCTTGTTCTTTGGTTCGACGCATACGGCAGGAATCAATCGGTTCAGGAAAGGCGAGTGTAATTATTTTTCGCCCCTAAGGTTTGTTTTACAGACGAAGTTGTATGTAATTGTCGGCGTTCACTCTTTCAGGGGCGTCAAGCGCTCCGCCCGTTGACCCAGCCTGGGTTGGGACACTCGTCGAGTACCTTGCAAATGACGTTTCGCCTGTTGCTGATCCTCGGGGCACTCAGTGCCTTCGGCCCGCTAGCCATCGATTTCTATCTGCCCAGCTTTCCCGCCCTGGCGCTGGCGTTCGACACCGACACCGAGCATGTCCAGCTCTCCCTGGCGTCCTACTTTGCCGGCCTGGCCATCGGACAGTTGCTCTATGGGCCGCTGGCCGATCGGTTCGGGCGGCGCATACCGCTGCTCGTCGGTGTGTCCCTGTTCACCCTGGCCTCGCTGGCCTGTGCCGTGGCGCCCACTCTCGAGTGGCTGATCGTCGCGCGCTTCGTGCAGGCCCTTGGCGGTTGCGCCGGCATGGTGGTGTCGCGGGCCGTGGTACGCGATCTGTGCGATCCGATCAGCTCGGCCAAGGTTTTCTCGCAACTGATGCTGGTGATGGGGCTGGCACCGATTCTCGCACCCGTGGCGGGTGGTTTGCTGCTCAACCTGTTCGGCTGGCCGTCGATCTTCGTCTGCCTGATGCTGTTCAGTGCGACCTGCCTGGTCGCCCTGTTCCTGTGGTTGCCGGAAACCCTGAACCCCGATGTCGAGCCGCCACCGCTGCGTGGCGCGCTCGGCGAATATCGCCGGCTGTTCGCCGATCTGCCCTTTATCGGCCACGCCCTGACTGGCGGTCTGGCGATTGCCGGCATGTTCGCGTACATCGCCGGCTCACCCTTCGTGTTCATCGAGCTCTATGGCGTTGCGACAGAACACTACGGCTGGCTGTTCGGCGCCAATGCTGCCGGCTTCATATTGGCGGCGCAGCTCAACGCATGGTTGGTATCACGCCAAGGGCCGGCCTACTGGGCCAGGCGCATCGTCTGGTTCTACCTGGGGTGTGGCGCGGTGTTGCTGCTGTTGTCCTGGTTGCATGGCCAATCGCTGTGGCCGCTGCTGGTGCCGCTGTTCGGCTGCATCGCGTCGTTGGGGATCCTGCTACCGAATACCTCCGCCTGTGCGATGGCCGGGCAGGGGCGCCACGCAGGGAGCGCGTCGGCCCTGATGGGCAGCCTGCAATTCACCATCGCGGCGACCGCCGCGTCCATGGTCGGCGTGCTGCATGACGGCAGCGCCGTGCCAATGGCGGTGGTGATCTTCTGTTGCGGCGTGCTGGCGGTACTGGCTTCGCGCTTCACCCGCTGGGCGGAGCAACGGGCCGGGCACCCGCACGGCTGACCGATGGCTCAGCTCGCCATGCGTTGTCCGGCCGCCGGCAGCGCATGGGGCGCCTGCACCCTCGCTTCGAGAGTCGCCACGAACTGGCGCGCTTCGTTTTCGCTGCGAAAGCTGACCTGATGCCTGTCGAGGCTGACTTGCCAGTGAGTGCCGAGAGGGCCTTTCAACGCACGTATCCGGATATCCATGATGGTGTCTCCCAGTGAGCGTGCGAACAGTCTAGCTGCTACTGGCGTAGTTGCTCTGATGCAGATCAATGAAGCGACGGACGTCACGGCTTGCTCATGGTGTACTTGCAAAGTCATTTTTCGCAGGCAAAAAAAGACCCGGCAAAGAGCCGGGTCAATAACCGTGATTAGCCTGATGAGGAGATAATCTGAAGAGTCCGACCTAAGGTCTCTTTAGGTTATCGGCCGATCTCGCGATCAGCTGATGCAAATAATAGCAATTCTCATTACATAGTCAACAGCTATTTGGAAATTATTTTCCCTCATCGTCGCCATAGCGATTTTCTGCAGTCTGAAACGAAGAACCCCGGCGCATGGCCGGGGCATCTGTAAGCGTGGCTGACTTCAGCCAGGCTGGCGTAGCTGAGTAATTTCCTTATTGAGCAGGTCGATGCGCCGGGCCATGCTCTCGACAAGGCTGTGGGCGATGCGTGGATTGCTTTCCATCAGGCTGAGGAACTGATCCTTGGGGATCACCATCACCGTGCAGGCTTCGCTGGAGATAACCGTGGCGCTGCGCTTCTCATGGGTGAACACGGCCATGGCGCCGAAGATCTCGTCTTTCTGCACATCCCCCACCTTCACGCCATCGACGAAGGCTTCGGCGTGCCCTTCGATGATGATGAATACATGATCGGCCTCGTCGCCCTGATTGATCAGCGCATCGCCTTTGGCGAAATGCTTGAAACCGGTGGTCGGGCGTACTTCTGGCTGCTTGATGCGCGCCAGAGCATCCGAGAGCAGGGCGGTATGACCTACGAGGTACTGGATGAACAGCTCCTGGCGAGGTTCGCTGGCGTAGATGTGCTTGAACACTGCGCTGCGTGAATAGGGAGTCAGGGTCACCGGCTCGTCGCTGGTATAGCGGCAGGTGGGTAGGTCGATACCCTGACGCAGGCCGACCAGATCGCCTTCCTGTAGATAGAACAGCGGTCGCTCGTCGACCAGTGCATGCAGCAAGCCGTTGTCGATGATGAACAACTGGTTACCGGGCAGCTCGCGGGTCAGATCCTCACTGCGCTCGAGGTGTAGTGCTGCGCCACAGGGGCTGAGCCCATCGAGTAACTTCCCGGGGATGCTTTGCAATCGGCTGATCAGTTGGTCGGCGTAGGCCGGTTGTTCCCCGAGTAGATACATGCTGGTTCCTTGAGCTGCTCATGCTGGGTACGCACGAAAATCCCTGGGACGATAATCGTCGCCGCGCTTCAGGTAAATCGGTCTTGCTGGAGGTTGTGAACCAACGCGTGTTCTTCGCCAGCGCAGAGTTACCGAAGCCTCTGTTCTCCGTGGGGCGGCCTCGTTAGCTTTGGGAAACGAAGCGATCGGCTGGGGCAGAACTAGATCTTGGCGTCGTTCGCCGCTTCTTCCAGCTGCAGGTTGAGGCTTTCCTTGCGGGTTGGCGGCAACTCGCTCCAGTGAATGTCCAGCAAAGCGCCTTCGATGGCGTAGAGCAGGACTTTGGAGGCTCTGAATCCGCGTGCCCGGACGGCCCTGTAAGCATCGACCGCGCCGTAGCGGCGCAGATCAGTGACATTGTGGATGCCTACCGCGTGAAGCCACTGCGACGAGGTCTTGCCCAGGTTCTTGAGATGCTGCAATTCGTCGTTCACGGAATCTCCTTTTCGCGACCGTTTTGCAGGTGGGTGCTGCATGGCCGCACTACTGGGAGAAAGTGTAGCGGCCGTTGGTTCAGGACGGAGCGTTACACATTGCTACAGGTGGTTGGGATGAGTCCGATAGCGCAGGCGTGTACCGAAGTTCATCGACATGAGAATTTCGTCAGCGCTCAGCTCGGCCGGGAAATAGGCACCGGATATCTGCGCATGGGCAATGCTGGCTCCTTCGAGTTGCGCGGTGCGTAGATCCACGCCGCGCAGGTCGGCACTGCGGAAGTAGGCATTGCGAAAGTCGATGCCTTCGGCGTCCAGAGTACGCAGGTCGAGGCCGCGGAAGTCGCCGCCGCTCAGGTCGATGGCAACGCCTTGCGGGCGCTGCGCATTGAAAGCGGCGACGTCATCTTCGTGCAGCAGGCGGTAGAGCGGGGTGTCCAGCTGGTGCGGTTGGCTCATGATGGCAGTGATCCGGAGGAGGGGGCTCACTGCCAGTATAGGCCACCTCTAAAAACTACCTGCGTTGTCATCACTGCGTTAAAAACAGGCTAAAAATGCTCATTTACAGCTCGTAAACTCCGCTTTTTCGCCTGTTTTTGCCTTGTGCTGACCGCCTCGCCTACATTTTTAGAGGTGCCCTATAGAGCGGCTTGGCGGCGCTGCTCGCCAGGTTTACAGGTTCGGGAAGCGCTGGCGAATGGCGCTGATCAGTTCGTTGAGGCTGGCGCTGTCGTGGGTATCAACCCGCTTGTAGTGAGCCAGCTCGGTTTCATCCAGGGCGTCCTGTCCGGCACGCTGGGCTTCTATCACTTCCAGTGTGGCGTCAGAGGGATCGTCACCCTGTTGCCGGCGCTGCTGCAGCCAGCTGGTAATCACCGAATCGGGTGCCTGACAGTCGAGGATCAGAAAGGGTACGCCGGTTTCTTCGGCGACAAGCTGGGCCGCCTGGCGCTGGGGACGCTTGAGGAAGGTGGCGTCCAGCACAACCGGGTAACCCGCATGCAGCGCCAGATCGGCCAGTTGGTTCAAACGCTCATAGATCGCCTTGCTGGCATCTTCACTATAAATGCCGGTATTCAGCTGATTGGTGACGCTTGCCTGTTGCTTGCCCAGCTGGCGCTTGCGCTCGACGTCCGAGCGGATGCGTATCGCGCCGAGCGCCTCGACCAGGCGCAGTGCCACCTGGCTCTTGCCGACCGCTGAAACACCGCGGGTGATAGCCAGAAAGCGTGCAGGGATAGCGCTGTAGCTTTCCGCCAGGCCGACGTAGCCGCGGTACTGACGCAGAATCACCGCCCGTTGCACGGCATCCTGCTCCTGGCCGAGGCGGAACAGCGCGACTTTGGCGCGCACCAGCGCCCGGTGGGTCTTGTAGATATTGAACAGCTTGAGCGAGCCGTAATCGCCGGTATGCTCCAGCCAACTGTTGAGCAGGCGCCGCGCCAGGCACTTGAGGCCGCGGTCTTCCAGATCCATGACCAGGAAGGCAGTATCCAGTGCGATGTCGGTCAGGCGGAACGGTTCGTTGAACTCGATGCAATCGAACAGAGTGGCCTTGCCGTCCAGCAGCGTTGCGTTACCCAGGTGAATGTCGCCGTGGCACTCGCGGATGAAACCCTCGCGGGCTCTGGCTTCCAGATCGGGCCACAGCCGCTCGAGGCTGGTTTCCACCCAGGCTTCCAGGGCATCCAGCTGTTGCAGGTCGGCCTTGTCGCTGAGCATCGGGCGAATCTGCTCGAAGTTCTGCCGCAACGGCGCGACGATGGCGGTGGCATTGCATAGCGAGTGGTCGATCGCGACTTGAGGCGTTTCACGGTGAAAGTCGGCGATCTGTTTGGCCAGTGCGTCGATATGAGCTTCGTTCAACTCACCCCGAGCTTGCACCTGAGCCAGTAGTTGCTCCTGAGGGAACTGACGCATCTTCAATGCGTATTCGATGATCGAACCTGCGCCGTCCAGTCGTGGGGCGTCGACGCTGCCGCTGATCGGCAACACCTCCAGATACAAATCCCGGGTCAGGCGCTGATTGAGGCGCAGCTCTTCCTGGCAGAAGTGCTGGCGGGACTCCAGGGAGGTGAAATCGAGGAAGCCGAAATCCACCGGTTTCTTGATCTTGTAAGCGTAAGGGCCAGTCAGCACAACCCAGGAAATATGGGTCTCGATGACACTGAAACCGTCCACCGGGTGCGGATAAAGGGCCGGGTTCTGCAGGGCGGTAATCAGGGCTTGGCTCACGGGTGATCCTTGGCTTGGAAAGGAGGAGAACAGGCACGCATTATGGCCCCTCATTGCCAGGCTGCAAACCGCTAGGCTGTGCCTGCCGGCGTTTCGCAAAGTGCGTATAATGCCGCGCCATGACTCGTACTCGATCTTCCCGCTCCCGTTCCAAACGCCGCCCCCGTGGCATGCGCCCCTTGCTGGGCTGGGCTATAAAGCTCGGCCTGGTCGGCTTGGTGCTGTTCGCCGGTTTCGCGGTTTACCTCGATGCCATCGTTCAGGAGAAATTCTCCGGCAAGCGCTGGACCGTTCCGGCCAAGGTCTATGCCCGGCCGCTGGAGCTGTTCGTCGGCCAGAAGCTGGCCAAGGACGACCTCCTCAAGGAAATGGATGCCCTCGGCTACCGCCGTGAAAACTCGGCGAGCGGGCCCGGTGCCGTTGCCGTGTCGGGTAACAACATTTCCCTGCACTCGCGTGGTTTCCAGTTCTACGAGAGCGCAGAGCAGGCACAGCAGGTCAACGTGCGTTTCTCCGGCGACTACGTCGCTTCGCTGACCAAGGCCGACGGCAAAGACCTGGCCGTGGCGCGTCTGGAGCCGATGCTGATTGGCGGTCTGTATCCCGCGCATCAGGAAGACCGCGTGCTGATCAAGCTCGATCAGGTGCCTGCCTATCTGGTGGAAACGCTGGTGGCGGTCGAAGATCGCGAGTTCTTCAGCCATTTCGGGGTGTCGCCGAAATCCATCGCCCGTGCGGTGTGGGTCAACGCCACTGCCGGCCAGCTCCGCCAGGGCGGTAGCACCCTGACCCAGCAGTTGGTGAAGAACTTCTACCTGACCAACGAACGCAGCCTGACCCGCAAGATCACTGAAGCGATGATGGCGGTATTGCTGGAACTGCATTACGACAAACGCGAAATTCTCGAGGCGTATCTTAACGAGGTGTTCCTCGGCCAGGACGGCCAGCGCGCGGTGCACGGCTTCGGCCTGGCCAGCCAGTACTTCTTCAGCCAGCCGCTGTCCGAACTCAAGCTTGACCAGGTGGCGCTGTTGGTGGGCATGGTCAAGGGGCCGACCTTCTATAATCCGCGGCGCAATCCAGAGCGGGCCTTGAGCCGCCGCAACCTGATTCTCGATCTGTTGGTCGAACAGGGTGTGGTGTCGCCGGAGGAAGCTGCGGCCGCGAAAGAGCGCCCACTCGGTGTGACTCAGCGCGGTAGCATGGCCAATGGCTCGTTCCCGGCTTTCCTCGATCTGGTGCGGCGTCAGTTGCGTCAGGATTACCGTGACGAAGATTTGACCGAAGAAGGGCTGCGTATCTTCACCAGTTTCGATCCGATCCTGCAGCTCAAGGCCGAAGATGCCCTGGCCGAAACCTTCAAGCGTCAGGCCGGGCGCAAGGACTCTGATCAGGTTGAAGCCGGCATGGTGGTCACCAATCCGGAGACCGGTGAAATCCAGGCGCTGATCGGCAGCCGTCAGCCGCGTTTTGCCGGATTCAACCGTGCGCTGGACGCGGTGCGGCCTATTGGCTCGCTGATCAAACCGGCCATCTACCTGACTGCTCTCGAGCGCCCCAGTCAGTACACCCTGACCACTCGTGTGCTGGATGAGGCGTTCTCGGTGAAGGGCCAGGATGGTCAGGTGTGGAGGCCGCAGAACTACGATCGCAAGGCCCATGGCAGCATTTACCTGTATCAGGGGCTGGCCAACTCCTACAACTTGTCCTCTGCCAAGTTGGGCCTGGAACTGGGCGTGCCGAACGTGCTCAAAACCCTGGAGCGTTTGGGCGTGTCGCGGCAGTGGCCGGCCTATCCTTCGATGTTGCTGGGCGCGGGTGCGCTGACGCCACTTGAAGTGACGGGCATGTACCAGACCCTCGCCAGCGGTGGCTTCAATACGCCGTTGCGCGGTATCCGCAGCGTGTTGACCGCCGAGGGCGAGCCGCTCAAGCGCTACCCGTACCAGATTCAGCAGCGTTTCGACGCGGGCTCGATCTACCTGCTGCAAAACGCCATGCAACGTACCATGCGTGAAGGCACTGGCCGCTCGGTATACAGCCAGTTGCCAGGCTCGCTGACGCTGGCGGGTAAAACCGGTACCAGTAACGATTCGCGCGACAGCTGGTTTGCCGGCTTCAGTCAGGATCTGTTGGCTGTGGTGTGGATGGGCCGTGACGATAACGGGCCGACGCCATTTACCGGGGCGACCGGCGCGCTGCAGGCCTGGACGGGCTTCATGCGTCGGGCCGATCCGCTGCCGCTGGACATGCCGATGCCGGACAATGTGGTGCAGGCGTGGGTGGATGCAGCGACCGGGCAAGGCTCGGCAGAGAATTGTCCGGGTGCCGTACAGATGCCGTATATTCGCGGCAGCGAGCCGGCTCCCGGGCCTGGTTGTGGTATTCAGGCACCCGTCGACTCGGTGATGGATTGGGTGCGTGGCTGGTTGGAATAAGAGAGGTTTGACGTGAGTAAGTGGTTGATTCCCGTTTTGACTGCCTCGGTGGTGCTGGGAGGTTGTGCCAGCGTACCGCGTGGTTCCATTCCGGTCGTAGACTCCGGCTCGTCTGCTTACGAGCAGGAAGATGGCTCGGGCAATGGCTACAGCAATGCACCGGCGCCGACGCAGCAGCAGTCTCAGTCCGCTCCGGATGATTCCGGTGTGGTGGTGATGGTGCCGGGTGGTAACCCGTCTACGCCGATCGATACCTATGCTGCGCCAGCTGGCGCGCCCACCAACAGTGGTGGGTTGACGTTCGACGAGCCGCCGCTGAGCAGCGAGCCTTTGGGTTCGGCGACATACGGCAGTGCGCCACAGTCTCAGCCGTCCATACCAAGCGGCATCCCCAGTGGCAACAGTGGTGGTCTGGCTGCCGATGAGCAACTGGACGGCCCGGTGCTGGCGTTGCTGACCAGTGCGCAACAGCAGCAGACTGGTGGCGACCTCAATGGTGCGGCTTCCAGTCTGGAGCGCGCGCAGCGTATCGCCCCGCGTGAACCGCAGGTGCTCTATCGTCTGGCGGAAGTGCGCCTGGCTCAGGGCGATGCCGCCCAGGCCGAGCAGTTCGCCCGCCGTGGTCTGAGCTATGCCAGTGGTCGTCCGGCTCTGCAGGCGAGCCTGTGGGATCTGATCGCCAAGTCCCGTGAGCAGCAGGGTGATGCCGCAGGTGCCGCCCAGGCTCGTGAGCGTGCGCGAGTCAATCTGTGACAGCGGCACGAGTAACCGATATCGCCGACCAGCTGTTGCTGGTCGAGCGTGCGTTGCGGACGCAAGGCTGGTGGGATACATCTGCACCGAGCGAGCAGGCCTTGGCCAGTGAGCAGCCGTTCTGCGTGGATACGCTGGACTTCGCTCAGTGGCTGCAATGGATCTTCCTGCCACGCATGAAAGCCATCATCGAGGCGGGCGCCGATCTGCCGGCCGTGTCCGGCATCTTGCCCATGGCCGAGCACGTCTATGGTGCCGACAATCGCGCTGCGGCCGAATTGTTCCAGGCTCTGCGCGATTTCGACCGGCTCATCACTGCGGGCTGAGGCCGCAGTCTTTCTCGTTACTTGCAGTTCTCTTCGATCGCCTTCTTGCTCTCGGCGATCCGCTGCTGGCGTTCTTCCTCGCCAAGACGGCGCATTTCTCCAGCATCCTCCACGCGCACCCGCGGGTTGTTTTCCAGCTGCGCGAGGTTGTTGCGCTGACTCTCGCAATATTTGCGGCGTTGCGTTTCCTGTTCGGCCACCTCCTGCTTGACCTTGGCGTCGATCGCCGCCTGTTCCGGGTCGGCGATGTTCTCAAAGGTCGGCGTCGGTTTTGGCTCGGTGGAGGGCGGTGGGGGAGTGGCCGTATTTACCGTGGTGGCTTGCTGGCCTTGCGGTGGTTGTTCGCTGAAATGGGTGACGCCCTGGGCGTCGACCCACCTGTATACCTGGCCAGCCAGGGCGGTGGTGCTCAGAGCGAGCGCCAGGCTGGTGGTGAGGATCATGCGGCGCATGGGACTTCCTTATTAGGGCTGTTGCCGAACCTTGCGGGGGCCGGAACGGGGGTTTCATGGTCTGTGCTTCGCGCAGTGGACGCTCGTGGCGGCGCGTGCGGAGTATCTGCCGGTTACTATAACCAAATCGGTTGCCTGTCCATCCTGCGCTGCTTCACATCGGCATGGGTTTTTCGCACATCACGGCGTTCTCGATACTTCAGCGGGCCTGGATATCCCCTGTGAATCGCATATTCCATCACGGATCACTTGACTTGCCGTCTTCGAATAACAACAATCGAATGCTCGCTGCAGTGGGGTCAGCCGCAAGCTGGCTTCAGCTCAGTAGACATGAGGCGCTACCCGCGCCGACCTTTCGTTACACCCGCAACGCGTTACCTCGCGCTGGGTGGGAAAGTCCCGCAACACATCAGGGATTCTCCCAATACTTGCTCAGTTGTAGCTGACGTAGTCGGCGACCACAGTCGCTCATGCTCTGCTGACAGTAAACCTACTCGGGCCGTACCTGCAAAAGGGCGGTTTTCTGGCGTTTTAGAGGTGAACAACGTGGAGCTTTTATCCGGCGCTGAAATGGTCGTCCGCTCGTTGCGTGACGAAGGCGTTAAGTACATCTATGGGTATCCGGGTGGTGCCCTCCTGCACATCTACGATGCCTTGTTCAAAGAACCGGAAGTGACCCACATCCTGGTTCGCCACGAGCAGGCGGCGACCCATATGGCGGACGGCTATGCCCGTGCCACCGGCAAGGCCGGCGTGGTGCTGGTGACCTCCGGCCCTGGCGCGACCAATGCCGTTACCGGTATCGCCACCGCCTACATGGACTCGATCCCGATGGTGATCCTTTCCGGTCAGGTGGCCAGTACCGTGGTTGGCACCGATGCCTTCCAGGAAGTCGACATGGTCGGCATCTCCCGCCCGATCGTGAAACACAGCTTCATCATCAAGCATCCTTCGGAAATCCCCGAAGTGATCAAGAAGGCTTTCTACCTCGCCGAGTCCGGTCGTCCTGGTCCGGTGGTCGTGGATATTCCCAAGGACATGGGCGATCCGACCCAGAAGTTCGAATACAGCTACCCGAAGAAGGTCAAACTGCGTTCCTACAGTCCGGCGGTTCGTGGCCATTCGGGGCAGATCCGCAAAGCGGCGGAAATGCTCATCGCGGCCAAGCGTCCGATCATCTATTCCGGCGGCGGCGTGATTCTCGGTGGCGCCTCGGCCCACCTGACCGAACTGGCCCGCGCGCTGAACGTGCCAGTCACCAACACCTTGATGGGCCTCGGCGCCTACCCGGGCGATGACCGTCAGTTCGTCGGCATGCTGGGCATGCACGGCAGCTACACCGCCAACCTGGCCATGCACCACGCCGACGTCATCCTGGCAGTCGGTGCGCGTTTCGACGACCGGGTCATCAATGGTGAAAACGCGACCAAGTTCTGCCCGAACGCCAAGATCATTCATATCGACATCGACCCTGCGTCGATCTCCAAGACGGTCAAGGCCGATATCCCGATCGTCGGCCCGGTCGACAGCGTGCTGAGCGAGATGGTCGCCGCACTCAAGGAAATCGAGCAGAACCCGGATAAAGACTCGCAGGCCGCCTGGTGGAAACAGATCGAGGAATGGCGCGGTAATCGCGGTCTGTTCCCGTACAACAAGGGTGACGGCAGCATCATCAAGCCGCAGACCGTGATCGAGACGCTGTACGAGGTCACCAAAGGTGATGCCTTCGTCAGTTCCGATGTTGGTCAACACCAGATGTTCGCGTCGCAGTACTACAGGTTCAACAAGCCGAACCGCTGGATCAACTCTGGCGGTCTGGGCACCATGGGCTTCGGTTTCCCGGCGGCCATGGGCGTCAAGCTGAACTTCCCGGATAACGACGTGGCTTGCGTCACCGGTGAAGGCAGTATCCAGATGAACATCCAGGAGCTGTCGACCTGCCTGCAGTACGACCTGCCGGTGAAGATCGTCAACCTCAACAACGGCGCGCTGGGCATGGTTCGCCAGTGGCAGGACATGCAGTACAGCAGCCGTTACTCGCATTCCTACATGGAGTCGCTGCCCGATTTCGTCAAGTTGGCCGAATCCTACGGGCACGTGGGCATACGCATCACGGATCTGAAAGACCTCAAGCCGAAGATGGAAGAAGCCTTCGCGATGAAGAACCGCCTGGTGTTCCTCGACATCGCCGTGGATACCAGCGAGCACGTCTACCCGATGCAGATTCGGGGTGGGGCGATGCGCGACATGTGGCTGAGCAAGACGGAGCGTACCTGACATGCGTCATATCATTTCCCTGCTGCTGGAAAACGAACCGGGAGCCTTGTCGCGTGTGGTCGGCCTGTTCTCCCAGCGCAACTACAACATCGAAAGCCTGACCGTGGCGGCGACCGAAGACCCGACTCTGTCGCGCCTGACGTTGACCACGATTGGCCATGATGACGTGATCGAGCAGATCACCAAGAACCTCAACAAGCTGATCGAAGTGGTCAAGTTGGTGGATCTCTCGGAAAACGCTCACATCGAGCGCGAGCTGATGCTGGTAAAGGTCAAGGCCACTGGCGCCCAGCGCGCCGAGGTCAAGCGCACTACCGACATCTTCCGTGGGCAGATCGTCGATGTGACGCCGAGCGTCTACACCATCCAGCTGGCCGGTACCAGCGACAAGCTGGACAGCTTCATCCAGGCCATCGGCACCGCATTGATCCTGGAAACCGTACGCAGTGGCGTCACCGGTATCGCCCGTGGCGACAAGGTACTGAGTATCTGATCGCGACGTTGAAGAAGCCCCGCCCAGTGCGGGGTTTTTTTTGCCCTCTCTGGCGACCACCCTGCTGGTCGTCGCAGGCGACGTCAAAAATGGCATCCGGTCATTTTTTGCCGAAAATTTACTGCTGGCGGTTCCAGAAGGCGGCGATCAGTGGGTCTTTGAGACGCTTTTCCAGTGCGAACAGGCCAATGTCGTAGGCGGTCAATGGCGGCTGGATATCGTAGAGGCGGATGCGTGCGGCCAATGGGCTGTTGTCCAGCACGATCTGCGGCACCACACCGATACCGAACCCCAGGCTCACCATGCTGACGATGGCTTCGTTGCCGCTCACCTGGGCATAGATCCGCGGTTTGATGTTGTGGCTTTTCAGCCAGCGATCGGTACGGGTTCGGGCCAGGCCTTCTTCCGAGAGAATCATCGGCACGTCCTGCCAGCTTTCCGCCCCGGGGTGCCTGAGCTGTTCTTCAGTCAACAGTTGAGGAGACTGCGGACCGATGAAGCGCAGCTCCGAGCGAGTGATCGATTGAAAGACGATGCCGGCCGGCAAGCTGTCGGGGAGGGCGCCGATGGCAAGATCTTCCAGCCCCAGTTGCACGCGCTCGACGGCCTTCGCCGGATCGCCGGTATGCAGCTTCATTTCGATGCGCGGGTAGGCCTGTCGGAAGCTGCTCAGGATGTCGTAGAGGAAGCTGTAGCTCGCCGTCACCGAGCAATACAGGGAGAGCTCTCCATGCAGGATCAGCTGATCCTGTCTGAAGGTCTGACGAATCGCCTGCCAGCCGTTCATGACATCGCTTGCGTACTCGCGGAACTGTTGTCCTTCGCGGGTCAGCCGTACTGAGCGATTGTCGCGCACGAACAGGGGAGCGCCGAGTTCCTCTTCGAGTTGCTTGATGCTGCGACTGAGCGCGGAGGGGCTGACGTGCTGCTCGCGGCTGGTTTTGCCGAAGTGCAGGTTATCCGCCAGGGAAAGAAAGAGCCTGAGTGAGTGGCTATCCATGAGCGTTTCATATATTGGCATGTTGTGTTGCAAATATATCATTTTACGCAATGGGAAGGATCACTTAAGGTGCCTCTGTAGTGGTGCCAGCACCCCATCCTTTTCGATTCAAAAGAGCTAAGAACATGAAAGTTTATTACGACAAAGATTGCGACCTCTCCATCATCCAGAGCAAGAAAGTCGCCATCATCGGTTACGGCTCCCAGGGCCACGCCCAAGCCTGCAACCTGAAAGACTCCGGCGCCGACGTGACCATCGGTCTGCGTAAAGGCTCGGCCACCATCGCCAAGGCCGAAGCCCATGGCCTGAAAGTCACCGACGTGGCCAGCGCCGTCGCTGCCGCCGACCTGGTGATGATCCTGACTCCGGACGAGTTCCAGGGCCAGCTGTACAAGAACGAGATCGAGCCGAACATCAAGCAGGGCGCTACCCTGGCGTTCTCCCACGGCTTCGCCATTCACTACAACCAGGTCGTTCCGCGCGCTGATCTCGACGTGATCATGATCGCGCCGAAGGCCCCGGGCCACACCGTACGTACCGAGTTCGTCAAAGGCGGCGGTATTCCTGACCTGATCGCGGTCTATCAGGACGCTTCCGGCAATGCCAAGAACGTCGCTCTGTCCTATGCTTCGGGCGTTGGCGGTGGCCGTACCGGTATCATCGAAACCACCTTCAAGGACGAAACCGAAACCGACCTGTTCGGCGAGCAGGCCGTTCTGTGCGGTGGTACCGTCGAACTGGTCAAGGCCGGTTTCGAAACCCTGGTCGAAGCCGGTTACGCGCCGGAAATGGCCTACTTCGAATGCCTGCACGAACTGAAGCTGATCGTTGACCTCATGTACGAAGGCGGCATCGCCAACATGAACTACTCGATCTCCAACAACGCCGAGTACGGCGAGTACGTGACCGGCCCGGAAGTCATCAACGCCGAATCCCGTCAGGCCATGCGCAACGCTCTGAAGCGCATCCAGGACGGCGAATACGCGAAGATGTTCATCAGCGAAGGCGCTACCAACTACCCATCGATGACCGCCAAGCGTCGTAACAACGCCGCTCACGGTATCGAAATCATCGGCGAGCAACTGCGTTCGATGATGCCGTGGATTTCGGCTAACAAGATCGTCGACAAGTCGAAAAACTAAGTCGAACCCGATCGAGAAAGAACGCGGCCCTGGCCGCGTTTTTTCGTTATGGGGCGGGCTTCTGGTATAAAGCCCGAACGCTAATGCCGACGTCAGGGCGAACGCTTGCCCAGCGACTCGGTCGAAAATTCAAATCCGTAGCAAGGTGTTGTTCATGAGCGAGCGTCCGCAAGAGCCAAAATCGTCCAAGGACGATGAAAGCTTACTGCCCATCGACGAACATATTGAGGAAGGGCACGACGACGAGGGGCGGAAGGTTCGCCATCGCGGCATCTACCTGTTGCCCAATCTGTTCACGACCGCGAATCTGTTCGCCGGCTTCTACGCCATCATCAACGCGATGAACGGCAACTTCTATGTAGCCGCCGCGGCGGTGTTCGTGGCCATGGTGCTGGACGGCCTGGATGGTCGCGTCGCGCGCCTGACCAATACCCAGAGCGCCTTTGGCGCCGAATACGATTCGCTCTCCGACATGGTCGCCTTCGGTGTCGCACCGGCATTGCTGGCCTTCGAATGGGCGCTCGGCAGTATGGGCAAGGTCGGCTGGATGGTCGCCTTCATCTATGTAGCCGGTGCTGCATTACGCCTGGCCCGCTTCAATACCCAGATCGGCAGTGTCGACAAGCGCTATTTCATCGGCCTGGCCAGTCCTGCAGCTGCTGGTGTCGTGGCCGGTACCGTGTGGGCGTTCAGTGATTTTGGCATCAAAGGCTCCAACATGGCCTTCGTGGTGGCGATCCTCGTCGCAGCGGCCGGCATGCTGATGGTCAGCAATATCAAATACAACAGCTTCAAGAACCTCGACTTGAAAGGTCGCGTACCGTTCGTGGCGATTCTTGCCGTGGTGCTGGTATTCGCTGTGGTATTCAGCGATCCACCGCGCATCTTGCTGCTGATCTTCCTCGCCTATGCGGTTTCTGGTCCGATCCAGTACCTGCTGCGTCTGCGTCGTCGCCAGACCAACGAGTGATGTAATTTCCTCCAGACTCCGTAGTCTATTGGGCATGCCTGTCCCGATACTGCGGAGTCACCATGCTGATCAAGCTCCCCCGTGCATCCGAATGCAACGAGTCTGATGTCACCTCCGAATCCGTTTACCTTTCCCGCCGTACCTTTATGTCGGCAGCCGCCGCCGGTATGGCGCTTGGCAGCGTCCCGGCGTGGGCGCAGTCATCGGCTGCCGAACGCTATGCGGATGTCGAGGCCGGGCAAGCACCCGCCTGGCTGGCCGAGCGTATCGCCGCGACCAAGTGGGAGGCGGTAACCGTCAACGGTGAAGCCGTGACACCGTTTCGTGATGCCACCCACTACAACAACTTCTATGAGTTCGGCCCGGACAAGTCGGATCCCGCGGCAAACGCCGGCAGCCTGAAAACCGAGCCCTGGTCTGTGGTGGTCGATGGTGAGGTTGGCAAGCCAGGGCGTTATGCGCTGGACGACTTCATCAAGCCCTATCAATTGGAGGAGCGCATCTACCGGCTGCGCTGCGTCGAAGCCTGGTCGATGGTGATTCCCTGGATCGGTTTCCCCATCTCCGCGTTGCTCAATAAGGTGGAGCCAACGTCTGCGGCGAAATTCATTCGCTTCGAAACCCTCAATGACCCCGACAGCATGCCGGGGCAGCGCTCGCGCTTCGGTCTGATCGATTGGCCTTATGTAGAAGGGCTGCGCCTGGATGAAGCGATGCACCCACTGGCCATTCTTGCAGTGGGCATGTATGGCCGTGAACTGCCTAACCAGAACGGAGCGCCCTTACGTTTGGTTGTGCCGTGGAAGTATGGCTTCAAGAGCATCAAGTCCATCGTCCGTATCAGTCTGGTCGGCGAGCAGCCGAAGACGACCTGGCAAAGTATCGCGGCGCAGGAGTATGGCTTCTATGCCAATGTGAACCCCCACGTCGACCACCCTCGTTGGACGCAGGCTCGCGAGCGGCGTCTACCCAGCGGGCTGTTCAGTCCCAATGTGCGCGAAACCCAGATGTTCAACGGTTACTCGGAAGAAGTCGCCGGGCTCTACAGCAATCTCGATCTGCGGAAGAACTATTGATGCGGCATCCGTACTGGCGGCTTTGCGTATTTTTGCTGGCTGCGGTCTGGCCGCTCTATTGGTTGTACCAGGCCTGGATCTTCGCCCTGGGGCCTGATCCGGGCAAGGTGTTGGTCGAACGGCTCGGGCTGGGAACGCTGATCCTGTTGCTCATCACGCTGAGCATGACGCCGCTGCAGAAAGTGAGTGGATGGTCTGGCTGGATTTCCGTGCGTCGCCAGCTCGGCCTCTGGTGTTTTGCCTATGCTGTACTGCACCTGATGGTATACGCCGTATTCATTCTTGGATTGGACTGGTCGCAGTTGGCCGTTGAATTGCGCAAGCGGCCCTACATCATCGTCGGTGCCATCGCGTTGTTCGGCCTGCTGCTACTGGCAGTCACGTCCAACCGGTACAGCCAGCGCCGTCTTGGTAAGTTCTGGAAGAAGCTGCATCGCCTCATCTACCTGATCCTGCCTCTCGGATTGCTGCATATGTTGTGGGTTGTGCGGGCTGATCTCGAAGAATGGGCTGTTTATGCAGTCATTGGTAGCCTGCTACTGATGCTGCGTATCCCGCCGGTGATGCGCCGAATCCCGCGTATCACGGGGAAGAGGGCGGAATCTTCGGCAAAAGTGTAAATAACCGTTGACCTGAGAACCAGGTTGCCTATAATGCGCACCACTTCCGGTGCGGCATGATCTGAAAACTCCTTGTTAATCAGGCAGTTAGAAGAAAATAAAGGTTGCACGGACGGCGAATTCGAGTAGAATGCGCCGGCATCGACAGGGTGGTTTGAGTGGCACTGTTGATGGCTCGATCAGG
>NZ_QJUJ01000009.1:0-251486 GCF_004327275.1 Phytopseudomonas daroniae
GGTGTCGTGCTGTTGGTCAGGGCCGGCGAGGTCACGGCTGGCGCGGTGGGCGCGGCGGTGTCGATGATCAGGGTCTGGGTGGCGGCGCTCGAGGTGTTGCCCGCCGCATCGGTGCTGGTGACGCTGAGCGGGTTGGCGCCGTTGCTGTTCAGCGCCAGGACGCCGGCGACCGGTGTGGCGCTGGCCAGGTCGAGGCTCCAGGCGCCGCCGCTGGCGACGGTGGTATAGGTCGCAGCGCCGATGCTGACAGTGACGGTGCTGCCGGTTTCAGCGGTGCCGCTCAGCAGCGGTGTCGTGCTGTTGGTCAGGGCCGGCGAGGTCACCGCGGGCGCGGTGGGCGCGGTGGTATCGATAAGCAGGGTCTGCGAGGCGGTGGCCGAGACATTGCCGGCGGCGTCGGTGGCGGTGACCGAAACGGGGTTGGCACCGTTGGCGTTCAGCGCCAGGACGCCGGCGACCGGTGTGGCGCTGGCCAGATCGAGACTCCAGGCGCCGCTGCTGGCGACGGTGGTATAGGTCGCGCCGCCGATGCTGATGGTCACGGTGCTGCCAGTTTCAGCGGTGCCGCTCAGCAGCGGTGTCGTGCTGTTGGTCAGGGCCGGCGAGGTCACGGCTGGCGCGGTGGGCGCGGCGGTGTCGATGATCAGGGTCTGGGTGGCGGCGCTCGAGGTGTTGCCCGCCGCATCGGTGCTGGTGACGCTGAGCGGGTTGGCGCCGTTGCTGTTCAGCGCCAGGACGCCGGCGACCGGTGTGGCGCTGGCCAGGTCGAGGCTCCAGGCGCCGCCGCTGGCGACGGTGGTATAGGTCGCGCCGCCGATGCTGATGGTCACGGTGCTGCCGGTTTCGGCGGTGCCGCTCAGCAGCGGTGTCGTGCTGTTGGTCAGGGCCGGCGAGGTCACCGCGGGCGCGGTGGGCGCGGTGGTATCGATAAGCAGGGTCTGCGAGGCGGTGGCCGAGACATTGCCGGCGGCGTCGGTGGCGGTGACCGAAACGGGGTTGGCACCGTTGGCGTTCAGCGCCAGGACGCCGGCGACCGGGGTGGCGCTGGCCAGATCGAGACTCCAGGCGCCGCTGCTGGCGACGGTGGTATAGGTCGCGCCGCCGATGCTGATGGTCACGGTGCTGCCGGTTTCGGCGGTGCCGCTCAGCAGCGGTGCCGCGCTGTTGCTCAGGGCCGGCGAGGTCACGGCGGGCGTGGCGGGCGCGGTGGTGTCGATGACCAGAACCAACGTCGCGCTGGCGCCCGAGATGTTGCCCACCGCGTCGGTGGCGGTGACGGTGAGGTTGTGGCTGCCCTCGGCCAGGGCGCTGCTGGTGATGCTCCAGTTGCCGCTGCCGTCGGCCGTGGTCATGCCCAGCAGGGTGGTGCCGTCGCTGTCGTAGAGGCGGACGCTGCTGTTCGCCTCCGCCGTGCCGGTGAGCGTGGGCGTGGTGACGTTGGTGATACGGTCGCCGAGCGTCCCGCTGTCGGACGCGGGCGCGATGGTGAGGCTGGGCGTGCTGGGCGCGGTGTTGTCGAGGATGTAGATTTCCCCGCTGCTGTAGCCGCCCGCGATGGGGCTGGCATTGCCGTTGGCGATGCCAGTGCCGCTGGCGTTGAGGTTCAGGCGCAGGGTGCCGTCGCCGCTGATGCCGGTGAGCGTCACGCTGTAGGTGATGTTGTCCGAGGTCTGGATGGCGGTGAGGCTGCCCACCGCCGTGCCGGTCGTGCTCAGTGAGAAGTCGCTCGCGTCCACGCCGGTCACCGCTTCGCTGAAGGTGACCGTGAAGACCAGGGTGTCGGCATTGGTCCACTGGGCGGCACCGCCCGCGCGCACGATGCCCGTCACCTCGGGAGGCGCTTGCGTGATCGTCAGGGTGAAATCGTCGTACACGCTCAGGCTGCCATCGCTGGCGGTCACGCGCACGCTGATCGCGCCATCGGCGCCGGGTGTGCCGCTGAAGGTGCGGCTGGCGGCGTCGAACTGCAGCCACGCGGGCAGCGCGCTACCGTCCGTCAGGGTGGCGCTGTAGCTGAGCGTGGTACCGGCATCCGGATCGGCGAAGGCGCCGGCCGGCACGGTGTAGGAGAAGGCGGCACCGACGGCGCCGGTCTGGTCGGCCAGCGGCGTGGCGACTATCGGGGCTTCGTTGACGTCGGTGAGGGTAATGGTGAAGGCTTTGTCGAGCCAGGCGCCGCCGGAGTCCGTGCTGCGCACGATGACCGTGTAGCTGCTCTGGGTCTCGTAGTCGAGCACGGTGCCGGCCTGGAAACGCAGCTGGGTGCCGACGATGACGAAGACCCCCGCGTCCGTGCCACCGACGATGCTGTAGCTGTGGCTGTCGCCGATGTCCACGTCGGTGGAGGTGAGGGTACCGATGGTCAGCTCGGTGGCGGTCGAGCTGTTCTCGGCGACCGTGGTGTTGCTCAGGCTGACGTTGATGGGGGCGTCGTTGACGGCCTGCACGACGATATTGGCCTGCGCCATGCCGCTGGAGAATGCCGTGCTGCCGCCGTTGTTGCTGGTGTCGGCGGTGCTGCGGGTCATGTTGGTGGACGCGGCGCCGCTGGTCTGGTCCCAGGCGCGGAAGGTGAGGGTGGCGGTTTCGCCGTTCATGCCGTCCGGCGCGTAGCGCACCCAGGTCGTGTCGGAGAGCAGCAGCGCGGCCGCGCCGGAGACGGTGCCGATGTTGTTCCAGCTGCTGCCGTCCAGCGAATACTGCCAGGTTCCACTGCCGGCGGTGACGGTCACGGCGATGCCGGCGGCGGGGCCATCCGCGTCGGCATGGCTCAGGCCGGCGAGCAGGGTGGAAACCAGGGTGCCGGTGGAGATGGTGTTCTCGTTGGTGGCGGGCAGGGCGTAGGGGCCTCCGGAAAGGGTGGGGGCGTCGTTGACCGCGACGACGGCCACGTTGGCGGCGATCGCCAGGTAGCGGGTATCACTGCCGCCGTTGTCGATGCCGCCGCTGTCGGTGATGGACGTCAGCGTCACCGTGCGTGCGGTGGTGGTGGGCGCCTCGCTGGCGTTGCGGTAGGTGATGCCGTCCACCAGGCTCTGCGCGGTGGCCGTGGCCAGGCCGCTGGAGGTGAGCGTGAGCGTGGCGGTGCCAGTGGTGACGCTGACGCTGTAGGTAACCCCGTTGATGGTGGTGCCGGTATTGCCGTCGAACAGCGCGATGTCGGTGCCGTCGATGCGCAGGATCTCGCTGGCGCCGTTGGCGACGTTGGACACGGCCAGGGTCAGGCCGGTGATGGTCTGACCCGCTTCGACGGTGCCGACGCTCACGTTGCTGAACAGATCCACCGCCGAGCCGTTCTCGGTGAAGGTGACGCTGTTGCCGGTTGCGCTGAGGGTCGGCGCGTCGTTGACCGGGGTGATGCTGAGCACCACGTTGGCCGGATTGCTGGTGCCTTCGTTGCTGTCGGTGACGGTGACCTGCACGGTTCGTTGGGAGGCGCCCGGATTGTCGCTCTGGTTGGCGTAGGTGAGGTTGCGTACCAGGGCCTGTACCGCGTCGGCGCTGGCATTGGCGTTGAAGGTGACGACCAGGGCATTGCCGCTGCTGCCGCCGGTGAAGGTGCCGATCGTTGTGCCGCCGTAGGTGACGTTGGTGCCGGATACGCCGATCTGTCCGGCACCGGTGCCCTGGTTGCGTATGCCCAGGACATCCACGCCCGCCACACCGCCGGCGACGAGGGTGACGGTGACGTTGCCGCCGCTGAAATTGCTGGAGTCGCCATCGATCACGGTGGCATTGCTGCCGACGTCGAGCAGCACGGGGGCGCTGCCTTCGATGAAATTGCTGCTGTCGCCGTCGAGGTTGCCGATCACCGGCGGCAGGTTGGCCGCGTCGACGCTGATGTCGTCGACGTAGAACAGGATGTCGGCCGAGCCGTCCTGCTGGACGATGCGGAATTCATCGATATTCTGCCAGTCTTGGTCCAGCCTGTGATCGAGGGTGATGGTGCTGCCCAGGGCATCCAGGTTGGTTTCCGTGATGTCCTGGCTGGCGACGATGACGCCGTCCCGGTAGCCCACCACGCGCAGGGCCGAACTGGCCGTGTTGTTCTCCAGGCTGAAGGAACGCAACCAGAAGGCATCGCCGGAGGTGGACTGGAACTGGGCGGCCTGGGCCTCGCCGTAGTAGCCGGTGAGAGCGAGTGCGCCATCGCCGCTCCCTGCCAGGGCCGTATCGTTGGCGTTCTGCGTCACGTCGATGTAGTCCGGGGCATCGTTGCCCGCGGCATCCAGCAGCCGGATCGTCCAGCCATTGATCACCCGCGGGCTGTCGCCGAAGCTGTAGCCGCTGGCATCCACCGCCACCCCGTCGAAGTTCTCGCTGGAGGGGGCGGCGAGCAGGCTCGCATAGGCGTCGAAGCCGGTCAGGCTGGCGGTCTCGATCGACCCCAGGCTGACTTCCAGTGTCCAGTCGCCGCCTTTGTCGCTGGCGCCGGTCGGGTCGTCGGAGGCGGCGACGTCCGCTCCCGTCGCTGCAGCCAGTGCCTGGAGGAAAGCACTTCCCGCGCCATCGGCACCGACCTGGCAGCCGTAGAGGAGGATGTCGCCATCGTCGGTCAGGGCCTGGCCGATGGACGCCAGCAGGTCGGAGCGGGCTTCGAGGCTGCCGCTGTCCAGCCATTGGCCTGCCAGTTGCAGCTTGCCGACGTCGCCGTGGCTGAGCAGGTGGATGGCGTCTATGCCGGAACGGCCCTGCAGATAGTCGGCGATCTGCTGCAGCCCGTCGGCCCCGCTGTCCAGCACCACCACTTCCGTGCCGGGCTGCAGGCTGCCGAGCAGTTGCTGGTAGTCCTGCACCTGGGCATCGACGAACACCACCTCCTGGCGTCCCGGCGCTGTCCCGCCGCTGGCCGTGGCGGCCATCTCGTAACTGGCAATGTCCGTTGTGGCGGCGGCGTCCGTCGGCTGGGCATCCGCGGTCTCCGCCAGGGTGGCGGCGACCGCGCCATCGAACATCATCCGCGGTTCGAGCGCCTGAACCAGGGCGGCCCTGGCCGGCATGCCAGGCGACTGCTTGCGGGCTATCCTGTTCCACCACATGACACGCTTCCTCACCTTGCATTGTCGTTTCGTCCCCGCGTTCGCGGGGACGGTGTTGCGATCAGCCGCGCGAGGGGTAGATGCCCTGCAGCGCGATGATGAAGTTGACGCCCAGGTAGGGCGTGCGCACGGGCAGCGGCAGCCCTTCGCCGACGGGTTGGGATTGCACCGCGGGTATGTCGACGGAACTCTTCAGGCTCAGGTCGAACGGGGCCAGGGTGTCGCTGCCGCTCTGGGCGCTGCCGTACACCGGGAATGGACGGCCACTGCTGGCGGGCGCCGCTGGTACCGCGCCGACCGGCGAGGCGACGGTTGCGGTGGCGCTGGATACGGGGATGCCCACGCTGCCCGAGACGGTGACGCTCGCGCTGTGCGCGGGGATCTGGATGGAGTGCGGCGGCAACTGGGCCAGGCTCAGGCTCACGCTCTCGTTGCCGGCCGACTGGCCCAGGGCAATCGGCGACAGCCCCTGGCCCTGGCCGAAGCCCACCGGGCTGCGGCCGCGCAGATCCGGCAGGGCGAAAGTACTGACACCGTCGCCGCCGTAGGTGATTCCCAGAAGGGAGAACAGTGCCTGGTTCTGGTTGAGCGGCACCGAGCTGCCGTCACAGAAGGCATAGCCGTACGGTGCATAGTTGCCGCCGAACATCTTGATCTCGCCGAGGAATGGATCGCTCATCTCGCTTCTCCTGCGCTTTTCGTGGTTGCGGGTTGGTCCAGCGGTTTTTTCCAATGGAAAACGGCTTGCAGCACCGGACGTCCATCCGCTTCCGGCGCTGCCGGGGTCATCAGCACGGGCCAGCCTTCCTCACCGTGTGCCGACAACCGGTACACCGCCTGCGGCAGGAGGCTGCCTTCGGGGAGTGCGAAGAAGGCGCTGAACGTCTGGTGCTCCGGCGTCATGGGCTGGCCCTCGGCGACCTGGAGGAGTTCGACGTCGAGGGCCCGTTCGGGGGCTATCCATAGCTGGAAGCAGGTATTGCGCGATTGCGCGAGGCGTTCCAGGGTGGGCATCGGGTACATGGCCGCTCCTCAGGGCAGGGCTTGCAGGTGCGCGTCGGCACCTGGTGCGGCTGCTTCGCCGCGGGGCGGCCGACGCAAGGCCAGGTAGACGCCGTTTTCACCGACCCGATGGAAACCGAGATGCCGGTAGAGGCGCAGTGCCGGGTTGTAGGTCTCGACGTACAGGCCGATGCTCAGGCCGAGCGCATCGGCGCGCTCGATCAGCTCGTGCAGGAGATGGCTGCCGATACCCAGGCCGCGGTGTTCGGGCAGCAGGGCGATATCGATGATCTGCAGGTTGCTCGGCCCCCAGGACAGGTACAGGCGACCGATGGGCCGATCGCCGTTTTCGATCAGCAGGAACTGCGCGTCCGGGTAATGGGCCTGATAGTAACGATGCTGGGTATCGAATTGCTGGGCGAGGAAGTGGGCGATGGTCGTTTCGTCCCACTGGGTATGGGCCATTTCATCGGCACGGGTGGTGGCGTACAGGTGGCGCAGGAAGTCCATATCGGTTGCCGAGATGGGGCGAACTGCTACGGGTGCTGGGTTCGACATCCTTGCTCCTGTCTGCCGAGAGAATGGGCAGCCGCGTCCTTTGTTCGGTGATGCCGGGTCTGCATACGAGCCCGGCGGTACGGCTCGATGCCGTCTCTGCGGAGCAGTGCGAAGCCAGCTCGAAGAATAGTCGAGAATGGCTGTCATGCACGTCCGCAGGCAGCTCGAGCGTGTCGCCGCGCATGCCCGGCAGTGATGGCAAAAGGATGTTAGCCCTGTCGATTGTAGAGCGAATCAAGCAAGACTGGATATAGTCCATTTGGACTGGTTGGGGTCTGTTGCCGGCGCGTGCTGAAACGGCAACAGACCCTGGCGCTTCAGAACCCGCTTTCCCTGATCCCCAGGGCGGCGACCCGCCGCCAGGCGGCGCCCAGCAGCGATTCGCCCTGGCCGTGCAGGTGCACCACTCCGCGTAGCGGCTGGGGTGGCGCGGGTCGTTCCTCCAGTGCCCGCAAGCGCACGCCGTACTGGGCCTGCAGCGGTTCGGCGCGGCCCCGGTCGTCGCGGCGCACGGCGATCGGCCCCTGGCGATCCGAGGCCAGGGCCTCCAGTTGCAGGTGCGGCGTGCCGGTGGCGTCCACCTGTTCCAGGCGTACGCGGATCGTGGCGCGGGACGGGTCATCGCTGATGAAGCGGCCTTCGGCGCCTGCCTCGAGGCGCCAGAGCTCCTTCTCGGCCAGATAGCCGCGCAGGCGCGTGCCGGTTTCCACCACTTGCAGCAAAGGCAACTGCGCTGGCAACCAGCGGCCGCTGCGCAGGTCGGCCTGCAGGTCGCGTACCGTGCCGGCATGGGGGGCGCGCAGTTGCAGGCGTTCGCGTCGGGCCTGCAGGCCGCGGTATTCGGCCAGGGCCTCGGCGAGGTTCTGCTCGAGGATAGCGGCTTCGGCCACCGTTTCGCTGCGTCCGGCCTGGCGACGCAGTTGCAACTGGAGGACGTCGATCTCGCGGCGGACGATGACCAGCCGCGAGTCGAGATCCGGCGATTCCAGTTCCAGCAGCACCTCGCCGGCCTGCACGGTCTGGCCGTCGATCACCTGCAGCGCCCGTACCCGCGCCGGCACCGGCGCGTGCACGGCGCTCACCCGCTGCGCCTCGAGCAACGCCGGCACTTCGACGCCGGCGCTCCAGGGCAGCACCAGCACGGCCATCAGGGCCAACGCCAGGGTCGCGCTCAGCAGCAGCCTGGGTGGGTGGGCGTGGTTGCGCCGGCGCCACCATTCGCGCATCTCGCGCCAGATCGGCAGGCCGATGAACCAGACCAGTTCGACCAGCATCAGGACGATGCCGAGCAGCTTGAAGAACAGGTGGTAGACCGCCAGGGCGATGCCCAGGAACAGCAGCGCCCGCCACAGCCAGGAGGCGTAGCCCCAGCACAGCAGGCGCCGACGCAGGTCCGGCGGCAGCGGTTCCGGCATCGCCTCGCCGTAGCCGAACAGGATTTCGCGCAGGCGCCAGCGACACAGGGCGAAGGCCCGCCCCTGCAGGTTTTCCACGCCCCACAGGTCGCTGAGCAGGAAATAGCCGTCGAAGCGCAGGAAGGGGTTGAGGTTGACCAGCAGGGTGGTGATCCAGGTCGCGGTGGCGAGCAGGAAGGCGGCGGTGCGCAGCGGGCCGTCCTCGAGCAGCGACCAGGCGAGCAGGGCGATGCAGGCCAGCAGCAGTTCGGCGAGCATGCCGCCGGCGCCGATCAGCAGCCGCGAGCGGCGCTCCCTGACCCGCCAGGCGTCGCTGACGTCGGTGTAGAACAGGGGGAACAGCACCATGAACGCCAGGCCCATGCTCTGTACCCGGCAGCCGGCGCGCTTGGCCATGTAGGCGTGGCCGAACTCGTGACAGAGCTTGGCGAACACCAGGGCCACGCCGAAGGCGAGCATGCCGCCGAGGCTGAACAGGTGCGGGAAGGAGGCGATGAAACGTTCCCAGTCGCGCGCCGCCAGGAGGATGCCCAGCAGCAGGGTGAGCGGCAGGCCGTGGCGTAGCAGGCCGGGGCCGAAGCGCGCCAGCCAGGGCCAACTGCGTTCGAGGAAGGCGTCCGGGCGCCACAGCGGGATGCGGAAGAACAGATACTGGTGCAGTGCCTTTTTCCACGGCGACTGGCGCAGCAGGGCGGCCCTGGTCGCGTAGCCGGCGCGCTGTTCGGCGTCGCTGGCGGCGATCAGGTCGTGCTCGCGCAGAAAGCGCAGCATCTGCTCCAGGTCGTCGTCACCCAGCGGTACGCCGGGGGTGCGGTTGGCGGCGGCGAGCACCCCTCGCACCTCACCCAGGGGCCAGTGGCGCAACAGGCGCATGGCCGCCTCACCCAGCTGGAAGTAACGGCCGCGCAGCGGGTCGGCGAGGATCCAGCGGGGGGCGCCGTCGTTCGCCGGCGCGGCGTCCGACAGCTGCAGGTCGGGGCGCAGGGCGGGCAGGCGCACCTCAGAAACCCACGGTCTGGCGCAGCGCCGCCAGGGGCCGGCGCAGCAGGTAGAGGCCGAGCGGCACCGAGCTGGCGTAGACCTTGGCGGTTCCGCGCAGGCCGATGCGCGGCGGCGCCTCGTCGAAGGCGGCGTCGAGGCGATAGGCCAACTGGCCGCTGGCGGTCGTCTGTGCCTCGTAGGCGACGCGCCGCAGGCGGGCGTCGTGGCGATGCAACGGGTCGCTGTCGAGGAACAGCGCGACCGGCGCGTCCGCGGCGAAGTCCAGGACGTCGGCCACGGCCAGTTCGATGCGCAGTTCGGCCTGGCTCGGTTCGGCGATTTCCATCAGTCGTTCGCCGGTCTGCACCGGCCTGCCGATCCAGCGCTGGGCGTCGGCGAACACCGCGATACCGTCGCGCTCGGCCTTCACCTCGCTGCGTGCCAGCAGTTCGCGGGCATAGACGAGCTCGGCACGCTTCTGTTCGACGCGGGCGGCGAACAGGTCGATGCGGGCGTTGGCCTCGGCATCGGCGAAGGCGCGCTGGGCATTGGCCTTGAGCTCGGCCTCGGCGACGCTCAGGCTGCGACTGGCGACGTCCGCCTGGGCGCGGATGCCGGTGGCGTCGAAACGCAGCAGGGTATCGCCCTTGCGCACCGGCTGGTTGGGCTCGATCAGGAATTCGACGATCACCCCGTCCAGGGGCGCCGCCACCACCTGGCCGTCGAGCGGCACCACCTCGGCTGGCGCCAGTACCGACTGGCGTACCGGCACCAGCAGCAACAGCAGGGCGGCGGCCAGCACGGCGGCGATCTTCTTTTTCGGCCAGCGCAGGCGCCATGGCTTGCGTGGCTGCAAGGCCAGCCAGGCATGGCCGTAGGCGTTGCCGAGCGGGGCGAGCAGGGCTTGTTCGGCCTGGCTCCAGGCCTGGTCACGGGCGATCCACAGGCCGCCGAAGGCTTGCTGGCGGCGGTCGAGCAGCGGCAGCCAGAACGCCGAGCCCGCCGACAGGCCGCGCCAGTCGGCCAGGGTCTGTTCGTCCAGGGTCGCCGGGTCGACGGTATGGGCCTTGTCCGACTGGCCCTGGGCGAGCAACTGGCGCGCGGCGTTTTCGACGAAGGCGACGAACGGGGCATTCGGCTCGACCACGCTGATGCCGGTCACGGCCCTGACCCGGCCGGCGATCAGCAGGGCGGCGTGGCGGTAGCCGAACAGCGCCTGGCCATCGTTGACCAGCACATAGGCCAGGGCATCGGTGTCCGCCGCGGCCCGCGCCTGCTGTTCGAGGGCGATGAACTGGGCGAAGGCCCGCTCCACTGGCCCGGCCACCTGGGCGGTCATGGCGTCACCGGGAAACGCGCGCTGCCGCTCATACCGGCCAGCAGGCCCGGCGCCGCCTCGGGCAGAGCGCCGATCAGCAGGAGGGTCTGGCTGCCTTCGTCGATACGCGCGCCGAGGCGCCTGACCTCGACCTGCAGCGGCTGGCCGGTCTCATCCGGGGTGAACTCGAAGCGCTCACCGGGCTCGAGCCGGTTCAGCCAGGCCGAGGGCACCAGCAGGTGCACTTCCAGGGTGCGGTTGTCGACTATCTCCAGCAGGGGCGTGCCACTGGCCACGCTTTCGTGGGGCTGCACCTTGCGCTGCACCAGGCGACCGTCGAACGGGGCGCTGACGGCACAACGCTTGACCTGTACCTGATACACCTGGGCTTCGGCCTGGGCCTGAGCCTGTCTGGCCTCGGCCAGCGTCACTTCGAAGCGGCCGACCGAGTTGAGGGCGGCCAGTTGCTGGTTGTGATTGAGTTCCTCACGCGCGGCGCGCACGGCGGCCTGGGCGGCATTGAGCTGGGCCTGATAGGCGCTGCAGTCGAAGCGAACCAAGACCTCGCCCTTCTTGAAATCCTGGCCATCGGCATAGGGCATTTCGACGATGCGTCCGGCCAGCTCACTGGACAGCACGGCCTGGTCGCGGGCGCGCAGAACCCCGCGGGCGCTGCGTTGCGCAACGGTCGTGGCGGGGGTATCCGGAATGAGCTCGAACTGCAATTCATCGGCACTGACCATAGCGCTGATCAGGCCGAGCGCCGCGCAGATCCATTTGAGAGTGTGTTGCATGGGAAGCGTCCGTGCACGTTGAGTGTAGGCAGTGTACGAGATAAGCCGTCCGGCGCACATTACCCGATTCCGAGGTCATGAATGGGGCGAGAACGGGATCTTTGCCGGGGCCAGATTCGCTATTGCTGTGGCAGCCTGGCGGCCCATTGCTGCACGGCCTTGGCCCGCTGCACGCTGGCGTTGACGGCTTTGTCCAACTCCTCGTTGTAGTCGTCCAGCCAGCTGCGTGAGCCGGGAATCATATCGGCCAGATCGCGCATGCCGCTTTTCAATGCCTGCAAGCTCTGCTGGAAACTCTGTTCCTGGCCAAGCAGAGTGCGACTCATGAGTTGCAAGGCAGCAATGTCCTGGGAGGGCGATGCTGCAGGAGCGGCGGCTGCCGAGGGGGAAGGAAGCGGAGCCGTGGCCAGTTTCAGCAAGGCATCCTGGCGCGTCTGATCCTGTTTCAGGCCGGTCAGCTCCTTCTCCAGTGCTTCGGCGCGGTGTTGCAGGGTGGCGAAGGCTTGCGGGTCGAAGGGCGGTGGTTCGTCGGCCAGCATCTTCACCACGGCGGCCGTGGCCAGGCTGGACAGCACGATGAACAGCAGCAGCGCCAACACGAAGATCAGTATGCGGTTGAGACGGTTGGCTTTTTCCAGCCTGTCCAGACGCTCCTCATCGCTATCGGGCGCGAGATCGAACGCGGCGGCGCTCTTGGCTTCGGAAGGCGTTTCACTGCTCATGGCGGCCTCGTTGTCGGCTCATCTTGGATTGATGTCATTCTGGCATCATTTGCGATTGTCTGCCCTGCTATTCAGTCCTCATCCCATCGGCAGCGAAATCGACCATTCCGTAAAGAAAAGTTTACGAAGCTGGCGCGGTTGGAGGCTTGGGAGTCACCGAATCACTGGGCAGTACACCCGGCATGTATTGAAGCCTTGCCACTGTGTCTCCCGGTAGGTCTTTACGATCAGGTCGATGGCCTTGCCCCTGATCACTCCCTCGATTGTTATGGAGCCATAACGACAACGAGGACAACCCATGAACGCCGTGGCCAAGATCGAACAGCACAACCCCATCGGAACCGACGGTTTCGAATTCGTCGAATTCACCGCTCCCACGCCCGAAGGCATCGAGCAGCTGCGCCAGCTGTTCACTTCCATGGGCTTCACCGAAACGGCCAAGCATCGCAGCAAGCAGGTCTGGCTGTTCCAGCAGCACGGCATCAACTTCGTCCTCAATGGCAGCCCGACCGGCCACGTGCACGCCTTCGCCGAGAAGCACGGGCCAAGCGCCTGCGCCATGGCCTTCCGGGTCAGGAACGCCGCCCAGGCGGCGGCCTATGTCGAGCAGCAGGGCGCTACCCTGGTGGGCAGCCACGCCAACTTCGGTGAGCTGAACATTCCCTGCGTCGAGGGCATCGGCGGCTCGCTGCTGTATCTGGTCGACCGTTATGCCAACGAAAGCGGCGAACACAGCATCTATGACGTGGACTTCGAATTCATCGAAGGCCGCGGCCCGGACGACAACGCCGTCGGTCTGCAGATGATCGACCACCTCACCCACAACGTGAAGCGTGGGCAAATGGATGTCTGGTCCGGTTTCTACGAGCGCATCGCCGGCTTTCGCGAGATTCGCTATTTCGGTATCGAAGGCAAGCTCACCGGCCTGGTTTCCCGAGCCATGACCGCGCCCTGCGGCAAGATCCGCATCCCAATCAACGAGTCGGCGGACGACAAGTCGCAGATCGAGGAATTCATCCGCGAGTACCACGGCGAGGGCATCCAGCACATCGCGCTGTCCACCGATGACATCTATGCCACCGTGCGCAAGCTGCAAGCCAACGGCGTAGCCTTCATGAGCACGCCGGACACTTACTACGAGAAGGTCGACCAGCGCGTGGCCGGGCACGGCGAGTCACTGGACGAGTTGCGCGAGCTGAGCCTGCTGATCGATGGCGCGCCCGGTGATGACGGCATTCTGCTGCAGATCTTCACCAACACGGTGATCGGCCCGATCTTCTTCGAGATCATCCAGCGCAAGGGCAACCAGGGGTTCGGCGAGGGCAACTTCAAGGCCTTGTTCGAATCCATCGAAGAGGATCAGTTGCGTCGCGGCGTGATCACCGAGGAGTAACCCATGAGCCGCAAATGGATCAGTTTTCCCCTGCGTGAAGGCGAGCACTCGCGCCAGGCTCACTGCGATTTTCCGGCCGAGACCTACGAGCGGGAAATGGGCCGTGAGGGTTTCTTCGGCCCCGTGACCCACTTGCATCACAAGCACCCACCCACCGGCTGGGTCGATTGGCAGGGGCCGTTGCGGCCCCACGCCTTCAACTTCAACCAGATCCCCAGCGAGCACGATTGCCCGTTGCAAGCGCCGCTGACCCTGCACAACGCCGACATCCGCCTGCGCGTCTGGAAGACCGCCGGCGCCATGAATCACCTGGTACGCAACAGCGATGGCGACGAACTGCTGTTCGTGCATGACGGAGCAGGGCACTTCTACTGCGATTTCGGTCACCTGGAATACCGCGACGGCGATTACCTGCTGATTCCCCGTGGCACCGCCTGGCGTATCGAGCCGACGGCGCCCAGCCACTTCCTGCTGATCGAGAACACCGACGGTGCCTATCAACTGCCCGACAAGGGCCTGCTCGGCCCCCAGGCGATCTTCGACCCGGCGGTGCTCGATCACCCACATATCGATGACGCCTTCAAGGCCCAGCAGGACGAGCGAACCTGGCAGATCCGCATCAAGCGGCGTAACCAGATCAGTACCGTGACCTATCCCTACAACCCGCTGGATGCAGTGGGCTGGCACGGTGACAACACTGTGGTGCGTCTGAACTGGCGCGATATCCGCCCGCTGATGAGCCATCGCTATCACCTGCCGCCTTCGGCGCACACCACCTTCGTCGCCAATGGTTTCGTGGTCTGCACCTTCACGCCTCGACCGGTGGAATCCGACCCCGGTGCGCTCAAGGTGCCGTTCTTCCACAACAACGACGACTACGACGAAGTGCTGTTCTACCACCGTGGCAATTTCTTCAGCCGCGACAATATCGAAGCCGGCATGGTCACCCTGCACCCTTGCGGGTTCCCTCATGGGCCACATCCCAAGGCGCTGAAGAAGGCGCAGACCGATCCGGCCACCTTCGCCGAAGAAGTGGCGGTGATGATCGACACGCGCCGTGCCCTGGAAGTGGCTGACGCCGCCGCTGCGGTGGATGTCGCCGAGTACGTGAATTCCTGGCGCGCGCCGGGTAAGGAATCCTGATGAAACTCGCATCACTGAACCAGGGCCGCGACGGCGTGCTCGTGGTCGTTTCCCGCGATCTGTCCCGCGCCGTTGCCGTGCCGCAGATCGCTCATACGCTGCAGGCTGCGCTGGATGAATGGGCGAGCAAGCGGCCGCAGTTGGAATCGGTTTATCAGCGCCTCAATGACGGTCTGGAGTCCGGCGCATTCGATTTCCACCAGGGCGATTGCCATAGCCCGTTGCCGCGCGCCTATCACTGGGCCGATGGCAGTGCTTACGTCAATCATGTCGAGCTGGTGCGCAAGGCCCGCGGCGCCGAGATGCCCGAGTCGTTCTGGCACGAGCCGCTGATGTATCAGGGCGGCGCGGACACCTTCATCCCGCCCCACGCGCCGATCCGCCTGGGCGACGAAGCATGGGGCATCGATCTGGAAGCCGAGCTGGCAGTGATCACCGACGACGTGCCCATGGGAGCCACGCCTGCCCAGGCACTCGGGCACATCCAGTTGTTGCTGCTGGTCAACGATGTGTCGCTGCGCAACCTGATTCCCGGCGAGTTGGCCAAGGGTTTCGGCTTCTACCAGAGCAAGCCGTCGTCGAGTTTCTCGCCGGTGGCGGTCACGCCGGACGAACTGGGCGATAGCTGGCGTGAGGGGCGGGTGCACCGGCCACTGGTGTCGCATATCAACGACCGGCTGTTCGGCCAGCCCGATGCCGGCACCGACATGACCTTCGATTTCCCCACGCTGATCGCCCACGCCGCCCGCACCCGGCCTCTGGGCAGCGGCACGATCATCGGCTCGGGCACCGTCTCGAACTACGACCGCAGTGCCGGTTCCAGCTGCCTGGCCGAAAAACGCATGCTGGAAGTGCTCGAACACGGCGAGGCGAAAACGCCGTTTCTCAAGTTCGGCGACCGGGTCCGCATCGAGATGTTCGATGCCTCTGGCGCAAGCATCTTCGGCGCCATCGATCAGCAGGTCGAACGCTATCTCTAGCCGCGAATCTGGCTTGTGTAGGAGCGTCGCCCTCGGCGCGAAGCAATAGCTGCCTTATCGCGCAATTTGTGCTGGCCGCACGATTCGCCCCGGGGCGGGGCTCCTACGAATGTGGAGACTGCCATGCTTACTCTGTATTCCTACTGGCGCTCCAGCGCCGCCTACCGGGTGCGTATTGCGCTCAACCTCAAGGGACTGAGCTATCGCCAGGTGCCCGTGCACCTGGTCAGGGACGGCGGTGAACAGCATGGGGAGGCTTACAAGGCGCTGAACCCTCAGGGGCTGGTGCCATTGTTGGTGGATGAAGAGAGCGGTGGCGTGCGGATCGCCCAGTCCCTGGCGATTCTCGAATACCTCGACGAGATCTTTCCGGTGCCGGCGCTACTGCCGGGCGATCCGCTCGAGCGCGCGGCGGTGCGTGCCATGGCGCTGCATATCGCCTGCGAGGTGCATCCGCTCAACAACCTGAGGGTGCTGCAGTATCTCGGGCGCGAGCTGGGCGCGTCCGAACAGGAGAAAAGCGCCTGGTACCGGCATTGGCTGGCCGAAGGCCTGGCGGCCGTGGAGCAGGGGCTGATGGCGTACGGTGAAACATTTTCCCTCGGTAAGCGGCCCGGCTATCTGGAAGCCTGTTTGATTCCACAGGTGTACAATGCGCGCCGTTTCGACTGTGACCTCGATGCGTACCCTCGCATCCTCGCTCTGACCGCACGCTGTGAAGCCCTCGAGGCGTTTCGGCAAGCCGCGCCGGATGCCCAGCCCGACGCGCAGTGAGCCGCCGGTCGGTAACTGCGAGCGAGAAACAACCCAAGCCATTCCGCCAGGCCACGAGCCGAGCGGGTTCGATCCCGTCACGGTCGATCACCCACAGGTGAGAGATGCCAAGCGAAATGCTCCAGACAGGCCCGCTCAAGCGCGGCCTGAAGAACCGTCATATTCAATTGATCGCCCTGGGCGGTGCCATCGGAACCGGTCTGTTCCTCGGTTCCGCTGGGGTCATGGCGTCCGCCGGGCCGTCGATGATCCTCGGTTACGCGATTGGCGGCTTCATCGCCTTCTTGATCATGCGCCAGCTCGGCGAAATGATCGTCGAAGAGCCGGTAGCCGGCTCCTTCAGCCACTTCGCGCATGCTTACTGGGGGCCGTTCGCGGGCTTTCTCTCGGGCTGGAACTACTGGGTGCTCTACGTACTGGTCGGCATGGCCGAACTCACGGCGGTGGGCAAGTACGTGCAGTACTGGTGGCCGGAGGTTCCCTCCTGGACTACCGCGGCGGTGTTCTTCGTGGTCATCAACGCGATCAACCTGACCAACGTGCGGGTGTTCGGCGAGGCCGAGTTCTGGTTCTCGATCATCAAGGTGGTGGCGATCATGGGCATGATCCTGCTCGGCTGCTACCTGTTGTTCAGCGGTGCAGGCGGTGAACAGGCTTCGGTGAGCAACCTGTGGAGCCACGGTGGGTTCTTCCCCAACGGCGTATCGGGGCTGGTGATGATGATGGCCATCATCATGTTCTCCTTCGGCGGCCTGGAGCTGGTGGGCATTACAGCGGCCGAGGCCGATCAGCCGAAGACGGTGATCCCCAAGGCGATCAACCAGGTGGTCTACCGCATCCTGATCTTCTACATCGGCGCGCTGACCGTGCTGCTGTCGCTGCACCCCTGGGACGACCTGGTGGCAACCCTGACCGCGGGTGGCGACTCCTACGGCAGCAGCCCCTTCGTACAGATCTTCTCGTTGATCGGCAGCGACACCGCCGCGCACATCCTCAACTTCGTGGTGCTCACCGCGGCGCTGTCGGTCTACAACAGCGGCGTATACTGCAACAGCCGCATGCTTTACGGCTTGGCGGAGCAGGGTAATGCGCCCAGGTCGCTGCTCAAGGTCGACAAGCGTGGCGTGCCGGTGCTGGCGATCTTCTTCTCGGCGACGTTCACGCTGCTCTGCGTGGTGGTCAATTACCTGGTGCCGAAGAGCGCGCTGGAGTTGCTGATGTCCCTGGTGGTCGCTGCCCTGGTGATCAACTGGGCGATGATCAGCCTGGCCCACATCAAGTTCCGCAAGGCCATGCAGGCCAAGGGCGTGGAGCCTTCGTTCAAGGCGTTCTGGTTCCCCTTCGCCAACTACCTGTGCCTGGCCTTCGTGCTGTTCATCCTCGGCGTGATGCTGTTCATTCCAGGCATTCGCATGTCGGTCTTCGCCATCCCGTTCTGGCTGCTGTTCATCTGGGGCTGCTATCAACTGCGCCAGCGCAGACTGGGGCGGTAACCGCCGGAGCCGCCGTTTCGAGCACCCGCAGTGCCAGGCACTGCGGGTGCCATTTGCGCCAATCTGCTGACCATTGGTCGCCACGCTGCGACCTTTTGTTGCCTTGCGACAATCCTCGCCGGACGCGTGAAGGTATAGTGGCCACTCAATATCGCCGCTCACCGGGCCTTTTTCGCTAAGGCTTTGCGCCACGTGGCCGATGACCTTTCGAGAGCCATGAATAGCGCCGCTGTAGAGGCGCTCGTGCACTGCAGTCTATAAAAACAAATGGAGCCGCTTAGGATGTTGCATTCTGCCACTCGACTGTTCGTCGACCTTTCCGTGGGCAAGAAACTTCTGATGGGGTTTGGCCTGGTGCTCTTGTTGACCGTTGCCGTGACCGGTAGCGGCTTCGTCGCCGTGCAGGCGGTGATGCAGGGGCACGCCCAGTCCCTGGGGCTGTCGACCATAGATGCGCAGATACTCGGTGCGCGGCGCATGGAACGTGATTACGCCTTGAGCCACAGCGAGGCCGACGCGCAGCGCATGCGTGAGCAACTCGCCAAGGTACGGGCCGGGCTGGCCGAGCTGATCGCCAGTGCCACACCCGCCGAGCGCGAGCGCCTGCAAGGCATGGACACTGCCACTGCCGATTATCTGCAGCAGTTCGATGCCAGTGTGCAACTGCAGGTACGCGCCGCCGAAGCTCGCACCCAGATGGCCGAGGCGGCCGAGGAGGCGCGCAGCCAGTTCGAGATGATCGAGCTGGGCATGTACGACGCCGTGCGTGAATTGCGCCTGGCCGGCGACCAGTTACGCGGCAGCGACCCGCTGACCCTGGCGGAAACCGCCTCCAACCTCAGCAAGCGCATGCTCGAACTGCGTGGCCACGAAAGTCAGTTCATCATCGACGGCTCGCCGGCTGCGCTGGAAGACTGGAACTTCGTCAGCTATGACCTGCAATCATCGGCCAACGGGCTGATGGTATGGCTCAACGATGACCAGAAGCGTGCCATCGAAGCCGCGTTGGAGGCGCTCGGTAATTATCAGCAGGCCTTTACCAACTATCAGCAGGTATATGAGCAGAGCAAGGCCGGCGATGCGGCCATGTTGCAGCAGGCCGATCAGGTGCTGGTGCTGGCCGAGCAGGCCAAGAATATCGAAGAGCAGAGCATGACCGATGGCAGCCGTAACGCCATATTGGTGTTTGCCAGCATGGGTGTCGCGGCGGTGCTGATCGGCTTGTTCGCAGCGCTGAGCATCAGTCGCTCCATCGTCGCGCCGCTACGTCAGACCGTGGCCTTCGCCCGCCGCATCGCCGAGGGCGACTTGAGCCAGGATCTGCCTCAGGATCGTCACGACGAACTCGGCCAACTGCTCGAAGCCATGCAGGGCATGACCCGCAGCCTGCGCGATCTGGTCGGCCGCATTGGCGGCGGTGTCGGGCAAATCGCCGCGGCGGCTGAGCAGCTCTCGGCGATCACCGCCCAGACCAGTGCCGGCGTGCAGACCCAGAAGCTGGAAACCGAACAGACCGCCACCGCCATGCACCAGATGGCGGCCACCGTGCAGGAAGTGGCGCAGAACGCCGAGCAGGCCTCGCTGGCCGCCGCCGATGCCGACCGTGAAGCCCAGCAGGGCAATCAGGTGGTGCAGCAGGCCATCAGTCAGATCGGCAAGCTGGCCCAGGAAGTCGAGCAGTCGTCCGAAGTCATGCAGGAGCTGAACCAGGAAAGTGGGCGTATCGGCAGCGTGCTGGAAGTGATCCGTGCGGTCGCCGAGCAGACCAACCTGTTGGCGCTCAATGCCGCCATCGAAGCCGCCCGTGCGGGCGATCAGGGCCGTGGGTTCGCTGTCGTGGCAGACGAAGTGCGAGCACTGGCGCGTCGCACCCATGATTCGACCCAGGAAATCGAAAATCTGATCGCCAATCTGCAGCGCCTGGCCAATGGTGCTGCCACCCAGATGGAAGGTAGCCGCACGTTGACTCAGCGTACCGTGAGCCTGGCGGGCGAGGCAGGCGATGCCCTTGGCCGCATCACTCAGGCGGTGAGCACCATCGAGCAGATGAACCAGCAGATCGCTGCGGCAGCGGAAGAGCAGAGCGCCGTTGCGGAAACCATCAGCGAGAGCATTACCCGGGTACGCGATATCGGCGAGCAGAGCGCCAGTGCCAGCCAGCAGACCGCGGCCTCGAGCGCCGAACTGGCGCGCCTTGGCGTCGAGCTGCAAGGTCTGGTGCGCCAGTTCCGAACCTGAAGCCAACGATACCCGGGAGCGTTTCCCGGGTTTCGCTCCGCTCAACCACGGTCTGCTTTTCGTAGGGTGGAACCCGCTTCACCGTTCCACCATCGATGTCACAGACCCACCGCTCTGGTGGATGAACACCAGCCCCACATAGCCCGGCTATCGCTTTACAGCGCCGGGTCGGCGGCGTCCTTCTTCGCTGAGCTGGCGGCTTTGCGGCCGGGTGCGAGGTCGGTATCGGGTGGTGAGCTGTCGCCTTGCGGGTAGTGACTCAGCTCGCTGGCCCAGAGCGCCAGCGGTACTGGTGTGGAAGGTTGCCAGATGCGCTGCCAGAGCAAAGCCAGGCGTTGCATGTCACCACGCTCCGTTGGCCAGCGCTCGATATAGGGCTGCACCTGCCAGAGATCACCCTGCCAATGGGCGAAGTCGAAGCGGAACGGGTGGAAACCCGTCATGCCCAGGCGAATGTCGGTCACCACCAGATGGTCGCCGATCCGGTCGTAGCGCAGCACGTCATTGGTGAACCACTTCAGTCGCTGATGGGGAAGCGAGTCGCTCAGCGCCTCGCCCAGCGCCGCGCCGCGCGGTATTCGTTCCAGCACTGGCGGCGTGCCGTCGAACCAGCCGACCAGCGCTTCGTGATAATCCTCGCCTTCGATCACGATGACCCGCCACAGCAGCGTATTGAAAGGCGTTGGCGAGCTGAAAATGGCCTCCGCCTCGATACCCTGGCGCGCGAGTTCCTTTTCCACCCGATGCTCGGCCATGTATTTGCCGCCCAGGGTCGAGGCCAGGTAGACGGTAGAGAAGGCCAGGGCCCAGTTGATGGCTGGGTTGGCCTTGTCACGCAATCCACTGATCAGGCCATAGATCACCGCGCCAAGCAGCGGCAGGCTGTAGATCGGATCGATGATGAAGATGCTCGACCAGGCCGCTGGCGTGGGGGCGAAAGGCCAGAGTAGTTGCGTGCCGTAACTGGTAAAGGCATCGAGCAGCGGATGGGTGATCAACACCAGCCAGATCGCCAGAAACAGCCGTCGCGCCGAATAACCTGGGTTTGGTCGCCACTGTCGTAGCAGCCAGGTCAGCAGCAGGGCGAAGCCGCTGAGCACGAACAGCGAATGGCTGAAACCACGGTGGTAGGTCATGGCGGCTACCGAGTCGCCATAATCGATGACCACATCCAGATCCGGCAGGGTGCCCAGCACCGCACCGTAGAGCAGAGCCTTGCGTCCCTGCCAGCGACCCAGCAAGGCGCCCTGAATGCTGGCGCCGAGTACGGCTTGGGTAATCGAGTCCATGGGGCTCTCTCGTGCTCTGTAATGAGGTGCGGCCGCTTAACTTACTTGAGCGCTTGGTTATTCGTAGAAGGAAATTTCAAGCAAAGGTTTCAACCATGCTGCGTCTGCCATGGGCTATCCTGCATGCCCACCCCAGACAAGGCGCACCATGCTGGTCATTTCCAACAGCATTCATCTGCCTGACGACGAAGTCGAACTCACCGCGATCCGCGCCCAGGGCGCGGGCGGGCAGAACGTCAACAAGGTGTCCAGCGCCATGCACCTGCGCTTCGACAGCCAGGCGTCGTCATTGCCGCCGTTCTACAAAGAGCGCCTGCTGGCCCTGCGTGACAGCCGCATCACTGCCGATGGCGTGGTGATCATCAAGGCCCAGCAATATCGCACTCAGGAGCAGAACCGCGCCGACGCCCTGGAGCGGCTGGCGGAGCTGATTCGTTCGGCGGGTAAAACCGAAAAGGCCCGGCGCCCGACCAAGCCGACCCTCGGCTCGAAAAAGCGTCGGCTGGAAGGCAAGACCAAGCGCGGGGCGATCAAGGCGGGCAGGGGCAAGGTCGACTTCTAATCCCAGTGCGGGGCGAAATCCGGATTGGCCAGGCGCTCGCCGCGCTCCAGCTTGGCGATGGCGGCCATGTCCTGTTCGCTGAGCGTCAACTGCAGCGCCCCCAGGTTGCTTTCCAGGTTGGCGCGTTTGGTCGACGACGGAATCACCGCGAAGCCCTGCTGCAGAGCCCACGCCAGCGCGACCTGAGCCGGATTGGCGGCGTGCCTGGCGGCGATGTCCTGGATCACCGGATCGGTCATGACCTTGCCGTAGGCCAGCGGCATATAGGCGGTCAGGTGAATGCCATGCTCCTTGGCGAATTCGACTACCTTGCGGTTCTGCAGGAACGGGTGGACTTCCACCTGGTGGGTAGCGATCTGATCGGCGCCGACCACTTCCATGGCCTGTTGCAGGTGCGCGTTGGTGAAGTTGGAGACCCCGATCAGTGCGGTCAGGCCAGCGGCCTTGGCCTCCAGCAGCGCGGCCATGTATTCGGCCACCTGGATTTCATCCTTGGGCGAAGGCCAGTGGATCAGCGTCAGATCGACCTGATCGAGGCGCAGCTTGCGCAGGCTTTCTTCCAGGCTGGGGATCAGTTTGTCTGCGCCCAGGTTGTCGACCCAGATCTTGGTGGTGACGAACAGTTCGCTGCGCGGCACGGCGCTTTCGGCGATGGCCTGACCCACTTCTGCCTCGTTGCCGTAGATCTGCGCGGTGTCGATATGCCGGTAGCCAAGCTCCAGGCCGTTGCGTACCGAGTCGATGACCTGCTGATCCTTGAGGCGGAAGGTGCCGAGGCCGAGGGCGGGAATCTGCTGCATTGAGAGGCTCCTTATATGGAATGGACGATTGTCTGTAGCTGACAGCGCTGTCCAGAGGTTGTTGCGCTGGATTCGTGAACCAGTATGTAGCGTGGACTTATGCGGAAAAACCGCGTCTCATGCAGAACATATTTGACCTGCACTCACGAATGGCGCCCATGAAGACCACCCTCGACGAACTCCTTGCCTTCAGCACCGTGGTGGCCAGCGGTTCCATCAGTGCCGCCGCGCAGCAACTGGGGCAGACCGCTTCGGGCATTAGCCGGGCTCTCAGTCGGCTGGAAGAAAAGCTCGATGTCACGCTCTTGCAACGTACTACCCGACGTCTGGAACTGACCGAAGAAGGTCAGGCTTTTCTCGTCCAGGCACGGCGCATTCTCGATAGCGTCGAGGAGGCCGAGGAGCAGATGCGCGTGCGTCGGCAGACGCCGGCCGGGCGGTTGCGCATCAACGCTGCCGCGCCGTTCATGCTGCATGCGGTGGTGCCGCTGGTGAAGGGCTTTCGTGAGCGTTATCCGAATATCGAACTGGAGCTGCACAGCAGCGATGAAATAATCGACCTGATCGAGCAGCGCACCGACGTGGCGATCCGCATCGGCCCGCTGCGCGACTCGACACTGCATGCCCGGCCACTGGGTAGCAATCGCCTGCGCGTGCTGGCCAGCCCGGCTTATCTTGAAACCCATGGTGTGCCGGCCAGCGTCGAGGCGCTGAAAGCGCACAGCCTGCTCGGCTTCACCCAGCCGGAAAGCCTTAACCAATGGCCGTTGCGTCATCCTTTGGGCGATAGATTGACCATCGAACCCAGCCTGCAGGCATCCAGTGGTGAAACGTTGCGGCAATTGGCTCTGGCTGACGCCGGTATCGTCTGCCTGGCGGATTTCATGACCCATCGCGACCGCGCCGCTGGTGATCTGGTGCAGATCCTGACGGCGCACACCGTGGAAGTCCGTCAGCCGATCCACGCCGTCTACTACCGTAATACCGCGCTCACTTCGCGCATCACCTGTTTTCTCGATTACCTGAGCAGTCAGCTGGGTGCGACGGCTTGAGTTTTTGCGGTTTCGGGCGTGCAAGGAGCGGGTGGCTTTTCGGGCCGGTTTTCGCCGTTTCGGGGCGTTGTCGATGCGCGCCCGAGCGCCCGATTTTACTGGGCTACAGCGCATATCGAAGGGGCCGCGGATATAGGTGGAACTGGCTGTCTGCCACAGGGGTCTAGGATTATGGTTGATAAGGAGATACCAAAATGACCACATCCCCATTCTTTCGTCGTCTGGCTGCCATGCTGGCAGTGTTCCATGTCCTGATGATCGTTCAGGTTCCACTCGCCAATGCCGCGATGATCGGTACGGGTGAAGTGCTCACCGAGCAGCAACAGCAGGTCGACCGTCAGCAACTGCTGTCGATGCTCGACGATCAGCAGGTCAAGGAAAAGCTGCTCGCCATGGGTGTCGAGCGTGATCAGGTGGAAAACCGCATCAACAACCTGACCAGCGCCGAACTGTCGCAATTCAATGCGCAACTGTCTGAAGCGCCGGCCGGTGCCGGTGTAGTTGGCGTGATCGTGTTGTTCTTGGTGATCTTCATCATCACCGATATGCTCTGCGCCACAAACCTCTTCAGTTTCGTGAAATGCATAAATCGCTAAGACCACTACTCGCTTCACTTCTGATCGTCCTGCTCAGTGCATGCGCCAGGTCTCCGGTTCTTTCACCGGAGGCCGAGCGCCTGCCTGAGCGAGTCGAACTCAGCAGCGTTCCCTTTTATCCGCAGACTGCCTACCAGTGTGGGCCGGCTGCCTTGGCGACCATGCTCAACCAGCGCGGTGTGCTGACAACGCCAGGTTTCCTGCAGAACCAGGTCTACATCCCGGGTCGCGAAGGCAGCCTGCAGGTGGAAATGGTCGCTGCGGCGCGCTCCCACGATCTGCTCGTCTACCCGCTCAAGCCGAAGCTCGATGCGCTGCTTGCCGAAGTGGCCGCCGGCAACCCCGTGCTGGTGCTGCAGAACCTGGCGTTCGACTGGTACCCGCAGTGGCATTTCGCGGTGCTGGTGGGCTACGACCGCCGCGAGCAGACGCTCATTCTGCGCTCCGGTACCACGCGACGCTGGGTGACCGACTTCGCCGCATTCGATAAAACCTGGGCGCGAGGCAGTCGCTGGGCAGTCGTGACAATGTCCCCGGACACGTTGCCAGCTACCGCCGAACCGACCGTATGGCTCAAGGCCGCCGCAGACCTGGAAGAGGTCGGCCGCAAGGATGCCGCCCAGCACGCTTATCGCACCGCGACCCAGCGTTGGCCGGAGCAGGCCGTAGGCTGGTTTGCCCTGGCCAATAGCCGTTATGCCGGCGGTGACCTGCGCGGCGCCGAAACCGCGTTACGCGAGAGCGTCAGCCGCCAACCGGATTTCGCCGCGGGCTGGTTCAACCTGTCCCAGGTAATGGATGAGCGCGGCTGCAAGGCCGAAGCCACCAGCGCCCGTCAGTGTGCCCAGCGACTGGCGCCGGACGACGAACGCTTCAGCGTCATTGGCAAGCAAGGCAACGTATCCGGCCAATGCACGGCCCCCATTGCCTGCCCGGCCCAATAACGGATTCACGCAAAACAGAACGGCGCTCGATGAGCGCCGTTTTTGCAGGCGGGCTTATCCGCGTTAGGGCTGCGGTAGGATGGGGAAGGGTGCGTAGCTGATGCTCTTTTCATCCACACATGGTTTCGTATCGTTGCCGGCATAGGCGTTCCGCGTGCGATCGCAATGGTGGAAAGATGAAGCGTTTTCCACCCTACGGGTACGCTGGGCGCAACACACTATGACCATGCTTTCATCGCAGCAAACCCAAAAAACTCAGTTTTTTTAGTCAGTTAGCGAAAAAGGGTATTGACTCTTCAGCGCGCCTCCGTAGAATGCGCACCCACAGCAGGCACATAGCTCAGTTGGTTAGAGCACCACCTTGACATGGTGGGGGTCGTTGGTTCGAATCCAATTGTGCCTACCAAATTTAAAAATGGTCGCTTCGGCGGCCATTTTTTTTGTGACCACCATCCTTGGTGGTCACCCTCCGGGCCGTCGCTTCGCGACGTCAAAAATTTCTCCCGGAAATTTTTTGGCCGTCTTGTCAGGCGGTCATGATTCTGAAAGCATCCACCGTTTCACACCTTCCAGTGACTGCGGTTCTGTGGCCAGCCTCACGGCTCCTGCCTCTGTATGGCAGATACGCCACCGGATCGCTTACTGGCTCATCCCAACCCACGTGGCCTTTGGTAGAGGTCACCACTAGGAGAGGAGGCGCCATGCCCATCATTACTCTTCCCGACGGCAGTCAGCGTTCGTTCGATCACCCGGTATCCGTACTCGAGGTGGCGCAATCCATTGGTGCCGGTCTGGCGAAAGCCACCGTTGCCGGCAAGGTCAATGGCCGTCTCGTCGACGCCTGCGACCTCATCGAAACCGATGCGACCCTGCAGATCATCACGCCCAAGGACGACGAGGGTGTGGAAATCATCCGTCACTCCTGCGCCCACCTGATCGGCCACGCGGTCAAGCAGCTGTACCCGACTGCGCGCATGGTCATCGGCCCGGTGATCGACGATGGCTTCTATTACGACATCGCCTACGAACGCCCCTTCACGCCGGATGACGTCACCGCCATCGAAGCGCGCATGAAGGAGCTGATCGACAAGGACTACGACGTCATCAAGAAAGTGACACCGCGCGCCGGCGTCATCGACGTGTTCCAGTCCCGCGGCGAAGACTACAAACTGCGCCTCGTCGAAGACATGCCGAACGAGCAGGCCATGGGCCTGTACTACCACGAAGAGTACGTGGACATGTGCCGTGGTCCGCACGTGCCCAATACCCGCTTCCTCAAGGCATTCAAGCTGACCAAGCTGTCCGGCGCCTACTGGCGTGGCGATGCCAAGAACGAGCAGCTGCAGCGCATCTACGGCACTGCCTGGGCTGACAAGAAGCAACTGGCGGCCTACATCCAGCGCATCGAAGAAGCCGAGAAGCGCGATCACCGCAAGATCGGCAAACGCCTGGATCTGTTCCATACCCAGGAAGAAGCGCCGGGCATGGTGTTCTGGCACCCCAATGGCTGGACCATCTACCAGGTGCTCGAGCAGTACATGCGTGGCGTGCAGCGCGAAAATGGCTACCAGGAAGTCCGTACCCCACAGGTCGTCGACCGTGTGCTGTGGGAAAAGTCCGGGCACTGGGGCAACTACGCTGACAACATGTTCACCACTGAGTCGGAAAGCCGCGACTACGCCATCAAGCCGATGAACTGCCCGTGCCACGTGCAGATCTTCAATCAGGGCCTGAAGAGCTACCGCGAGCTGCCGCTGCGTCTGGCCGAGTTCGGCTCCTGCCACCGTAACGAGGCGTCCGGCGCGCTGCACGGCATCATGCGCGTGCGCGGCTTCACTCAGGACGACGCGCACATCTTCTGCACCGAAGAACAGGTGAAGAAAGAAGCGGCCGACTTCATCAAGCTGACCCTGCAGGTATACTCGGACTTCGGTTTCAGCGACATCAAGATGAAGCTCTCCACCCGTCCGGCCAAGCGCGTCGGCGATGACGCCTTCTGGGATCGCGCCGAGAAAGCCCTGGCCGACGCTTTGAACGATGCTGGCCTGCCGTGGGAATACCTGCCGGGCGAGGGCGCGTTCTACGGCCCGAAGATCGAATTCACGCTGCTCGACTGCCTGGGCCGCGCCTGGCAGTGCGGCACCCTGCAATACGATCCGAACATGCCGCAGCGTCTGGAAGCGAGCTACGTTTCCGAAGACAACAGCCGCAAGGTTCCGGTCATGCTGCACCGCGCGATCCTCGGTTCCTTCGAGCGTTTCATCGGAATTCTGATCGAGCACTACGAAGGCGCATTTCCGGCTTGGCTGGCGCCAACCCAGGCGGTGGTGATGAATATCACCGACAAACAGGCCGATTTCGCCCTCGAAGTGGAAAAAACGCTCACTCAAAGCGGCTATCGTGCCAAGTCCGACTTGAGGAACGAGAAGATAGGCTTTAAAATCCGCGAGCATACTCTGCTCAAGGTTCCCTATCTGCTGGTCATCGGGGATCGTGAAGTCGAGACGCAAACTGTCGCTGTGCGTACCCGTGAAGGTGCCGACCTGGGCTCCATGCCCGTCGCCCAATTCAATGAGTTGCTCGCACAAGCGGTTTCCCGGCGCGGTCGCCAAGATTTGGAGTAATTATTATTAAGCGTGAAATGAGACAAGATAAACGAGCTGCACCGAAGGCCCCGATCAACGAGAATATCTCGGCACGCGAGGTTCGGTTAATTGGCGCTGAGGGCGAGCAGATTGGCATCGTCTCGATTGATGAAGCGCTTAGAATAGCCGAAGACGCCAAGCTGGATCTGGTGGAAATTTCTGCGGACGCATTGCCGCCGGTTTGCCGGATCATGGATTACGGCAAGCACCTCTTCGAAAAGAAGAAGCAGGCAGCGATTGCCAAGAAAAACCAGCACCAGCAGCAAATTAAAGAAATCAAGTTTCGTCCAGGGACGGAAGATGGGGATTACCAGGTAAAACTTCGCAACCTGGTACGTTTCCTGATGGAAGGGGACAAGGCCAAGATCTCTCTGAGATTCCGTGGTCGTGAGATGGCCCACCAGGAGCTGGGTATGGAACTGTTGAAGCGGGTCGAAGCTGACCTGATCGAATACGGTACCGTCGAACAGCATCCTAAGATGGAAGGACGCCAACTGATGATGGTCATCGCTCCCAAACGCAAGAAGTAACCTCCAGGGCACGGCAGGCCTTATGGTTATCTATATCAACTGAATGCGGAGTATCCGAACATGCCAAAGATGAAAACCAAAAGCGGTGCGGCTAAGCGTTTCCTGAAAACCGCCACCGGCTTCAAGCACAAACACGCTTTCAAGAGCCACATCCTGACCAAGATGTCGACCAAACGTAAGCGTCACCTGCGCGGCAGCACCATGGTGCATCCGTCTGACGTTGCAAAGGTCGCGCGCATGCTGCGCGTTCGTTAATCTCGGTCAAGATAGAGGAAATTACTCATGGCTCGTGTTAAGCGTGGCGTTATCGCTCGTGCTCGTCACAAAAAAATTCTGAAACTCGCTAAAGGCTACTACGGTGCACGTTCGCGCGTATTCCGTGTTGCCAAGCAGGCTGTCATCAAGGCTGGTCAATATGCCTACCGTGACCGTCGTCAGAAAAAACGTCAGTTCCGCGCTCTGTGGATCGCTCGTATCAACGCTGGTGCTCGCGTCAACGGTCTGTCCTACAGTCGCTTGATCGCTGGCCTGAAAAAAGCGTCGATCGAAATCGACCGTAAGGTTCTGGCTGATCTGGCAGTGAACGAAAAAGCGGCGTTTGCTGCGATTGTCGAGAAAGCGAAAGCCGTACTGGCTTAAGTCCCCGACAATCACCGGGTTTCGGCCCGGTGCTAAACGTCACCAATAGGGGAAGAGCCTTCAAGCTCTTCCCCTGTTTCGTATCTGGAGTCTGTAAATGGAAAATCTGGATGTGCTGGTCTCGCAAGCGCTTGAGGCCGTCAGCCACACCGACGATGTGAACGCCCTGGAGCAACTGCGGGTTCACTATCTGGGCAAGAAAGGCGAACTGACCCAGGTGATGAAGACTCTGGGCAACCTGTCTGCCGAAGAACGTCCCAAGGCGGGCGCTCTGATCAACTCGGCCAAAGAGCGCGTCCAGGACGCCCTCAACAGCCGTAAAGAGATTCTCGAATCGGCCGCGCTGAGCGCCAAGCTCGCCGCCGAACGTATCGATGTCACCCTGCCGGGCCGTGGCCAGGCATCGGGTGGCCTGCACCCGGTTACCCGTACCCTGGAGCGCGTCGAGCAATTCTTTACGCGCATTGGTTACGGCATCGCCGAAGGCCCCGAAGTGGAGAACGACTACCACAACTTCGAGGCGCTCAACATTCCGGGCCACCACCCGGCGCGTGCCATGCACGACACCTTCTATTTCAACGCCAACATGCTGCTGCGCACCCATACCTCGCCGGTACAGGTGCGCACCATGGAGTCCCAGCAGCCGCCGATTCGTATCGTCTGCCCGGGCCGCGTGTACCGTTGCGATTCCGATATCACCCACTCGCCGATGTTCCACCAGGTCGAAGGCCTGCTGGTTGATGAGGGCGTGAGCTTCGCCGACCTCAAGGGCACCATCGAGGAATTCCTCCGCGTGTTCTTCGAGAAGCCCCTGGGCGTGCGCTTCCGTCCTTCGTTCTTCCCGTTCACCGAGCCATCGGCCGAAGTCGACATGCAGTGCGTGATGTGCAGCGGCAAAGGCTGCCGCGTGTGCAAGCAGACCGGTTGGCTGGAAGTGATGGGCTGCGGCATGGTGCACCCGAACGTGCTGCGCATGTCCGGCATCGACCCGGAAAAATACTCCGGCTTCGCCTTCGGCATGGGCGTCGAGCGCCTGGCCATGCTGCGCTACGGCGTAAACGATCTACGGCTGTTCTTCGATAACGATCTGCGGTTCCTGGCGCAATTTCGCTAGCAACTCTCGCATTTTGTAATCGAATCGGATCAGGAGAACAGACAGTATGAAATTCAGTGAACAGTGGCTGCGCAGCTGGGTCAGCCCGCAGGTTTCCCGTGACGAACTGGTTGCGCGCCTTTCCATGGCCGGCCTCGAAGTCGACAGCGTCAGCCCGGTGGCCGGCGCCTTCAGCGGCGTGGTCGTGGGCGAGGTGCTGAGCACCGAGCAGCACCCGGATGCCGACAAACTGCGCGTGTGCCAGGTCAGCAACGGCAGCGAAACCTTCCAGGTAGTGTGCGGCGCGCCCAACGTGCGCCCCGGCCTGAAGATCCCGTTCGCCATGATCGGCGCCGAACTGCCTGGCGACTTCAAGATCAAGAAGGCCAAGCTGCGCGGCGTCGAATCCAACGGCATGCTCTGCTCGGCCTCCGAGCTGCAGATCAGCGAAGACAACGACGGCCTGCTGGAACTGCCGGCCGATGCGCCGGTAGGCCAGGACATCCGTGAATACTTCGAGCTGAACGACGTCAGCATCGAAGTCGACCTCACCCCCAACCGTGGCGACTGCCTGTCGCTGGCTGGTCTGGCCCGTGAAGTCGGCGCCTTGTACGACGTGCCGGTAACCCGCCCGCAAGTCGCCGCAGTCGCCCCGGCCCACGACGAAGTGCGCCCGGTCGACGTGCTCGCCACCCAGGCCTGCCCGCGTTATCTCGGCCGCGTGGTGCGCAATGTCGATCTGTCCAAGCCGACCCCGCGCTGGATGGTCGAACGCCTGCGCCGCGCCGACGTACGCAGCATCGACGCCGCGGTAGACGTCACCAACTATGTGATGCTCGAACTCGGCCAGCCAATGCACGCCTTCGACCTCGACGTGATCCAGGGCGGCATTCGTGTACGCATGGCCGAAGAGGGCGAGAAGCTGGTACTGCTCGACGGCCAGGAAGTCACCCTGCGTGCCGACACCCTGGTCATCGCCGACCACCAGCGCGCCCTGGCCATCGCCGGCGTGATGGGTGGCGAGCGCAGCGGCGTCAGCGACAGCACCCGCGACCTGTTCCTCGAAAGCGCCTTCTTCGACACCATCGCCGTCGCTGGCAAGGCCCGTTCCTACGGCCTGCACACCGACTCCTCGCACCGCTTCGAGCGTGGTGTGGACTGGCAACTGGCCCGCGAAGCCATGGAGCGCGCCACCGCGCTGCTGCTGGAAATCGTCGGCGGCGAAGCCGGCCCGATCATCGAAGCGGTCGATGCCGCTCAACTGCCGAACATCGCACCGATCAGCCTGCGTGCCGAGCGCGTCGAGCAGATGCTCGGCCTCAAGCTCGATGACGAGCTGATCGTCAAACTGCTCGGCGCCCTGGGCCTGGGTATCGAAGCCCAAGGGGCAGGGCAGTGGCAGATCAAGGTACCGAGCCACCGCTTCGACATCAGCCTGGAAGTCGACCTGATCGAAGAGCTGGCCCGCCTGTACGGCTACAACCGCCTGCCGGTGCGTTACCCGCAGGCGCGTCTGGCGCCGCAGAGCAAGGCCGAGGCCGTGGCCGATCTGCCGGCGCTGCGCCGTCTGCTGGTAGCCCGTGGTTACCAGGAAGCGATCACCTACAGCTTCATCGATCCCAAGCTGTTCGAACTGTTCAGCCCGGGCGTGCAGCCACTGACCCTGGCCAACCCGATCTCCGCCGACATGGCCGCCATGCGCGCCTCGCTGTGGCCGGGCCTGGTCAAGGCCGTGGAGCACAACCTCAACCGTCAGCAGTCGCGCGTGCGCCTGTTCGAAAGCGGCCTGCGCTTCGTTGGCCAGCTGGACGAACTCAAGCAAGAGCCGATGCTGGCTGGCGTGATCACCGGCAGCCGCCTGCCGGAGAGCTGGGCCCATGGCCGTGACGGCGTGGACTTCTACGACGCCAAGGCAGACGTGGAAGCCCTGCTGGCTGCAGCTGGCGACATCGGCAGCTTCAGTTTCGTGCCGGGTGAGCACAGTGCCCTGCATCCGGGCCAGACCGCACGCATCGAGCGGGAAGGGCGCCTGGTTGGCTACGTGGGTGCCATCCACCCGGAGTTGGCCAAGACCCTGGGCCTGGATCAGCCGCTGTTCCTGTTCGAGCTGGTGCTGAGTGAAATCACCCAGGGCCGCATGCCGGCATTCAAGGAACTGTCGCGCTTCCCTGAAGTACGCCGCGACCTTGCGTTGCTGGTCGACCGCGACGTGCCGGCCCAGCATTTGCTGGCCGATATCCGCGAGCAGGCCGGCGAATGGCTCACCGACCTCAGGTTGTTTGATGTTTATCACGGTAAAGGCATTGATCCGCTTAGAAAAAGCCTCGCCGTTGGCTTGACCTGGCAGCATCCATCGCGCACTCTAAATGACGATGAGGTGAGCACCGCAACCCAGAACATCCTCACCTCCCTGGAACAAAGGTTCAACGCCACGTTAAGGAACTAGCGTATGGGGGCTCTGACGAAAGCTGAAATGGCCGAACGTCTGTACGATGAGCTGGGCCTGAACAAGCGAGAAGCCAAGGAACTGGTGGAACTCTTCTTCGAAGAAATCCGCCAGGCCCTGGAACTCAATGAGCAGGTGAAACTCTCAGGCTTCGGTAACTTCGATCTGCGCGATAAGCGTCAGCGCCCCGGTCGTAATCCAAAAACAGGGGAGGAAATCCCTATCACGGCCCGCCGTGTAGTGACTTTCCGCCCCGGCCAGAAGCTCAAAGCCAGGGTCGAAGCATATGCTGGAACCAAGTCATAACGACGAACTACCTGTCATACCCGGCAAACGGTATTTCACGATCGGCGAGGTCAGTGAACTCTGTGCGGTCAAACCGCACGTGCTTCGTTATTGGGAGCAGGAGTTTCCGCAGCTAAACCCGGTCAAGCGCCGCGGCAACCGTCGGTATTATCAGCGCCAGGATGTGCTGATGATCCGCCAGATCCGCGCCTTGCTGTACGACCAGGGCTTCACCATCGGCGGCGCGCGACTGCGCCTGACCGGCGACGAAGCCAAGGACGACACCACCCAGTACAAGCAGCTCATCAAACAGATGATCGCCGAGCTGGAAGATGTCCTCCACGTACTGCGCAAATGATTTTCGTGAAGAAAAACCTTCCGTAATTCAGATGCTTAGTTTATAGTTCCTCCCGCTTTCGGCTAACGCCAAAGGCACCAGCAACACCCGTCGGGGCGTAGCGCAGCCCGGTAGCGCACTTGCATGGGGTGCAAGGGGTCGAGTGTTCGAATCACTCCGTCCCGACCAAATAATCCCAACATCAAAGCTCGATCAGAAATGATCGGGCTTTTTTGTTTGTGCGCACTTGCACCCCATGCAAGTGCGATACGGCTAAAGCGTATCCAGAACGCCAACTAAATAAATCCGTCCCCTTTTCGATCTCTGGAGAAGGCCTCGCGATTCTCCGGTGTATCCGGCATCGACCAGACCACGCCATCCACGGCGAAACTGCGTAGCCCATGAAAACGGGCGCAGGCGGGAGGCTCGGTCGCCAGCCAGGCCTGCGCCAATTGCTCGAACAAGGCCTCCAGCGGGGCCTCGCCCAAGCGCTGCCGCGCCTGCACCGCTGCACTGAGCGCAGGAGTCAACCCCTGTCCATCGGATAGGCCCAGTTGCTGCACGATCAGCCAGATGGGTTCGTTCTTGAGCAAGGCCATCCCCACGACCAGCCACACAATGCGCTCAGCCGGCAGGCGACGACGGCGAAGCGAAACCGTTCCGGTCAGCCTCAAGGCCTCCTCGATCCATGACGGATCAATCAGCTGCGAGAACCGCTCGAAGGAGGCAGGATTGAGCTCGGCGGTCTGCCGGAGTGCTTGCTGGATGGACATAAAAAACAGGCTCATGGAAATCCAGGAGCCTGTTTCTATTACCGCAGCCTCGGAGTCAATGCCTTAACTGACTGGCATTAGGCCACGTGCCGGGGTTTTTCGTTCGTGCTACTGCACTGCGGTTGTCTGGCAACGCCTTAGTTCATACGTGTAGCCCAGTTGCGTATCGGGTGTTGCGGCAATGACTCGCTCAGAGTCGATCAGGCCAAGCCGTGTCCCAGCTTGAACTTCGGGAAAGCATGGATGCTCTCCCAGGTGAAACGAGGCGAATACGGTCAGGTTATTCGCCCAGCGCTCCAATCGCTTCTCTTTCGCCACCTGCTGAACGGCGTTCAGGGGAATCAAGGCCGTGAAGGCGAGTCCGATAAACAACGTCAGGTATATGCCTTCTTTATTTTTGGTTTCATGTCTCTGGCCACCACCGAACATCAGAAAACTCAGCCGCTTTTGCCTCGCATCAGCTGAGCTGGCTGAATGCACCATCCATACCAGAGCGGTGATGAGGTATAGGATCAGAGCGACCACGGTAAACACAACGGCCCATACCACCAGTGAAAGCATGATCGTCACTGCTCGTTGCGCAGCTGGTAGCTCTGCGCCTGTAATGCCGATGCTCTGAGCAAGGTGCGCATCTGAGTAAATACTTGCGATGAATACCAACAGGACGGTCACCAAACTGCCGACGACGTTGAAGGTGGTAGGGCTGAGCTGATAGATCTGAGTGGCTCTAAACGTGATGACACTGAGTGTCAAAGTCGATGCCGTTACCGAGAACAGAACGATCCAGCCAAGCCAGCCCGAGACAGTACCTCCCGCGAACTTATAACAAGCAAGCAAGAGCAGGACTGCGATGGTGAGAGCCACCACCGCGGCACAATAGACCTCAATCCCAAGCGATTTGATTTTACTTGTCAGCCTTCGTCGGGGGGGCGGTAGTGATCAGTCCGTGTTTGATTACAGCATTGTCGGCCGCTGCTAGCGCAAATGGGAGTGCAAAGTAGATCAGGAAGACAATGTATAGCGGGATCATGGAAGTCCTTATAGATGAGCGCGGTGTAACCGCTGATCCTGAGCAGGAGTTTTAAAGGGGGTCTTGCGTGCGACAATCCTTCGGTACCGTCCAGAACAGCTACACGCCGTTGTAGCGCCAGACGATGGTGACGTTGTCGTCTCGGCGATCTCGTCGAGGATGCACGCCCAGTCGTCGGGGCTGTCGCCTTCGGTGCGGAGCAGTACCGCTGATCGGGATTTCTTCGCGGCCGGGGCGTTGATAGTTCTTGAAAAAGTCATGCCGCCTGCCCCGAACCTACTGATAGCGGCATTTTGCAGCAGGTAGGGCATGACAGTTACTTTTCAAAAGAACTAGCCGAAAGTGGATCTAGGTTCATCTGCTGTAGATGAACCTCATTCCGGTGCCCTAGGAAACGAACAAACTGAATGAACCTGATTCCTGCTCACTAAGGAATCGCGACCCCGAGCGCGTTCAAAGTTGCTGTATCCATCTTCCCGTTAACGGCAAGGCCCGAGTCCATCTGGAATGCCATCAAGGCACCACGCGTGCCGTTGCCCATGATCCCGTCAATGGTTCCTGTGTAGTACTTCTTCACCACCAGGGCCATCTGTACCCGCATGATGACGAGAGACAAGTCCTCTCCTGCTGGTCTTGCTCGCTGAGGGCTCGCCTGTGTATTTGATGACGAGCTACTTGGGGTGTCGTTGAAGTTAGAGCTGGAGCCATACGCGGGACTTGGGCTGGGGCTGCTATATGACGTGCTCGAAGCAGGGGCTGGTGGTGGAGTGTATTGCCTAGGGGCGCTGTAGCCTCCACCGGAACCGCTGTAGTGGGAGCGGTGGGAACTGTGCGAACGGTGGGAGCTATGTGAGCGATGCGCTGCGTAGATGTTTACGGCGTCCACCGAGTTCAACGTGTTCTTGAACATAGGGGGCTCATCACTCGCTTGGGGTGCCCAATCGATGCCCGCCAGGGTTGTCTGGTTGGCCTGAGCCATGGAGGTTGCCACTACTGGGAACATGGCGATGGTTTGGCCAATCAGCAGTTTCCATCGACTGATAAGTTTCATATTGCTCTCCTTGCGTATGTGCCCAGCTCAACGGCTGTGAGGGGGTGAATGCCTCGGCTCTGCCACCGAGAAGAGTGCGATTTGAAGAAGCCAGCGCACTGCGTGACTGCCGCACAGTCGTGGCAGGCATCGATGAAAAGATTCTTCCAATCCGAAATGCTCTGCCGGTAGAAGGTGAAGAGCGAGGGCTCAAGCACGCAGAGGGGGAGGTTGTAGACCGAAACCGGCACACCACGAACATCCAGGAAGTGTGCAGCTAGGCTCAGCTCCTTCTGGTAGTCCAGCGGGTCGATCCACAGCTCGTCATAGTGTTTCTTCGCGAGGCCCATGTTCTCGATGCCCATCAGCGCGACGTGCTGAATGAAGGGCATGTTTCTGAAAATGAAATGCACCAGTTCTGGCAGCCTCGGTGCTGTCAGCTTGCTCAAGACGACGCGAACCTCGATGCGCTGGTTCGCACGAGCGAGGTTGTAGATGCCCCGAAGCGTTTCGCTAAATGCGCCGGGAGCTTGCACGACGTGGTCGTGGTCATCTGCGTTATCGGCGTATAGCGGAATGCCCCAAGTCAGCTGCGGGTGATCGATTCTCTTGAGGTCGGAAATCCAGCTGGGGTCGCTCTGTAGGCGGCCATTGCTTAAAAGGTGCAGTGATTTTTCTGCGATGACTTCCTTGGCCTTGGCGATGATCGCGAGAAGCCCGTCTTTATATAGGGTGGGCTCGCCACCGCTGATTCCGATCTGTTCCTCGCCAGGATCCATCAAGTCGATGAGGCGGAGGTTTTCTTCGACGTGCCAGAGGTCATCAATGTCTTTGGGGGGCTGAGAGCACATCAGACACAGGCTATTGCAGCGATCGGTCATGAACAGCAGATTGCTATTGGAGCCGCGTCTATAGAGCACCCTTACCACTCGGGAATCCGGCGACACGACGATCACATCCCCAGGCTGAACGACGCTCAAGTCATTGGGGTTGGAAATCTGCGGGCCATGGAAATCGTCAATCGCCGCTTCTTTCCCAGGGAAAATCAGACCGCCGACTGGCAAGGAAAGCAGTTGCTGGGAATAGGCTGACTCGGACTCGTCCAGCCAAAGAGCGAAGTCGCTCAAACTGGCTTCTCCTGCACACACGGCTGTGCCTTTCTCGATCAGCTCTGCTGGGGTGATGACCTTGAACAGACGGGTACAGGTCAGGTTGTGTATGTCGAATTGAGTATCCAGACGAAGCATTTCTACCCCCTGTAGCCGGCGACTGGAAGATCCCCTAGGGAGCGTCGAGCTAGCCAGGAAAGAAGTACCCGCTGCGTGGCCTCATCACCATCGCGAAGTAGGCGAAATAGGTGAGTGAGCAGTTCGAAGTTCTTTTGGCAGAAGGTACTGAACGCCCGATGGCCGACTGGGTCACCCTGACGCGCAAAATGCTCGATGGGGTCAGCACCGCAGTAAGGCACGAACGCACAGTCTGAACAGCCCGGCAGGGCTTCGGCCACGCCGGCAGAGAGCAGCAGTTCTATGACTGGTGAGCCCAGAAGCTCCTGTAATGGCTGTGCCACGTGGCCCAACTTCAGGCCGTTTTCTCCCATCTCGAGCAGCATGCGTGCTTCGTCGGATGGGTAGACGTCACCGTCATAGTTGTAGAGAAGGGTGCCCAGTCCCGCTCCGAGTGGTGAGCGTAAATCCACGTAGCCTGACGAAAATGGCGTCAGTACGTTACTGAGCAATAGGGAGGTGTAGCCCTCGGATAGGTAAGCGCCCTGTTGGTTGACCGCAATCAGGTAGGCCAGCGATGACTTGTAGAAATCGAGGTATTCGCCCATTGAGTAATCCAAGCGCTGACTGGATTTCTTCGCGAACCCGTATGGACTCAGTGGACGCAGCGCAATGCTGTTGAAGCCCTGCAGCACGTACTCATCGATGATGGCCTGCGGATGCTGGAGGCTTTTCGCGGTCAGGGTAGTCAACGCCGATACGGCATCGCTTCCCAAGCGCTCCCTGATCCACTCGATACCTTTCAGCGTGCGCTCGTAGGCGTCTTTCCCAGGAGTAGGGCGGTTGGCGTTATGCAGGAATGCTGGGCCATCCAGAGAGGTGGAAAACTGAATGCCGTGGGTCTTCGCGAAATCCAGTATTTCATCTGTCAGGTGATGCAGGGTGGTGCTGATGACGAACTGAATGCTGCGTTTCTCGTATTCGTTTCGCTCCACCACGGCTTCAACGATCTGCCGGATGCGATCAAATGCGAGCAGTGGCTCGCCGCCCTGGAACTCCACCGTGAGCACGGGTGAGGGCGACTCAAACAGCCGATCAACTGCATGGCGTGCATGCTCAGGCGACATGTCATGGCCTGAGCCACCGAGTGGCGCCCGAGATACTTGGCAGTACTGACAGGTGTGATTGCATCGCAACGTGACGACGAACAGATGCAGGGCCGGCCCGCCGAACAGAAACTCTTTCCGGCTGCGGTATTGCGCGGCGATTTCTGGGATCGGGTTGTGCCGTTGCGGCTCGAAGATGAAGTGCCGGGCCAATAGGTCTTTGTAGAGCGACGTTCCACGTTCGAGCTGCTTGCCTACGAGTTGGCGTAGCTGCTGCTCGGAGATGAACAGGTACTCTCCGGTTTCAGCGGTGATGAGTACATTATTCGCGCCGGTGTCTTCCATGCGCAGGAATCGGAAAGGCAGGAGCTTATAGCCGACCTCTCTCGCTACCAATACCGTCCCCAATTTAGACCCCTGCCTCCCTAAGGGCGACGCTGGCTAGGATTTCTCTAAGGCCTGAGGTTTCTTGTTGAATTTGTTCTCGGAGAGCGAAATCGTTCAGGGATCGAGTAATGAGCGTCCGCGCATATGCTTCGGATAATTGGGGCGCGTCGATTCGGAAGTCGGCAGGGGTTACGCTCAGGTGAAGGTTGTCATCCTGCTGGTCAATGAGAATTGAAAGGGTCGGCGACAAGGCATATACGGCCTTCTGGGCAACGCGGAGTGGGTAGATCTTGTTATCAATTATGATTGTCAGTGCCCACGTCATGCGGCTTGCCTTCCTTAGGCATGAAATTATGTCTGGATATTGCCTTGAGTGAAGGCTTTTTGCCATCTTTACTTCGCAAATCTATTAGGGCTCATAGCCTGGAGCACAACGCAATCGCGTCATGCTCCGGCATGCCTTTTCCTCAAGAGCTATTTCCTACGCTTTGCCTTGATCCCTCCATTCGCTGATGAAGGCGGCTCAGAAAGCCCACCTCGAATGCGCTCCGTTCCGTGGAGCACGTCAGTTCTTCTCGGTTGGATATCAGCGCAACCCAAAGCCAATGCGTGCGTGTGCCATCCAACCATGTTTCAGCGGCGCGCACGCCTTGTTGAAAGGCGGGTCGGCAATCCTTTGCCCAGGTGATTTTCAGGCCTGGATAGCCATCGTTGGAGGGCAGGGTAGTGGTCGTGCCTCTAGCCATGGCCGTTTTCTCCCCGCGTTTCCGACAGTGCTCGGCGGTAGAGTACTGTCAGCTCGTCGAGCAGTTCTTTTGCTGTAAAGCAGGCCATTCTCACCCTTAACGAGTCCGGTCGTTCTCGTTCCTTTCGGGCGAGTTCTTCGAATAACTCACCTAAAAGCGCAACACGCAGTTCTGCGTCGGCTTGGGCGTTGCGAGGCTGGAAGTTGGTGCCCGAAATGGGGCTTGGACGTTTGGGGAAGTTGAGTACACGGCCGAGTAGATTAGCCATGGGGCACCTCCAGGATGGAGGTCAGTAGGCCGAATGGGCGAGCAGGGTGGTGCCCTGGCGTAAAAGCTGGATGGCGCATTTTCCTTATGCTCCCTGGTTTGATTAAGGAGCCGCCACCGCCGTTGCTACGCGGTTATGGTGACGGACCGCACGGGGGTAGCAAACCGGAAACCAAGGGAACCGGCCAGGCCGAAGCCTGCCCCGTACGGACCGCCATAGAAATGCGGTAGCACGGTATTGGATACCGGCTAGGCAATTACGACGCACCGCGTCTTGGTTTTTCAGGTTGCTACACCCGGCCACGGGATAGACCGCGACCGGCGCACTCTAGCTCGCAGGTTTTCAGATGGCAACCTTGGAGGTCGTGGGAAAGGGAGCCCGGCCATTGAACCAGGCTTTTTCGCGCCGTCCGTCGAAGCCATGGCACTACAACCCCGAATGCTTTTCCAGACCTGTAGGCGCAGATGTCCTGCGCTGATACGGGAGAGTTGTCATGGCAGTTGAAAATAACGGATCAGAAGGCGCTTTCCAGGAGTCGAGCAACAAGACTCCCGACACCGGTGAGGGGCACAGTTCCGGCCTGGAGAAGGCCAAGTCAGAGCCCAGGCAAGGCGCGGATGAGGCTGAGGCGAAAAAGAATCGCGTCGATTGGAACCCACCTGCAGGCAACCCAGGCTCTGATCAGGACGCGCAGCAGGATCGCGACATTGGCAGCGCGAAGACTGATTGATCGCGGAGAGTTAACGGGAAAGGGGGCAGATTTATTTATTGGTTCGCCCAACTGCCTGGTAAATAAATCTGTCCCCTTATCCCTGTATCCCTGTATCCCTGTGGAAATGATCAGCCGTACCTTACGGAGTTGCTTCAAATCGGCTCACCATCAGCTTACCGATAGCGGCCGAGGCATCTTCATTGGCTGGGCTGTAGACCAGCATCGCCAGATCCGGCCGGCCGTCGACTATGAAGGTTGAATACTCCAGCGCAAGTAGGCCTGCGATGGGGTGGCGGATATGTTTTACCCCCTCGCCAAGCTGTTGTACCGCATTGTCACGCCACATCCGGGCGAAGTCCGTGCTGGCTGCGCATAGTTCGTCAGCAAGGGCTTTCATGTTTTCGCTAGCGCCCGCGCGTGCGGCATCGGCGCGAAATACTGCGACGATGAAACTGGCGACCGATTCCCAATCTAATTGAGCGGCTTTGAAACGAGGGTCGAGGAACATGCGGCGTAGAACATTGCGCTCAGCAGGCTCTAGCGCTTCGTAGTCAGTCAGTACTACAGAGGCTGCACGGTTCCAGGCAATCACATCCCACATTGCATTTCGGATCATGGCTGGCGTCGCACCGAAGGCATCCAGAACACGTTGGAGCCTCGGCGTGACACCCTCCGTGGGTCTATAGCGGATTTCTGGCGCACGCCCCAAGGCGAGTATGAAAGCATGCTCGCGCTCCACCTCTGTCATCATCAGTGCTTCGGTGATGCGATGCAGCACCTTGGCGGACGGTGCACCTCCGCGTCCTTGCTCAAGCCAGGTGTACCAGGTTGCACTGATGTTGGCTCGCTGCGCGACTTCCTCCCTGCGAAGCCCTGGTGTGCGCCTGCGACTGTTGGGCAAACCGAGTGCAGCAGGGTCAACGCGGCTACGGCAGTTCCGTAGGTAGGTGCCCAGTGAAGTGATATCGGCGACGGTGGGGGATGTGGCCATGATCTCGATCCGGGTAATTGTTATACCAGTATAACGACACGACTTTACCACCATCATGGCTAGCGAGAGAGTTGCTCTCCCGTAATTCGGAGAGTATTGCAATGTACGTATTTGTCACCGGTGCAACCGGATGGGTTGGCTCAATTGTCGTCCAAGAGCTTCTTCAGGCAGGCCATGCGGTCTATGGCCTGGTTCGTTCGCCGGAAAAGGCGGATGCGTTGACGGCTACAGGGGCCAGGGCGGTATTGGGGACACTCGATGACCTGGATCTGCTCGCCCGTACCGCAGCACGGTCGGATGCGGTGATCCACACAGCGTTCAATCATGACTTTTCCCGTTTCATCGAGAATGCCGAGCAAGACCGCCGCGCCATCAATACGCTTGCAACAGGCCTGGGGGGCGGTGGGCGTCAACTGGTCGTAACGTCGGGAGTCGCTGTGGTGAGTCCTGGACGGCTTGTCACGGAAGATATGCCTCAGGAGGATCTCTCTCACCCTCGCCAATCCGAGGCGGAGGCGCGTATTGCAGAGCAGTTCGATCTGCGTGTTTCTGTCGTTCGTCTGGCTCCATCGGTGCACGGAGAGGGCGACCATGGGTTCATTTCTACTTTGATTGATCTGGCGCGGCGCACGGGCGTTTCTGCCTATTCTGGCGATGGTTCCAACCGGTGGCCGGCGGTACATCGTTTGGATGCTGGCAGGCTTTACAGAAAGATCCTGGAGGCCAAGCAACCCCAGTTCGCCTACCACGGTGTCGCTGAAGAGGGGATTACCTTCCGCGACATCGCTGAGGTCATTGGCCGTAGGTTGTCACTACCCGTAGAGTCTAGGCCTCCAGAGCACTTTGGTTGGTTGGCTCGATTTGCTAGCGGTGATTTTCCTGCATCTGGTGCGCAGACCCAGGAATCCTTGTTGTGGTCGCCGAGCCAGGTGGGGTTGTTAGCGGATATCGATAGTTCAGCGTACTTCCCGGATTGATCCGAGATGGTGAATACCCCTTGAGGCTATCGCTCTCAAGGGGGGGCGGCGCAAGTACGGGCATCACGCCTTCCCGCTATCTCGATCGCTCTCCATATGCTCCCTGACCAGCGTCAGCGCCTCTTCGACGGGCAGAGCAGTACGCATTCGCTCTGCCAGCATGGCCATGAGGGCTTCCTGCTGGCAGGCGACGATGGCGGCTACGCGGCCGTCGTTGCATAGCAGGGCAATGAACCGCAGCTGACGAATATCGCCCTCGATCAGTGTCTGTTGCCAGTCGCTGGCGTGGCCGAGGTAGTCGAAACGTTTGCCGAAGTGCTGCGTCCAGAAGAACGGCACGCCTTCGTAGGAAACCTGGGCGCCCAGCATGTTCTGCGCGGCCACTCGGGCCTGCTGCTGGGCGACGCGCCAGTGTTCGATACGTGTCGGCTCGTCTGCCAGGGGAAAGCGCGCGATGTCTCCGGCTGCCCACAAGCCGGGGGCCGCCAGCTGATGACGATCCACATTGACCGCACCATCTTTTGCCAGGCCCAGCTCTTCGAGCATGTCGGTCGCGGGGCTCACGCCGATGCCGACCAGCACCAGATCCGCCGCCAGCTGTTCGCCGCTGGCGAGACGCACCGTTCGAACCCGCTCTTCGTCCCCTCCGGGTTCGCTCTCAAGGCGGATGACCTCATCGCCAACCCGCAAGACCACGCCGTTGCTCTCGTGCAGCAGGCGGATGGCCATCCCGATCTCGGTGCCGAACTGTTTGGCGAAGGGCACTTCGTGTCGGGCGATCAGCGTTACTTTCAAGCCTCGGTTGCGCAGTGCGCTGGCGGCTTCCAGAGCGATGAAACTGTCGCCGATGATCACGGCGTGGCCGCCTGGTATCGCACTCTGCAGCGTGTCGGCGGCATCTGCGCGCGAACGCAGCAGGTGCACGTTGTTCAGGTGTGCTCCCGGCACGTCCAGCATTTTCGGCTGAGCGCCGGTTGCAAGCAGTGCGGCATCGTAGTGATGGCGGCTGCCGTCACTCAGTTGGATTTCCTGCCGGGCCGGGTTCAGGCGCGTTACTTCGGCATGCACCTGCTCGATGCGCTGCTCGGTGTAGAAGTCTTCGGCCTTCAGCATCGGCACCTCTGCTGGCGCCATCTCTCCGGCAATCACGAATTTGCTCAGAGACGTCCGGTCATAGCCGGGCGATGTCTGCGGGTCGATCAGCAGCAGGCGCCCGGCGAAGCCCTGTTCGCGCAGGGCCGATGCGGCTGCCGTGCCCGCGGCACCGGCGCCGATGATGACGAACAGGCGGTTGTCCTGGGGCGATGCCTGCCTGTCTGCCGGTGGCAGTGGCTGGTCGTCGAGATAGACCTGGCCATCCCGGACTTCCACCGGATAGCGGCGTAGCGACTCCAGGGCGGGTGGCTCGCAGAGTTCGCCATCGGTAATGGTGAAGGCTGCTTTGTGCCAGGGGCAGACCAGCCGCCCGTTGCACAACGCGCCTTCGGCCAGTGGCGCGCCGGCATGCGGGCACTGGCCCTGATAGGCATATATCCGCTCGGCGCTGCGCAGCAGAACGAAGGTCTCTTCGCCGATCTGTGCTGGTGTCGGGCGGTCATCATGCAGCGCCGTCAGGCTGGTGACTCGATGCAGGGGCATGGGGCAGTTTCCCATGAGGGGTAACAGGTTTTGTTGGCACGAACCGTCATTGCTGTTTGCTGAGGCACAGCGGTGGCCGATGGCTCAGTAAAGCGCGGGCGCGGCTTCGCGCATGAAGATCTCAACGGTCTTGGGGCCGATGCCGTCGAATGTTCGCAGGCGTTGCTCGAATTCATCGCGATCGGCGCTTTGCTCGCGCAGGTTGCTGAGCTTGCCGCCGTACTCGTCGAGGAGTTTCCTGCACAGCTTCACCAGGCGCTCCGCGGTGGAGTTGTCGTAGCGCACGTAATGCGCCTGGCCGAGCATGTGCACCAGTTCGGCCTTGCTGCAGTTACCCAGCTTGCGCGGCGTATCGCGCTGGTGCTGCTCGACGATGACCCGATACGCCTCTGTGGCGATGCCCTGCTGGATCGGTTTACCGAAGAGAAAGCTGGCGATCAGCCATTTGAACAGCGCAGCGTCATGCGCCCGGGCGATTCCTCTGTCCAGGCCGAGCTGTTCGGCGGTAACGCGTTTCGCTGCCATGGTGCATCTCCCGTTGGCCGACAGGTGGTTACGGCATCGCGGATAGTCGCGAAATGAGGCTATCGGTGATGGCGAGGGATCACGCCAGCATTGCGGGATCGCTGCGACCGACGCCATGCTGGCCTTCTGCAGTTTTCGTCCCGTAGGCGCTACGTTAGGTTCGTCCCGTATGACCGACGGTAGGCACGTGGCTGCACAGTCGTTTCAGCGCCACGAATGGCTACACGGGCTGTGCAGCCGAGCCGAGCAACCGCGTTGGTTCACTCGGTGCGCCGGGTTTCCTCGACCAGGCTGGCGACTACCCGCACCAGCGCCTCGCTGGTCGACACAGGGGTTGCCAGCGCCTGGTCGAATAGCGCCAGTTGTCGATCCGCGCTGCTGCCGCTACTCGCGATGTGGCGTGCACGCGCGAAGACTTGGTGATCGGTGCAGTGCTCGCCGAGTAGCGTTTCAGCACGATCCAGCCAGGTGGGGAGGCTTTCCAGCGTCGTAGCGGCGCTGTCGAGAAACTGCGCCTGTACGCCGAAGCGCCGGGCGCGCCAGTAGTTTTCCCCCGTCACCAGGCGCTGCCCATGGCCATCGGCGACGCCACCGCTCAGGGTCAGGGCGTGGGCGACCAGGGCGCGGAACAGGCCAACGATGCACAAGGCATCCTCGACCAGCGGGCAGGCATCGGCAATGCGTAGCTCCAGTGTCGGATAGCGCGCCGAAGGGCGGACGCTCCACCAGATGTCGTTGGCTTTGCGAATGGCCTGCGCGCCTGCCAGCATCTGCACATAGGCATTGAACGCAGCCTCGTCGTCGAAATGCTCGGGCATACCCATGCGCGGCCACTCTCCACACATGGCCTGGCGGTAACTCTTCAGTCCGGTGCTGCGCCCGCCCCAGAATGGCGATGAACTGCTCAGGGCCAACAGCAGCGGCACCCAGGGCAGCACACGGTTCATCACCTGAATCCTGTCATGATCTTCCGGGATGCCGACATGCACGTGCAGGCCGGAAAGCAGGCTGCGCTGCGCCACCATCTGGTGATAGGCGAACAGCTGTGGATAGCTGCCTTCTCTCGTCGCCAGTTGCTCTCGCCAGTCGGCGAAGGGATGCGCACCGACGGACACCACCTGCAGATCGAAGCGTTCGGCTATCGCGACCAGGCATTGTCGTCCTTCCAGCAGTTGATCCCGCGCGTCACTCAAATGATGGAGGATCGGCGTAGCCAGTTCGATCTGGCTCTGGAACATTTCTGCACACAGCCGCTCACCGAACTCCGCCTGGCAGGCGGCGATGAAGCCGGGCGGTGGGCAAGGGGGAATGTCACGGGTCAACGGGTCGACCAGGAAATATTCCTCTTCGATGCCGAAGCTCGGGCCGGGTGTTTTACCAGCGGGGTCATGCATGGTGCGCTCGCTTGGACAGGCTCCTATGCAAGGGATGCCGGCGCCGTGGGGGAGTTCAGGGCAAAGATTGGGTGGCGCCGCCGTTGATCTTTTAGGTGGAATCTTTCGCGGCATGAGCTGCTCACTATTTCATGCAGCCGACGGGGGCGCAGCCATCTGGCCGGCCCGCGTACAAAAGGTTACAGCGGCTAATGCCCGGGACTCGCTACCTTGTACATTCCCGTTGCGAACAGACCGCCGATCCTCGCGCTGCCTTTGAACTGCCCACGCAAAGGCTTCGACCATGACTACATTGACCCCGATTTTTACCGATCCTTGCCAGGGGGCCAATTTCGGCAGCTCCGGCCCGATTCGGCTGATGTACGAGGCACTGCTGCAGACTCCACCCAGTACCGAGGCTCGCGCCGAGGCCAGGCGCTTTATCGACGCGCAACTGGAAGAGGCGGGCCAGCTGCCTTGCGAGATGCCGCTACAACCCCAGGCTTTGATGGAATGGATGCGCGCGAGTGCACAACGCACCACCCAGGCTTACGCCGAGTATCTGGAAGAGCGGCGTCAGGGCCAGCCACGGCGCTATTTCAGCAACCGGGCTCATGCGTTGTATTTCCTGCGCCACGTGGCACCAACCAAACTGGTCGACGGCGCATGGCTATACGGCCTGCTGCCGCATTGGCAGGAGGTGCGCCTGCGTCCGTTGCTGCGCACTTACCTGGAAGAACTGGGCGATGGTGTGCCAGCACAGAACCATGTGCTGCTCTACAGGCAGTTGCTCAGCAAGCATGGTTGCGACGAACTGGCCGAACTGGATGACGCGCACTTTCTGCAGGGCGTACAGCAGTTGGCGCTCGGTCATCTGGCCGATGACTATCTGCCGGAAGTGCTGGGCTACAACCTCGGCTACGAACAGTTGCCGCTGCACCTGCTGATCACCAGCTACGAACTTACCGAACTGGGTATCGACCCCTACTACTTCCAACTGCACGTGACCATCGACAACGCCAGCAGCGGCCATGCCCAGAAGGCGGTGCAGGCGGTGCTGGAGAGTCTTCCCCAGGTCGGGGATGGCGAGGCGTTCTATCGTCGGGTAGCGGCGGGTTATCGGCTGAACGACCTGGGCATCGGCTCCACGGCGGTGATTGCCAGTTTCGATCTCGAGGCTGAGCTGCTTGGCATGCTCGAGCGCAAACGTGGCGTGGCCGGCATGGTTCACTCCGATTACTGCCGAATCGACGGGCGTACGGTCAACCAGTGGCTGAGCGAGCCGGGGCAGATGCGTGGCTTCCTCGATGCCCTGCAGGCACGCGGCTGGATCCGCCGTAACGAGGATCCGCAGCGCAGCCGTTTCTGGCAACTGGTACAGGGCGAGGGGGCAGCCATGTTCGGCGTGTTCAGCGCCTACGAGCAGCAACTGTTGCACGACTGGATCGCTGGCGATTGGGCCAGGCCGTTGCCGCGTGCGAGCAGGCACCGGCGAGCCGCGCCGACAGCCGCCGCTGCGGCCTCCGGGATCGACGCCGACGCCCGCGCACTGCATGCCCAGTTGCGCGAGCTCCCGGCCACGCAGCGACCGGCACGGTTGATCGAGCTGATGTCGCCAGCCAGGCACTTCACTCCGGCAGGCCTGCTGGCGACACGACTGTTCAATGCCTACCTCGACTGATCGCGGCGGAGCTGCAATGACTACGAAACAGCCCATGGCAGCGCCGCTTCAGGCGCTGCTAGACCTCGGTCGTGCCTTGCACGAACGCGGTTATCGCTTCACCACGGGAACCCCACTCACGCACAGCCAGGTTAACGCGCGAAAAGAGAATGCCGAGGCGCATGATCTGGTCGGCGTCTTCGGCTGGAGCCGACCCTTCAAAGCGGATTTGCTCGATGCCGACCTGATCGAGCTGATGCGTGCCGCCGATGTGCTGATCGAAGAGGGCGCTCAATGGCGTAGTTCGGTTCGCTGGTCGAGCATTGGCGAGCAGCTGTTCGTGCATTCGTGCTATCCCACACAGCAGGCCGATGCGGTGTTTTTCGGCCCGGATACCTACCGTTTCGTGCGCGCCATCGATGCCTTTCTCAGTGCGTCCTCCACGCCGCCGATCCAGCGTGCCGTGGATATCGGTTGCGGCGCCGGGCCGGGTGCTCTGCGCATTGCCCTGGCTCGGCCAGCCGCGCAGGTGCTGGCGCTGGACATCAACCCGCGTGCGCTGGATTTCACTCGTGTCAGCGCCGCGCTGGCCGGTGCGGATAACCTGCAGGCCCAGCACAGTGATCTGCTGAACGAAGTGGACGGCACATTGGATCTGATCGTCGCCAATCCGCCGTACATGCTCGACAGCGAGGCCCGTGTCTACCGCGATGGTGGCGGCGAACTGGGCGCCGGTCTGTCCGTAGCCATCGTCGAGGCCGCGCTATCGAGGCTGGCGCCAGGCGCTAGCCTGCTGCTGTATACCGGCGTGGCGATGACCGCCGCGGGCGATCCGTTTCTCGCTCAGGTGCGGCGCGCGCTGAGTGGCCACTCACTGGCCTGGCGCTACGAGGAAGTCGACCCGGACGTGTTCGGTGAGGAATTGCTCAAACCCGGTTACGAACAAGTCGAGCGCATCGCCGCGGTGGTTCTCACTGTCACGCGCCGGCAATGATGATCTTGCCCGGTTCCAATAGATTTTGACGTCCTCTGAATAAGTCGGCGTCGTACTGGCTACCTCGTTGAGGCAACTGCAGCGCCCGTTTACCAGCGAGGGAATCCACTCATGGACAATCAGCCTGAGCATCGGCGTAGGAGTCGATTGATCGTGCGTACTGGCTGGGCGAGGCACCGATGTGTTGGCGGAAGAAACGGGTGAAATGGCCCTGTTCCGAGAAGCCCAGCGCGTCTGAAAGCAGGCAGAGGGTGCCGTTTCGTTCGTTTTCGAGCCAGTCGAAGGCCCGCTGCATGCGCGCGGCGTTGAGCACCAGTGTCGGGGTGCCGCCGGTGGTCTTGCGGAACAGCGCGAAAAACTGGGCGCGGGACAGGCCGCTGGCGCGGGCCGCGTTGCCGATGCAATCCGGATCGTCCAGGTGGGTTTGCAGGTAGTCCTTGCCCCGGCGGATACGGGCATCGGGAATGATGTCCCCTGCGCCGATGCGCCAGAGGTGGCGCCACTGGGAAAAGCGCTCGATGAGCTCGATGAGGAAGTCGAACAGCAGGAACTCCAGATGCTCCCGAGGAACCAGGCCAACGCCGTAGGCTTCCGCTATCAACTGGTCGGCAAGCCGTCGATTGTCCCGACTGAGGTCGATGCAGGGTTGGGCGAAGAATTTCGGGTGGCCGCTCAGGGCAAGGGAGCGCTGAGCGCTGGCGAGCCAGGCGGGTTCGATGTACAGCGCGAGGATCTGGGTATGTTCGGCACCCGGCTGGAAGTCGTAATAATGCGGTTCCCAGGCATTGACCAGTACGGCCGTGCGGTCAGTCAGGGGGACTTGCCGGCCGTTCACGTTGAAGAAGGTGTCCGCCCCGGCCGCCTTGATCAGCACATGGCATTCGGAATGGGTATGCAGCACCAGCGAACGATCCATGTTCAGCAGGGCGACCCTGCCGAAAGCGCCATGGAATACGCGTTGCGCGCTGGACATCACGACCTCCACGGATTCCTCGGTATGGGAATCCACTTGTTTTTATAGACCCGATTCTAATCCGGTCGCACATTTTGTACATCTTCTGGGTGGTCGACATCGCGGAGGACGCCGGGTTCACCCACTTCCAATCGTCGGCAGCGGCCGCCGTGCTCGACCAGCACGGCTCGCGCGCCCTGGTCGCCGTCGAGGCGGGTGAGGGCGTCGGCAAAGGCATGACCGAAGATCACCGGATGGCCGGTACGGTTACCATGGACGGGCAGCAGGATCCGATCCGCCTCTGCTTGGCCCGCGAGTCGTTTCATCAACACCACCGGAATCCAGGGCATGTCGCCGAGCAGGATGGCGAATGCCTTGCAAGGGTATTGCCTGATCGCCATGACGCCGTCGGCGAGGCTTGCGCCCATCCCGCGTGCAGCGCGTGGGGTGCGGATCGGCTCGACGGCGGCCGGTAGATCGAGCGTGGCGATGTCATCGTCTTCGCGGATTACCACGCTTACCCGGTCGAAGGCCTCCAGGGCATTGGCGAGGCTGGCTTGCAGCACCGTTCGCCCATCGGCGAGCCGGGCGAGGCGTTTGTCCGCACCGAAGCGCCGGCTCTGCCCGGCGGCAAGAATCAGGGCGTGAACATCACTGGCTTTCGCCTCAGAGCTCATCGCGCGACTTGCCATGATAGACACGCAGGACGTCCGCAACGACGGCTAGTGCGATTTCCGCGGGAGACTTGCTACCCAGGTTCAGGCCGATAGGCATGTGGATGCGGGCGATCTGCGCCTCGCCGAGGCCTCCGACGCGGGCCAGCCGTTCGGCACGCCTGGCCGACGTTTGCCGCGAGCCCATCGCGCCGATGTAGAAGGCCGGTGTGCGCACCGCTTCCATTACCGCCAGGTCGTCGATCTTCGGGTCGTGGGTGAGGGCAACCACCGCGGTGGCTTCGTGGCAGCCGCCTGCGGCGATGTACAGCGACGGCAGCACGCGTTGCATTTCCACGCCCTCCAATACCACCTCCTGCATCTCTTCTCGCGGATCGCAGGCGATCACCTCGCAGCCGACGGCGCGAGCGAAGCTGGCGCAATATTCGGCGACCGGCGACAGGCCCGCGAGAATCAAGCGGAGTGCAGGGCCGATGCGGATGTAGGCGACCTCGTCATGCACCTCGACTCGCTCGCCGCCCTGATCGTCTTCCCGCAAGCGTATTTCGCCGCTGCTGAAATCGACCTCGCGGCACAACCGTCGCTGGCCGAGGAGTGTTGCCTGCAGCAATTCGAGATGCTCGATCCATTCGTGCTCTGCCGACCTGCGCTCAACCAGCACCTGGAGGATACCGCCGCAGGGCAGCTTGAGACGGTGTCGATCCTCATTGCTTTCGCCGTAGCGGACGACCTGGGTAGTGGCACGCAGGCCGCCTTCTTTGAGGGTGTCGAGAAACGCTTCTTCGACACAGCCGCCGGACAGCGAGCCGACGAAGGAGCCATCGCCCAGTGCCACGAGCATCGCGCCCGGCGCGCGCGGCGCAGAGCCGTAGGTCGAGAGAACCGTGCACAACCAGAGCTCGTGACCATCGCGCGCCCATTGCAGCGCCTGGTCGAGCACCTTCAGGTCAAGGTGTCGCATGAGTTTTCCTCGGAACCTTGCGCCAGGCCCCTTCAATTTCAGTTAGGCTGCGCGACTCGTGAGTTCAGGAGTCGTCGAAGCATGCTGGATCGTCAGTATCTGGATCTCGATTCGAAGCGTCTGGAGTACCACCTGCTGCCAGGTTTGGATCGCCATAAGCCCACCCTGGTTCTGCTGCATGAAGGGCTTGGCTGCGTGGATATGTGGAAGGACTTCCCGGCTGCGCTGGCCAGCGTTACGGGCTGTGCGGTGTTGGCCTATAGCCGGATCGGCTACGGACGATCCAGCCCGGTGGCGTTGCCGCGCCCACGGGATTACCTGAGCGTCGAAGGGCCTGAGGAACTGAAGCAGGTGCTCGACAGGCTGACCAGCGGCTCCGTGATCCTGATCGGCCACAGTGACGGCGGGTCGATCGCCATGGCTTACGGCGCCCGCCGGGATCCGCGTGTTCGCGGCATCGTTTCCCTGGCGGGGCATGTCAGCGTGGAGGCGCTTTGCCTGGTGGGAATTCGCCGGGCCGTCGAGGCGTTCCGGCGCGGTGACCTGCGCGACCGTCTTGCCGAGTATCACGGCGACAATCTCGACGGTGCCCTGCGCGGCTGGAGCGAAACCTGGCTGCGGGACGACTTTCGCGACTGGAACCTGTTCGCCGAGTTGCCTGCCATCGAAGTGCCCCTGCTGGCGGTGCAGGGGCGTGAGGACGAATACGCGACGGCGGAGCAGTTGGCGATTATCGCAAGAGAGTCGCCCAGCGCGACGACCGTGCTCCTGGAGCATTGTCGCCATTTTCCGCAGAACCAGGCCCGTGAGGAAACGCTGCGACTGATCCAGGCGTTCCTTCGGCGCCTGGCCGTCGACTGAGGCGTTGCGCCGGCCGGTGTGGTTCAACGATCCATCTCGCCCAGCAGCCAGGAGACGGCTACGCCTATGACCAATGCCCAGAATGGCGCGCTCACCCCGAGCAGGGAAAGGTTGCTCATCGCCACGGCCAGGGCAACGAAGGCGCCGATCTGGCAGGCCGATCCTTTCTGGAACGCCTGCTGCAGCGAGGTGAGTAGAACCCCCAGCATGGCCAGGCCGGCTACCACCAGGATCAGCTCCTTGGGCAGGGCGGTGATGAAGGGAACGGCGATGCCGGCGAAAAGGCCGAACAGCGCAAACAGGGTGCCGTTGACCAGCGTGGCGCCATAGCGGGTGCGCGGGTTGTCTCCGGCCTGGTCGCTGGAGCAGATGGCGGTCATCGGCCCGGCGATGTTCGCGTTATGGCCGCCGAGCAGACCGGCAAGCATTCCGCCGAGCCCGCTGATCACGGTCATGGCGTTGACCGGGGGATCGTACTTCTCCGCTATCAGTACGCCGGTGGCTTGGGCGTTCTCGGCACCGATGACGAGCGCGGCCAGCGGAATCGAAATGGCGAGGAAAGCATCGAAGGTAAAGTGCGGCATGGTGAAGGCGGGCATCACGAAGGCGATATCGACATCCTTCGGCGTTACCATTCCCATCGCCAGGGCCATCACCAGGCCGACGACCACGGCCGCCAGTACCGGTGGAATGCGGCGGGTGAAGCGCATTGCCAGGAAGAACGCGAGCGCCGCGGCGCCGGCCATCAGTGGGGCGGCGGATACGGAGTCCACGGCACCGGTGGCGAAGCGGATCATCGCGCCGGCGATCATCGCCATCACGATGGGGATCGGCAGCCATCGCATCAGCTTGCCGATCACGCCGGTCACACCCAGCAGCAGTACCAGCGCACCGGCCATGATGAAGGCGCCAGTCGCGTCGGCGAAGTTCATTCCGCCCAGCGCGGAGATCAGGATGGCGGCACCGGGAATGGAATAGGCGCCGCAGATCGGCTGTCGGTAGCGCAGGGCCATGTACAGGCTGATCAGCCCGCCGAGTACGTAGATGGCGAACAGCCAGGCGACGGTTTGACCGTTGCTCAGTTGACCGGCTTCCGCCGCATTGATGACGACCAGGGCGGGGCCGGTGCAGCCGAACAGCGCGGCGACCGTGCCGGCACTGACAGCTTTCAGGCTGAACACCTGGCTCATGGGATAACGTTCTGTCGCTGTGCCGGCGGGCGGCAACGGACGGCTGTGGGTTTCGCTGCTCATTTAGAAGTTACTCCGCTGTGCTGTTGTCGTTGTTTTGCGGTGCAGGCGGGCGCGAACGCCCGCAGAAATGCTTCTTTGCTGATCAGTCGCCCTTGAACACGGCGGTGCGCTTGCCGTGGAATGCCTCGACGCCTTCGCGGAAATCGTTGGAACTGCGCAGCCGGCTGTAGCAGTGGCCTTCCATTTCGATGGCGACTGTCAGCGGTGCGTCTTCGTTGTCGTTGATCAATTTCTTGGCGGTGCGCTGAGCCAGTGGCGAAAAACGGCGCAGCTCATCCACCAGTTGTGCCACGGCACCTTCCAGCTCGCTGTCTGCGACGCATTCGGTGGCGAAACCCCAGTCGTAGGCCTGCTGCCCGGTGATTCGCTTGGCGCGCATGACGATGTGTTTGGTGCGGGTGATGCCGATCATTTTCTGCAGGCGGGCCGAGCCCCCTGAGCCGGGAATCTGCCCGAGATTCTGTTCCGGCAGGGCGTAGCGCGTGGTTTCCGACGCGATGCGGAAGTCGCAGGCGAGGGACAGTTCGAAGCCGACGCCGAAGGTATAGCCGCGGTTGGCGGCGATCACCGGCTTGCTGCAACGTACCGGCGCGGCGACGTTCCAGGCCAGTTTCGATACATGCTCAGGCGAGGCCTCGAGGAAGCCCTTGATGTCGCCGCCGCTGGAAAAATGCTCGCCCTGGGCGCGCAGGACGATCACGCGGACGCCTGGATGCGCGTCCAGAGCTTCGAAAACCGTTTTCAGCACGTCGCGCTGAGCCATGGCGATGACGTTGAACGGTGGCCGCGCGAGGACAATGTCGGCCCGTTCGTGGCCGAGATCCAGCTCGACGCTAAAGCCGTCGAATGGCGTTTTCAGATACTGCTCGATGGATTGTGTATCGTTCATGGTCGGATCCTTCTGGGATAGGAAATTCAGCTGGCGGCCTTCAGCGTGCCGTAGTCGGCCACCAGTACCCGGCGCAGCACCTTGCCGACAGGGGATTTGGGTATCTGCTCGATGAACTCGTAGCGACGAGGACGCTTGAAGCGGGCGAGGCCTGAGGCGATGCAGTGGGCGTCCAGGTCAGCTTCGCCGATGGGCCGACGGGCCTTGATGAAGGCGCTGATCAACTTGCCCCATTGCTCATCAGGCAGGCCGACCACCACGACTTCCTCTACGTCCGGGTGTAGGGAGAGGACGTTTTCAATCTCCGCCGGGCTGACGTTCTCGCCGCCGGTGATGATCAGATCGTCGACCCGCCCGGTCACGAACAGGTCGCCGTCCTCGTCGAAAAATCCGGTATCGCCGGTGAAATACCAGCCGTTGCGCAGCGACTTTTCGGTGGCTTCCGGGCGCTTCCAGTAACCCTCGAAGGCTTCGTCGCTGGAGAGGTCGGCGATGATCTGGCCTTCCTCGTGGGGGCGCAGTTGTTGGCTGGGCGAGTCCGCGTCCACGGGTACCACGCGAATGCGCTGGTTCAAGGCACAGCGGCCGGACGAACCGGGTTTGCGGGTTGCCTGCTGGTCGATGGTGAAGGTGTAGATCTCCGAACTGCCATAGTGGTTGACGAACAGTTCCGGCTTGAAGGCGGCCTCCACCCGTTGCAGCAGGCCATCGCTCATCGGTGCTCCGGCAAAGCCGATCTTGCGCACACTGGCGACACGTTCGCGGTTGAAGGCGGGGTGTTCGATGAGCATGTGATAGAGGGTGGGCACCAGATAGAGGTCGGTGACCTTTTCCCGCTCGATGGCATCCAGCGTGGCTTCGACGTCGAACTTGGGTATGCAGACGAAGTGGCCGTCCAGCAGCGCCATCGACAGCAACGAGCGCACACCCATGGTGTGGTAGAGCGGCATGACGCCCAGGGTGCATTCATCGTGGCCATAGAGGTTTTGCGCGACATGCGCGACTGCCGCGGCACGTTCGGCGCGGTGGCGTCGTGGAACCCCCTTGGGCCGGTTGGTCGTGCCGGAGGTATAAAGCATCAGCGACCAGTCTTCTGCACCGGCACGCAGGATGGTGCTGGCCGGTGCCTCGGCACACAGCTCGTCGAAAGCGATCGCCTGGTCGCCGACGGGGGCTCCGGTGGTGATGCAGGATAGCCCACTGATCCGGCATGCTTCGATGGCCTCCCGAGAGACGTCATCGTGGGCAATGGCGCGTGCTTCCGAATCCGCCAGGCACCAGGCCATATCATCCGCGGTAGCCCGCCAGTTCAGTGGGGTCATGATGATTCCGCTGAACTGGCAGGCCCAGTGCAGCGTTGCCATCTGCCAGCGGTTCTGCATGCACACCAGAAGGTGATCGCCTTTCTGCAGACCGCGCTTTTCCAGCCCATGTGCGGCGCGCTGAATATCCGCGAACCAATCTTCGTAGGTCTTCCTGACGTCGCCGTCACTGATCGCCAGGGCGTGCGGGCGCCGTTCGACGGCGGCGAGAAAACTGCGTCCCAGATCAAACATGAGCGTTCTCCAAAGGGGCCATTTGTTGTTGTCGTTGGTGGGCTACCTCGAGGATCGCCTGCACGATGCCGGTGTAGCCGGTGCATCGGCACAGGTGGCCCGAGAGCATGTCGCGAACCTGGCCTTCGTCCGGCAGCGCTACGCGCTCGAGGAATTCGACGCAGGACATCAGGATGCCGGCCGTGCAGAAGCCGCATTGCAAGGCGTGATGGCGGCTGAAGGCCTGCTGCAGATCGTTCATTACCTCGTCGCGGGCGAGGGACTCGACCGTGTCGATCCGTTTGCCCTGCGCCTGTACCGCGAGCATCAGGCACGACCGGCTCGCTACGCCGTCCACCAGTACGGTGCAGGCGCCACAAACGCCGTGTTCGCAGCCGACATGAACGCCGGTCGCCCCGAGGTCGTGGCGCAGGAAGTCGCAGAGTTGCGTGCGTGTCCGAGCGACAGCCTCACGTGGGTGGCCGTTGAGCGTCAGGCGGATCGGAACGGTCTGGTCAGCTCGCGCGAGCATGTGGTTCTCCTTCGATCAATTGTCGACCCAGTTCGCGTACCATCTGGCGGCGGTAGGCGGCGGTGGCATGGACGTCGTCCTGCGCACCCAGTGACCAGGCAAGGGCGTTGAGTGCTTCGGGCAAATCCTGGCCGAGGGGAAGTTGGCGCCGCACCGGTCGATCGGAGACTCCGCCGACACCGAGCACGGCGTGGTCGCGATGAATGCAAGCGGCGAGCGCGACCATTGCGAAATCGCCGTGGCGCATCGCGACTTCGCGAAAGCGGTAGTCGACGCCTTCCTCGCGCAAGGGAAAGCGAACAGCCGTTACCAGTTCGTCCGGACGGCGATCCGTGCTGAGCACCCCCAGGAAAAAATCCACGGCTGGCACTTCACGACGCTTGCCCTTCAGCGATTCGAGCACTATCACGCCGCCGAGCGTGACCAGGCACAACGGAATCTCCGCACTGGGGTCGGCGTGGGCGACCGAGCCGCAGACGGTGCCGCGATTGCGGGTCTGGAAGTGGCCGACCCAGGGCAGCGCCTGTGCCAGTAGCGGCACGTCGTCGGCAAGGCTCGGGCGATCCAGTAGCTCCACCTGGCGCACGGCGGCACCGACTTCCAGCATGCCGCGGTGCGATTTCACCTCTTGCAGCGCTTGTATTCCGTTGATGTCGATGAGCACGTCGGGTTGCGTCAGGCGCATGTTGAGCACGGCCATCAGCGATTGGCCGCCGGCCAGCACGCGCGCCTTGTCGCCGTGAGCGTGAAGGGCTTCCAGCACTTCTCTCAAGCTGTCCGCGCGCAGGTAATCGAATGCGCAAGGTTTCATCGGGCGCCCCCCCTGCCGATCAGTGAGAGCAGGCGCTGCCAGAACCCATTGCCGCCCACTGGCTTGCCGGTCAAGCGTTGGGCGAGGCGGGCGAAGATCTGCCCGATGATCGCGCGCGAGGCGCTCTGCAGCATGCGTCCGCCTACCGCGGCAACCTTGCCGCTGACCGCGGCTTCGTAGGCGTACTCGAGCCGTGTGTGGCCGTTGTCCAGCTCGACCAGGGTGATCAGGGCATTGCCGCTGGCCGAGCCCATCGGACTGTTGCCGCTGCCAGACAGGCGCAGGGCGTGCGGTGGGTCGAGGTCGTCAAGCGCCACCCGGGCGGCGAAGCGCGCCTTGATCATTCCGACCCCGACGCTCACATCCGCGCGGTAGCGGTTCTCGCCTTCCAGTTCCAGGGCATGGCAGCCGGGAATAATCGCCTTCAGCGTCTGCGGGTCGAGGATTGCGTCATATACCTGCTGCGGTGCGGCGGGAATCTCGACGCTGTCGCGGGCCTGTAGCGACGGGCTACCCGCGGCACGGGGCGGATTCGCCTGTTCGAGACCTTCGGGCGCGGGTGGCTCCTCCAGGCCGATCATCGCGCGCACTTTGGCTGGCGTGAGCGGCAGGCGAATGTCACCAACACCGAGCGCATCCGCAACCGCGTTGGCGATGCATACCGGGGTGCTCATATTGTTACCTTCGCCGACTCCCTTCGCGCCAAGCGGCGTGAACGGCGATGGTGTCTCCATGTGCAGGATCAGTGGCTCGACGGCTTCCGGCGCGGTCGGGATGAGGTAGTCGGCCAGGGTGCCGGAGAGGAAGCTGCCGTCCTCGCCGTAGGCGAACTCTTCCATCAACGCTACGCCGAGCCCCTGGGTGAACGCCCCGCGAATCTGTCCGTCGACCAGCATCGGATTGAGGATGCGCCCGGCGTCGTGGCAGGTTATGTAGCGGTCGATGTGTACCTCACCGGTCACCCGGTCGATGTCCACGGCGCAGATATCGAAGATGAAGCCGTAGCACAGCGAGCTGTTTATGCGGTCGTCATCGTCGGGAGCGGTCAGTTCCGGTGGCGACCAGAAGGCGGTTTCCCGCAAGGCGCCGGGCTCGGTTGCCGGTAACAAGCCCGGCGACCAGTGGGTGGCGCCCGCGATTCGATGGAAGGGTTGGGTGGGGCCGTTGTCGACGAAGACCTTGCCACCGGCAAAACGAATCTGTTCCGGCTCCACCTTCCACATGGCGGCGGCGATGCCGGCCATGCGTTCGCGGATACGGACAGCCGCGTTGTGCACGGTACCGGCCACCGCGCCGGCGAACCGACTGGAATAGTTGCCGGACGCGATCGACCAGGCGTCCTTGCCGGTATCCAGTTCGACGTTGACGCTGACCTGTTCCAACGCGACGCCAAGCACATCGGCGACGACCTGCGCGACGACCGTCTGGTGCCCCTGTCCCTGTGGCGTGGAGGAAATATGCACACTGACATCGCCGAGCGGCCCGACGGCGACCGTCGCGCTACTCACGGCGCCGTTCTTCGGCCCTGCCTTGCGGCGTTCCTCGGGCGTCATGGCTGTGGTGATATAGCCCATGTTGGAGATCGAAGGCTCGACGGCAGCGGTGTAGCCGATGCCATAGAGGCGGCCTGCTGCGCGGGCCTCTTCGCGGCGCTTCAGCAACTCCTGCAGTTGCCCCTCGCGCACGGCCAGGTCTACGGCTGCGGGGTAGTCGCCAGAGTCCAGCAAGGCGCCGGCCGCCGCCCGATAGGGAAAGCTTCCACTGGGAACCAGGTTGCGGCGTATGACCTCCAGCGGGTCGAGATCAAGCTCGACCGCGATACGCTGCATCAGTCGTTCCAGCGCGAAATACACCTGTCCGCCACCAAAGCCCCGGTTCAGGCCGGTCGGCATCTTGTTGGTCAGCACCACCCGGTTGCGAACGGCCAGGTGGTCGATGGCGTAGGCGCCGGTCAGGTTGCCATGCATGCGATAGAAGGTGGCGGGCTCTGGTGCCCGGAGGTACGCGCCGCAGTCATCGATCTGATCGTAGCGAAGGGCCTGGACACGTCCGTCGCCGTCAACCGCGGCCTCGATCTCGCAGACCCGGTTGGTGGCACTGGATGACGCCTGCAGGTGTTCCAGCCGATCCTCCACCCATTTCACCGGAGCGCCGACCTTGCGCGCAGCGAGCCCCATCAGCACGACATAGGGGAACACGCCTTGCTTGATGCCGAAGCTGCCACCGGAGTCTGGCGGCGTGCGCAAACGGAGCCTGTTGCCTGGGACGTTAAGCCCACGTGCCATCACCGAGTGCAGCGCGAAGGGGCCCTGGAAATTGGAAAGAATGTCGTAGGTGCCGGTAGCCCGCTGGTATTGAGCGAGCACGACGTAGCACTCGATGGGCGTGCATGAGTTGCGCGGGAAGTGCACCTTGATCGAAACCTGGTGCGCGGCATTGGCAAAGGCGGATTCGGGATCCCCATAGCGAAAGCGCCGCTCGTTGACCACATTGGCGCCAACGGCTTCGTGAAGGACTGGCGCGTCTTCCGTCGCGGCGGCTTCCGGATCGATGACGGGGAGTAGCGGCTCGTACTCCACCTTCACGGCATCGAGCGCGTCTTCGGCGAGGTAGCGATCCTCGGCGATCACGACGCAGACGGGCTCGCCGACGTAGCGCACCTTTTCCACTGCCAGGCACCAGTGCTCCATCGGCGCGCGGACGCCGACGGGAAACGGATTGGCCCAGCGTTTGACGTCTTCACCCGTGAGCACACCACGTACGCCGGGTAGTGCGATGGCAGCGTCGGTATCGATCGATACCAGGCGTGCATGGGCATGAGGTGAGCGGACGATGGCAGCGTGTAGCGTACCCGGCGGTACTGCCACGTCATCCGCATAGCGTCCGAGACCCTGCAGTAGCGCAGCGTCCTCGACACGTTGCTGGCGGGTGCCAAGCTTGGCCTTCATGTCCGGCTGGTAGGCATTCATTCGACTCTCGCGTTCTTGTTGTTAGCGCGACGGCTACGGCTATGGCGAGAGTCTATGAAGACGAGCGGGCGGTTACCTTGCCGGGCGATCCGCGTTTTTGCTCCTGGGTATTGGAATTTGCCTTAGCGTCTGATCCAGCCGTACGTTGGTGGATCCGCAAAGCTCATCAGCGTTGTCATCGTAGTCCGCCATAGCGGCGTACTTCAGCGCTGTAGGGAGTGCCCGGCGGTCGCCAGGCCAAGCACCTGCATGAGTACGGAAGGTGAGGTAACACGCACGTTGCGCGTCACCTCAGCACCCTTACGGCTGGCGCCTTTGTTGCCAGCCAGCCACTGTTCTGGCAACAAAGGGCCCGAGGGATAGCACCATGAGCAGGCGCAGGAACTGTGAGGCCAGGATCAGCGGTAGAAATACGCTGGCGTCTCTGGCGATGATGACGATGGTTTCGATACCCCCTGGGCTCAGTGCCAGGTAGGCGGTGAGCAGGTCGATGCCTGGGATCAGCCTGGCCAGTACGAGGGAGAACAGGCCGCAGACGAGAATGATCACGGCAATCGCAGCCAGCATGATCGGCAACAGGCCCAGGCAATGCCTGAGTGCGTTGCGAGTGAAGGTCAGGCCCACGTACCAGCCCGTCATGGCGAAGGCCGGGATGAAGAGATAGGCCGGGACATCGATCACCACGATGCCCGCGGCCTGCAGGGCGGTGCCGGCGAACGCTGGCAGCAGTAGCGCCAGGGCGCCGATGCGGGTCAGCTTGCTTGCGCAGTAGCCACAGAGCGCCAGGCCGAGTGCGGCGAGGGTGGGGTGGTAGTCGGTGGGCAGATTCCAGGCGAGCCGCAGCGGGCCGCTTGCCGCTTCGGCGGCTTTGCCGGTATCGCCAAGCAAGGCGGCCATGGAGATGGACGCCACGGAAACCAGCACGATGCGCGTGTACTGCATCATCGCCACCACCCGTGGGTCTGAATGGTGTGTGTCGGCCAGCAGCACCATGGCGGAGGCGGCACCCGGGAACAGCCCCCAGATGGCGGTGGTGTCGGGCAGCCAGCGGTATCGTGCGATGACCACGCTCACCAGCACGATGACCGTCATGGTCGCGAGGTTGATCGCGGTCAGCTCGAACCAGTGTTCGAGGTATACCGCGAGCAGGCTCGGGGTGACGAAGGCGGCGATCAAGCAGCCTAGAACGCTCTGGGCGCCGAGCGAGAAATTCCTGTGCAGGCGCAGGCCGGCACCGCTCAGGGCCATGGCCACTGCGGCAAGCATGGGGCCGAGCATGAAGGCCGCCGGTACGTGCTGCCGATGCAGCAAGGCAGCGGAGCCGGCCGACAAAAGAATCAGTATCAGCCATCCGGTGAGCCTGGCGGTGCCTCGTGTTGTCATGATTGAGCCCAAGGGCGCTCCTCGTCAGTCATCGTTGAAAGCAGCGGTTCGGTTCTTCGCTCCTCGGCAGTGAGCCGGGCATCGCAGGCATTTCATCGTGCCAGCGACAGCGCAGCCTCGTTGATGCTGATCAGGAGAAGGGCGGGGCAGGCTGGCGCCTCTTGCACCGGGCTGGCCCGTGAGCTGGCGAGAATGTATGCCACTGGTTGACGAGTCGTAAATCTGTACGCAGATCGTCAATATGAGCGCTGGCGGCAGTGATGCGCGCGCGGCTGTGGCGGTAACGCCGGCCAGCAGAGTGCCTGGCCGGGGCCGCTCAGGCGCTCTGCTGGCGCTATTCGATTGGCTGAAGGATCCTGGTGAACGGGCGTGCGCGTCGTTCAGCCCGGTAGTTTGCCGGTGTAGTTGGCTCGCTGACGGGCTACCGGCAACTGGCACTGTTCACTGGCATGGGCGATCCAGCCGATTGCGCGGGCTATGCCGGCCAATGCCAGTTCCTCGCCGACGAGGTTGCATTTTCTTCCCACGAAGCTGGCAAGCAGAACGAACTCCGGCGGTTTGCCCACCAGCTCGTCGACCACCTCTGCGGCTTTCTGCAGGTTCTGGAACTCCGGGTCGGCGTCGAACACTTCCACCAGTGCGCTCATGAGGTTGCCCACGCGCGGATCCACCATCTTGTGGGTGGAGTGGTTGAATCCCGGGATCTCACCGCTCTGGCTGAAGTACTGCAGTATCGTCGGGGTGGGGTTCCTGGCGGTGCATATCTCGGTCAGCAGCCGGTTGGCTGCCTGATGCCTGCTGTAGGCGGTTCGCCTGCCCTGATAGGTGGTAAGCCCTGCGATCGCCGCGTAGTAGGGCGTCACTCCCGTTCGCGCTGCAGCACGGACGCTGTAGGTGCAGTGGTCGAATTCGTGGTCGATGAACAGCACCAGCAGGCGCCGGAGCAGATCCCGGTACGCCGGATCCACTCCCAACCCTGCGCTGAGGAACTCGTGCAATGGTTGTGTACTGGGAACGCCCTGGCCGGTAATGAGCGACGCCAGGATACGCACCACGTCGGCACCCGTGCGGGCATAGGCATCAGGGGAGAGGTCGAAGGCGCGCGGGTTTTCGTGTTCGACCAGCGGAAAAAGCGCGATGGCCTTTTCCGACACGCTCATGTGCCGGTACAGCTCGAGCAGCGCCTGCGTGCTGGCGGGCATCGTGGGGAGTGCTTTCGAGAAGGCGCCCGGTGACTGCCAGATGAGTTCCGCGGCCTGTTCGACGGTCGCGCTGTCGGCCAGCTCGGTGGCGCTCACGCCTCGGTAGTAGACGCCATTGTCCGTCAGCAGGGTTATGGCACTGCTCTGGATGCCCAGGTCGAGCTCGGGTTGTTCGGCGACCTTGGCCCGCCGTTCGCCCTTAGCCAGCCTTTCGATATCCGCTGCCCAGTAGCGCCGTTTGCGCGACCCGTCGACTTTCACGGAGCGGATGTTCTTGCGGCTGACGTAGGCGTAGAGGGTCGGCAGATTCACGCCGAGGCGGCCAGCCGCCTGCTCGGCCGTCAGGTACAGGTGTTCGTCGCTCATGGAAAGCCGCTCCCGCTGGTGAACCAGATCCCGGGTTTCAGGTATTGGCGCTTATAACATGCATGTATTAATTCAGTAAATATGCATGTTTAAAATCAAGATTTACGAAAAAAACGTCAATGTGTACCGTTGTGCCGTGATCGCTGAACAGGTCACCTACCTCTAAAAATAAGAAAGGACAATGAAATGGCTTGGATTGGTTTCGCGATGGTCATTACGTTCATGGTGTTGATCATGACCAGACGATTGTCGGCGGTCGTGGCGCTCATTCTCGTTCCGGTGGTGTTTGGGTTAATCGCCGGCTTGGGCAGTGGTATGGGCGGCATGATCATGGATGGCATGCGACAGGTCGCGCCGATCGCGATCATGCTGGTATTTGCGATACTTCTTTTCTCGATCATGTATGACGCTGGGCTGTTCGAGCCGCTGGTCAGAGTGATCACGCGCTTTGCTGGGCATGATCCCTTGCGCATAAGCCTGGCGACCGCATTTCTAAGTGCGGTGACCTCGCTCGATGGCGACGGAACCAGCACTGTACTGATCGTGATGACGGCATTCCTGCCCGTTTACCTGCGCATTGGAATGAACCCGCTGATCATTGCGTTGCTCATCCTGCTGACCAACACCATGATCAATATCATTCCCTGGGGCGGTCCTACTGCTCGCGTAGCCAGTGCCCTGCACCTGGACGTGATGGACGTTTTCGTCGGCCTGATACCGGCTGCCCTTTTGGGCCTTGTCTACGCCACGGGCGTGGCGTGGTGGCTGGGCCTGAGAGAGCGAAAGCGGCTGGGCTGGGAGCCAGGAAAAGACATGCTGGTGGCTGATGCGGACGTGAAGATGCCTGAGGTGGGTAGTAGCCATCAACGCCCGAAGCTCGTTTGGATCAATCTGTTTCTTATGCTTGGAATGGCGGGTGCCATGGGAACCGGGTTGGCGCCGTTGCCGGTGGTCATGGTGGTTACTTTCGCCTTGGCGCTGGTTATCAACTATCCGCAGTTGTCCGAGCAGAAGAAACGTATTGCCGCACACGCCGAAAACGCCGTTACGGTTGCGACCCTCATCTTCGCTGCTGGTGTATTCACGGGCATTCTTACCGGCTCGGGCATGGTGGACGCAATGTCCCAGTCATTTGTCTCGATCATTCCGGATGCGGCAGGCAGTTATATGGCGTTGATCACGGCCTTCGCCTCGCTGCCTTTTACCTTCTTCATGTCCAATGATGCCTATTTCTTCGGCATTGTCCCCATCTTGGCGGCAGCCGGTGCGGAATATGGTGTAGACCCCATTCATATCGCGCGGGCTTCAATGCTCGGCCAGCCCGTCCATGCGCTCAGCCCGCTGATCGCTGCCATTTATGTAATAAGCGGCTTGCTCAAGCGAGAAGTTGGCGAACTTCAGAAGTTTGCATTGTTGCCAGCGGTCGGGGCGTCCCTGGTATTCATCCTCGGCGCCTTCCTGAGCGGGGCGATTTCCTAACCATTCATGGTGAACCAATGTTGTATGCGGCCGGCGATTGATTGCCAACTGCAGTGAACTCCTGCGTGAACAATAAATATAAGGAACAGGACGTGAACAATAAAAAGACGATGTTTCTGGTGGCTTCGTTGTTGGTAATGGGGGCGCAGGCCAAGGCGTTCGCTTCCAATATCCATGATTACAACAGAACCAATAACGAGGGTAAGTTCAATCTCTACCTGCGCGCCGTACATATCGATACGCGGATCGAAAATGGCCTCATCGAGGATAACTTCGGTAGTTTTCCGTTCGGTGATCGCCTTGGTGGTACGGCGCTTGGTTTAGTGGCGGACTATAACTCCGGCTATTGGCGCGACAGCATCGGCTTCGATGCCTCGCTTTACGGTGTGGCGAAGCTCGATGCGCGGCCGGAAAATCGCGATCTCTTCGACGACACCTCGGGCGACAGCGAAGGGTTCGCGAAGTTGGGCCAGGCGAACCTCAAGTTGCGCCATGTCGGTGACAACTGGTTCGCCCTGCTTCAGGCGGGCCGCGGGCGGTTCGATGCCGGTACGGTGGTGACGCTCGACACCAGAGCCGTGCCGGGCAGTCTCCAGGGGGCGAGGGGGCAGATTCAGGTCAATGGCCTGGATATCGGCCCGTTGCCGGGCGTATTGAACGTCGATGCCGCGTACTTCAATAGAGTGTCTCCGCGAGACAGGGAAGACTTCGAACGCATTGTCAGTAACAGTGGATTTGAAGTAGACGATATCCAGACCTTCAGTATCGGCTATGACGCCAAACTCTTCGCATTGAAATTCGCCCAGGGCGTTGCCAAGGATTTCAATCGCAATACCAGTTATGCCATGACACTGCGTGCGCCGCTCGGAGAGCGCGGCGGTGTGATCTTCGAGACCCAGTATTACGATTTCCGCAGCGACGGCAGCATCTGGGAGCGCGACTGGCTCGACGGTACGGCGGGTTATGACGACAAGGCAAGTTGGCTGAATCTCAATCTTGGAATGCAAGTCGATCGGTGGAGCGTCGGCCTTTCCTATTCCAAGACCCGCGCCGAATTGAGCAATGGAAGACTGGGTTACGCGTTCTTCGATCACGGTGAAAACGTCGATGGTTTGATGGATGCCTGGACGCGTTCGGGTAACGACTTCAATAACGACGATGAACGAACCTGGCAGATAGCCGCTAAATACGAGTTCGACGGCAAATCCATCGCCGGACTTTCGCTGGATGGCTTCAACGTGATGGCCTTGTTCAAACGGGGTCGCTTCGATGCGACCAACCCGTTTTCCGGAATGACCACCGATGTTCGCGAAAGCCAGACCGAATATCGCCTGAATTACCGCTTCGAAGAGCCCGATTACCAGGGTTTGTCAGTGGGAGTCATTTATACCCGTTACTGGATTGACCAGGACTTCGTTGCCCTGGTGTCGGCCCAGCCAAATAACGTGGTGAACGGAAAGGAACTCAGGATGTATGTCGATTACGCCTTCTAACCTCGACGGCCTTTCAGGCTCAAGTTCAATAGTGGTGCTGATCAATGAAAAGAAAGTCCGTGGTGATAACGCCCAAGTTTATTGATGATTCAACGATCCGCTTTCTGGAAGCCCATGATTGCGAGGTTGTGGTTGCCGAGTTTGCCGACGGCAGAACGGATGCCAATGCCACGGAGGAGGAGTTGATCTCGCTCCTGGCGCATGCCGATGCCTGGATAGTCGGCCATGCCAGGGTGACGCTGAGTCTGCTGCAGTCGCTGCCCCGGCTCAAGGTCTTGGCGCGTAGAGGCGTGGGCTACGAACGGATTGATCTCGACGCGGCGGTAGACGCCGGTAAGTTCGTGACCATCGCCGCTGGCGGCAATGAAGAGAGCGTTGCCGACCACACGCTGGCGCTGATGCTCGCTGTTGCCCATCGCCTTCGAGAGTCTCAGCAACAGCTCCTCGATGGGCCCGGTTCGATCCTGATCGGCCACGACCTTTATGCCAAGACAGTCGGAATAGTCGGGCTAGGCCGTATCGCCCGGCAGGTGATCAAGCGCTTGCGAGCATTCGATACGACCATCCTGGTGGCGACTCCGCAGCCCGCCATTGCGGATGCGGGCATCGAGTACGTCGACCTCGAGACGCTGCTGCAGCGCAGTGATTTCGTGTCCGTTCATGCGCCGTTGAAACCCGACAACAGGCACCTGATCGACGCGCGCCGACTGACGTTGATGAAAAGCAGCGCTTTTCTGATCAACACCGCGCGCGGTGGATTGGTTGACGACCGTGCGCTGCTGGCTGCGCTGAAAGAAGGACGACTTGCCGGGGCAGGGCTCGATGTATTCGAAAGCGAGTCGGATCCAAGCCTGGCAGAGGTGACCAAGGAGCTGGTGCGCCTTCCCAATGTGGTGGCAACGCCGCATTCGGGAGCCTCGACCCACGAAGCGTTGCAACGCACCAATGCCATTGCGGCGAGTTGCGTCGTGGCGCTGCTCGCCGGCACGCAGCCTCCGCGAGGATGCCTGGTCGCTGAGCCTACGCAATCGCTTTCGTGAATCCATCTTCTAGCGAACCGGACTTTTCCGGAGCGCGCAAGCGCGTGCCCCATCAAGCGAGAAAGAGAGAAACCTCAATGACAGACACCATGAAAGATACGATCAAAGTAATAGTGCCCTGCGGCTCCCTGGGCGCTGGCGTGCGTGAGGAGGAGATCGCCTACGGGCTGGCGCGTGGCGCACAGGCGATCGCCACCGATGCGGGCTCTACCGATAGCGGTGCGGCCTACCTGGCCCTGGGCAAATCGAAGAACAATCGGGGAGCGGTCAAACGCGATCTGTTGATCCTGATGAAGGCCCACGCGGATACGGGGATTCCCATCATCATCGGCACTTCCGGGCAGGCCGGCGGTGACCTCAATCTGGCCTGGACACGCGACATCGTGCTGGAGGTGGCTGGTGAATTGGATATCGCGCCGAAGGTCGCACTGATCCATTGCGAACAGGACAAGGAGACGATCAAAAGACTGAACGCGCAGGGCCGCATCACCCCGCTTGCACCTTCGCAGGCGCTGGACGACGCCACGATCGACTCTTGCGAGCATATCGTCGCTGCCCTTGGCGTGGAGCCCTTCGTGGCCGCTCTCGAAGGTGGTGCTGACATCATTCTGGCCGGCAGGGCCACCGATACTGCGGTGATCGCCGCTTTTCCGATCTGGAAGGGGGCACCCTGGGGCCCCTCCTGGCATGCCGGGAAGATCGCCGAGTGCGGGGCGCAATGCACCGAAAACCCCACTGCCGGATCCGGAGTATTGCTCAGCATAGACCGCGACGGTTTCGAGGTGGAGCCGCTGAACCCCGGCAACCGCTGCACGCCCCAAAGCGTCTCCGGGCATATGTTGTATGAGAACAGCGACCCGTTCCGCCTCACCGAACCCGGTGGCGTACTCGACGTGGCAGAGGCCGAGTATCGGCTGCTCGATGAGCGAGTGGTCAGGGTGACGGGCTCACGCTGGGATGCCAAACCCTACACCATGAAACTGGAGGGCGCGGCTGCGGGCCAGTACCAGACGATCATGCTGGTGGGCGTGCAGGATCCGGATGTGCTCGCCGATATCGATGGGTTCCATGATCGCTTGCTGGAAGCCCTGTATGCACGTACGCGTCAGTGCATTCCTGCCCAGGAGCTCGGCGAGTTCCATATCTCGCTGCGCATGTACGGCTGGAACGCCGTTACCGGGCTCAGGCCATCGGCAGGCACGGCAACCCCTCCTGAAGTGGGAATCCTGTTCGTGTCGACCGCCGCCACCCAGGAGATGGCCAATACCATCGCCCACGCCTGCAATCCGTACTTTTTCCATTATCCCAGCATCATGGGCAAGGAACTGCCTTCTTACGGTTTCGCTTTCACACCCGCCGATATTCCGCGTGGCCAGATATACGAGTTCAAGTTGAACCATGTGGTGCAGCTGAACGATCCCTTCGAGCTGGTCAGCACCGAGTGGCTGAACCCGGCTGAAGCCAACCATACCCAGGAGAAGAACCATGCCTAAATTGCGCGAAGTGACTCGCTACATCAGGTCGAAGCAGGCGGGCCCGTTCTGGATCACCTTCGACATCTTTTTCGACAGCCGCGAAAGTTTCGACCGTTACCACGACAGTGAAGCCCTCTCGACCGAGGGGTTCGCCAAGCTGTACGGGGCCGACCCTGCCTTCGTAAAACGCATCCCGGTCGCCCAGCTGGAGATGATCAAGATCTCCTATCCCAGGCAGACCCCGCAGGGCGGAATGGTCGAGCGGGATATGCATGCCGGGCAACAGTACGTCCGGCTGCTGGATGTCGCTGTCGATTAGACAGGGATTCACCTCTCGTTGTGCGGGTTACCGGTGCAAAGCGCAGCCCGCCAGAGGGGGCTGCCGTGCCGGGAATCCGCCCCTGGCAAGAGGGTGAGCGCGTGCAAGTAGATCAACCTGTTTCGCGGGCAATTTCCGGCCCGCTTTGAATCGAGAGGGCATCATGGGGGATATCACCCTAGCGAAGCGTATCGCCAGGTACGCGTATGAGTTTCCCATCACCGGTTACCCGGACGATCTGACCACCACTGTGCGTAATCGGGTGCTGGACAGCCTTGCCTGCATAGTGGGCGCCTATGGCGCGGATCCCGTTCAGGCCAGCGTCGCCTATGCCGCTTCCGTGCGCAGTGGGGAGGCGGGCGTTTTCGGTACGTTTCTGAAAACCACGCCTGAATGCGCTGCCTTTGCCAATGGCGTCATGGTGCGCTTTCTCGATTACAACGATGGCTACATGGGACTCGAACCGGGGCATCCGAGTGACAACATTCCCGCCTGCCTGGCCGTTGCTCAGGCGGAAAAGGCGGGGGGACGCGAGCTGATTGCTGCCATTTTGCTCGCCTACGAAATTCAGATGCGCTTGCAGGATGCCGCCAGCTTGAACAGGAAGGGCTGGGATCATGTGAATTACATCAATGTCTCGATGGCCGTGGCGGCTGCCAAGCTGATGAAGCTGACAGAGCAGCAAATCGAGCAGGCGATCAATATATCGTTGGGCGGTCATCTTGCGATGCGCCAGGTGCGCTCCGGAACCCTGTCCGACTGGAAAGGCTGTTCGGCGGCGAACGCGGCCCGCAATGCAATATTCTCCGCGCAGATGGCACGGCACGGGATGACCGGGCCATCGCCCATATTCGAAGGCGAAATGGGCTTTCACAAACAGGTCACCGGGGATTTTTCGCTCGATGTGGCCAGCTTCGGCTCGCTCATCAATGACGATTTTGCCATCAGGCGCTCCCTTACCAAGACCTTCCCCACCAACGGAGAGCTGCACACCGCCGTATGGGCGGGCATTGAACTCAGTCAACGCATAGGCGACATATCCGCGGTCGACTCCATTCGTATCGAAACATCCGAGTTCAACAAGCGTGTGCTGGCCGATGGTGTGGATAAATGGCGGCCTCGTACTCGAGAAACCGCCGACCACAGCTTGCCTTACAACGTGGCGCGGGCATTGATCGATGCGGATATTTCTATCGAATCCTATTCGCTCGAGAAGATAACCGATCCACTGGTTACCAGGCTTATGGAGAGAACCACGGTTACCGAGGATCCGGTGCTTACCCAGCTTTTTCCAAACCATTTGGCCAATCGGGTCATCGTGAAATTGAGATCCGGTGAGGAGCTCGTCAGCGAGGTCATTACCGGGCCTGGGTCAGTCGAGACGCCCATGACCGAAGCGGACTTCGAGAACAAGTTCCGCAAGATGGCTGCTCCACACCTCGGCAAGGGAGCGCAGCAGGGTGTTCTTGCTTTCGTTTCGACCCTCGATCAGCAAATCGGATACGACGCACTGTTCGCAGCGATGGCGCGCGCAGCGAAGGACGCATGCCCATGAGCAACTGCGATGAAAATGCCAATTCCGGGCAGGCCGAGACGACAGCGCCTGCGGTTCACCCGGACGTCACCAGGGTCGTCTCACGCTTGCGTGACGCCGGGCTGACGCCGCCCGCTGACGGCGATGTAGCAAGCATCCGGGATTATCTGCAGCGCATGACCTCATACCTGGCGGCGAGCAGCGTACCGCTGGAGTGCGAGCGTCTGCTCGATTTCATGGCAAATGGGCGCCGGGTGCCCTGCAAGCTTTACTGGCCTGACGGCAGCGACCCACCCGGTTTGATGTTCTATTGCCATGGCGGCGGTTTCCGGTATGGCTCACTGCCGGGGTGGGACGCTCCGCTCAGACAATTGGTGCGCGAAAGCGGTGTGGCGATCCTTTCTGTGGACTACGCATTGGCGCCGGAACATCCATTCCCGGCGGCATTCGAGGAGGTTGTCGCTGTCGCGAAGCAGGTGATCGACATGGGTACGGTCGCCGGTTTCGAAATCGGTCGGTTCGCATTCGGCGGCGACTCAGCTGGCGCCAACCTGGCGCTGGGAGCGACGCTCGCGCTACGTGAGTACGGCGTGAAGGCGCTGGATCATCTGCTGCTGTTCTATGGGGTGTATTCGAAAGACACCACGTCGGAGTCGTGGAGACGCTGCAGCAATTTTGCTGGCTACGGGCTTTCTGCCGATTCGATGCGCGGCTATTGGCAGAGCTACCTACAGCACGACCAGGCCGACTGGCGGGTTCAGCCTCTGCATGCGGATCTGCATGGGTTGCCAACCACCCGGCTGGTGGTGGGTGACCTGGATCCGCTTCTGGATGACAACCGAGCGCTGCAGCGCAAGCTGGAGGCCGCCGGCGTGGAGGCGCACCTGACCGTCGCCCCTGGAATCATTCATGGGGTGCTTCGTTTCAATGAGTGGGCCCAGGTGGTACGCGATCTGATCCGGGACGAAGGTGCTGTGCTTTCCAGGTCGCTGCTGAACAACCTGCCTGGCGCTGGCGGACGGACGGAACCACGGCCCTAGTGCCGAGCTGTACTGCGTTCAGGTCGGCTAAAGGAAAGGGGCAGATTCATTTTCCGGCCAGGAAAGCCGGCCAATGAATCCCCTTTTTCCACGTAATGGCCCTGGCTGCTACTTTTGAAATGTGTGGCAAAGACCAATCCCTGCATCGATGACCTGGATCTGCGCGAATCGCACCCGGCGGGATATGCGCCGGCCCGAGTGGCCATCCCATGGCCAGTATTCCGTTCGTCAGAAATGCCTCGGCAGCATGGCGAAGCGCGGCATTGCGGCCGCTACACATGCGAGTCTGGTTTGGCTGGGAAGCCTTGATAAGAACTCTGAATGAGCCTGCCGATTATTAGTCTGACTGTCGAACCACCAGATAAGGAAGCGACACAGATGGCCAACTTTCTGAAAGCCGACCCACAGGTGGTGCCTCGTATCGTCGACGAAATGGAGCGAGAGGGTTACTCCGTTATCAAGGGTTTCCTGACCGAAGAGCAACTGGAAGCAGCCCGCAAGCATGTGAATCACGAGGTGGCACGGCATGACCACGAGTATTTCGCCTTGCAGGGCCAGGACGCGGTGAAGGGCAGCATCTTCGAGGAGATGAGCGTCTCGCCCCAGGTGATGGATCTGTTCCAGCAGATCTACCAAGCCGGGGTCGGCCAGCCACCGCGCTCCCCGGATATCTTCCCGGCCTTGCGTTGCCTGCAGGGCAAGACCGGCAAGCGCGAGTCCTATTATTTCCACTACGACGCCGCAGCGCTGACTGCGCTGATCCCGCTCGTTACGCCCACCGAGGGGCGCTACTGCGGGGATTTCATCTTCTTCCCCAACCTGCGCAATATCCGTTCGAATCTGTATTTCAACATTCTGGAAAAGGCGGTCATGCAGAATACGCTGACCCAGAAGCTGATCACCTTCGCCGTCAAACGCGACTGGCTCAAACCCGTGAAGATCAAGATCGTGCCGGGCAATGCCTATTTTTTCTGGGGCTACCGTTCACTTCACGCCAATGAGCCCTGTGACCCGAAAGCGCTGCGCTCCACTGTATTGCTGCATTACGGCGAACCGCACAGCCGCGAAAACCTGGCCTCGCGGCTGTTCCTGGGCTGGAACTTCCGCCGCGCACGGCTCAGCAATGAGCGAACCACGCGCAAGGACGGGGGCTAACCGGAGGGATAGACCACGATTATTTCGTGCCATTCGTGGCCTGTCTCCACATGCATTTCCCTAGAGCCTGATCAGGCTTTTTGTTTTTGCTGGGTGGGTGTTATCTGGCTTGCTGCAGGGCATTTGCAAAAGCGTTCTGCTCTAAAGAACCTGTTCACGATCTTTGTGTGCATAGCAGGAGCTCGTATTCCTATAGATCGTCGGCAATAAGGCGTAAGCAGACGTAGGGTGGATGACGCTCTTTTCATCCACCATTGCGATCACAGAGCGGTGGACGGGTGAAGCGTCGTCCACCCTACGAAAGGCCGCTTCCGCCACTTTGCTGTCATTGCACGTGGGATCTCGTCGAAAGAACATGAGCAGGCTCTAAGTACTCGATCAGGAACTATCCGGTCGACTCTTTTTCAGCACGTCCAGTCGTTGATGGATGCGGCTCAGAAATCCGACTTCGAAGGCGCGCTTTTCTATTGCGCTTTGGCACAGCTCGCGTTCTGCAATCAGTCTGCTCCAGAGCCAGCCTCCACCTGTGTTGTCTAGCCAGGCCTGTGCGGCGCGCACGCTTTGATTGAAGGCTGGTCGGCAATCCTTTGCCCAAGTGATTGTCAGGCCTGGATGGCCATCGTTGGAGGGCAGGGTAGTGGTCGAGCCTCTAGCCATGGTCGTTCCCTCCCCGCGTTTCCGACAGCGCGCGGCGATAGAGCACTGTCAGTTCGTTGAGCAGTTCCTGTGCTACCACGCAGGTCAGCCTTACCCTTAACGAGTTCGGTCGTTCTCGTTCTTTTTGGGCGAGCTCTTTGAGCAACTCGCCTAAAAGCGCAGCACGCAGCTCTGCGTCGGCTTGGGCGTTGCGAGGCTGGAAGTTGGTGCCCGAAATAGGGCTTGGGCGTTTGGGGAAGTTGAGTACACGGCCGAGTAGATTAGCCATGGGGCACCTCCAGGATGGAGGTCAGTAGGCCGTATGGGCGAGCAGGGTGGTGCCCTGGCGTAAAAGCTGGATGGCGCATTTTCCTTATGCTCCCTGGTTTGATTAAGGAGCTGCCGCCGATCATTCTGACTCGATTTGGGTGGCAGACCGTACGGGGGTCAGAAACCGGAAACCAAGGGAACCGGCCAGGCCGAAGCCTGCCCCGCACGGCCTGCCATAAAGACGCAATAGCGAGCACCAACGTGCTCACTAGGCTCATAGCGCTAGTGCGTTCCTGGTTTTGTCGGGTTCTGACGCCCGGCCGCGGGATAGACCGCGACCGGCGCACTCTAGCTCGCAGGATCAGCGATGGCAACCTCGCAACTCGCCAATCAATTACCTGCTTACGTCACACGCAGTCGTCTCCCTCTGTCATCATTCGCCCTCTGAATTTGCACACCCAGGAACCCCATCCATGTCGGCGCTGAACCCCGGTCTGATCGTGATCCATGGCAATCGCCTCGAGGAACTGAGGGCGTTGGCGGTGGAGTGGATGCGCCGGTATCCGTTGCGGCCGCTGGAGAACGAGGTGCTGCTGGTGCAGAGCAACGGCATCGCCCAGTGGCTCAAGCTGGCGCTGGCCGAGCAGGAGGGGTGCGGCATCGCCGCGGCCACGGACGTAAGCCTGCCGGCGCGGTTTCTCTGGCAGGCCTATCGCAGCGTGCTGGGCAGCGAGGCGATTCCCCAGCAGTCGCCGCTGGACAAGGCGCCGCTGACCTGGCGGTTGATGCGCCTGCTGCCGAGCCTGTTGAGCGAACCCTGTTTCGCGCCGTTGCGGCGTTTCCTGGCGGACGATGCCGACTTGCGCAAGCGCCATCAGTTGGCCGAGCGCCTGGCCGATCTGTTCGACCAGTACCAGGTGTACCGCGCCGACTGGCTGGCGGATTGGGCCGAGGGCCGCGATCAGTTGCGCACGGCCCGCGGCGGTGTGCGCGAGCTGGACGAAGCCGCGCTGTGGCAACCCTTGTTGTGGCGTACTCTGCTGGCGGATGTCGGCGACGAGCACCTGGCCCAGAGCCGTGCCGGCGTGCATCCGCGCTTCGTCGCCAAACTGGCGGAGCTGGATACGCCGCCGCGTGGTTTGCCCCGCCGGGTGACCGTGTTCGGCATCTCCTCGCTGCCGGCGCAGATGCTGGAAGCGCTGGCCGCCATGGCGCGCTTCAGCCAGGTGATGCTCTACGTGCACAACCCGTCCCAGCACCACTGGGGCGATATCGTCGAAGACAAGGATCTGCTGCGCCACGAGTACCGTCGGCACAAGCGCAAGGCGAGCGGGCAGGCGGGGCAAGCCGGCCAACTGGGGCTGTTCGACGCCGTGGAACTGCATCAGCACGGCCAGCCGCTGCTGGCATCCTGGGGCAAGCAGGGGCGCGACTACATCAACCTGCTGGATCAGTACGACGAGCCGCAGCGCTACCGTGAGCAGTTCGAGCGCATCGATCTGTTCAGCGCGATGGGCGAAGAGCGGCTGCTGGGGCAGTTGCAGAACGACATTCTCGACCTGCGCCCGGTGGAGGAGAGCCGCACTCACTGGCCGGCGGTCGACCCACAGCACGATCATTCGCTGCGCTTTCACGTCGCCCACAGCGCCCAGCGCGAGGTGGAGGTGCTGCACGATCATCTGCTGGCGGCGTTCAGCGAGGATCCGACGCTGCGCCCGCGGGACATCATCGTCATGGTGCCGGACGTGAACACCTATGCAGCGCATATCCGCGCGGTGTTCGGCCAGTTCGCCAGCGACGATCCGCGCTTCATTCCCTTCACCCTGGCGGATCAGGGCCTGCGCGGCAAAGAGCCGCTGGTGATCGCCCTGGAGCATCTGCTGCGCCTGCCGGACAGCCGCTTCAGCGTCAGCGAGATTCTCGACCTGCTGGATGTGGCCGCGGTGCGCGCGCGTTTCGCGATTGCCGAAGACCAGTTGCCGGTCTTGCGCCGCTGGCTGGAAGGCGCCGGTGTGCGCTGGGGGTTGGATGCGCAGCAACGCGAAAGTCTTGGTCTGGGCGCCGGGCTGGAGCAGAACAGCTGGCGCTTCGGCCTGCGCCGCATGCTGCTCGGTTACGCCGTGGGCGGTGCTGGCGCGCGTGCGGGGATCGAACCCTATGACGAGATCGGCGGTCTGGATGCCGCGCTGATCGGCCCGTTGACGCGCCTGCTGGATGTACTGGAAATCCATTGCGACAGCCTGGCCGAAACGCTGCTGCCGGTGACCTGGGGCGAGCGCCTGCGGGCCCTGCTGGAGGACTTCTTCCTGCCTCAGGACGAGCGCGACGAGGTGTTGCGCAACCAGGCCCAGGATGCCCTGGAAGGCTGGCTGGAACTCTGTGATGCGGCAACCCTGGAAGAAGCCCTGCCGCTGGCCGTGGTACGCGAGGCCTGGTTGGGCGGGCTGGATCAGGGCGGCCTCAGCCAACGCTTCCTCGCCGGGGCGGTGAACGTGTGCACGCTGATGCCGATGCGCGCCATTCCGTTTCGTCACCTGTGCCTGCTGGGCATGAACGACGGCGATTACCCACGCAGCCAGGCGCCGCTGGACTTCGACCTGATGGGCGGCGACTACCGCCCCGGGGATCGCTCGCGCCGCGAAGACGATCGCTACCTGCTGCTCGAAGCACTGCTGGCGGTGCGCGAGCGCCTGTATATCAGCTGGGTGGGGCGTAGCATTCGCGACAATACCGAGCGCCCGCCTTCTGTACTGATCGGCCAATTGCGTGATCACCTGGCCAGCGCCTGGCGCCTGGCGGACGACGGCGATCTGCTCCACGCCCTGACCACCGAACACCCACTGCAACCCTTCAGCCGCCGCTATTTTTCCGGGAGCGGGCCGCTGTTCAGCTATGTGCACGAGTGGGCCGCCTCGCACCGCGCGCCTGTGGCGCAACCAGGCGAACAGCCTCTGGGCGCTTATCTGGCGGATGCCGCGTTCAACCTGGAAAAACTGCAGCGCTTCCTGCGCGACCCGGTGAAGCATTTTTTCACCGTGCGCCTCAAGGTGCATCTGGACGAAGCCGAGCAGGCCGAGCTGGATGCCGAACCCTTCGCCCTCGATGGCTTGCAGCGCCATCAGATTCAGCAGGAACTGCTGCAGGCCGCAGCCCTGGCGCTGGAAGAGCATCAGGGTGTCGATGCGGCGCTGGCAAAGGCCGCGCGGCGCATCCAGCGCAGCGGTCTGCTGCCGGTGGCCGGTTTCGGTGATCGCCTGCGCGCGCAATTGCTCGAGCCGATGCCGGAGCAACTGCGTGGCTACGAAGCCCTGCTAGCGAGGTGGCCCGATCGCCTGCCGTCGCCGATCCGCCTGAGCTTCGCCCATGCCGGTCTGGAGCTGGAGGACTGGCTCGGCGAACTGCGCAGCGCCGGCGACGCCCTGGCGCGCCTGGAGCTGCAGCCGGGTGGCCTGAAGCGCAAGGATCGTTCGCTGAAGTGGCACCGTCTGCTCAGGCCTTGGGTCAGCCATGTGGTGGCCGCTGCCTGCGGGCATCCGCTCACCACGCTGCTGGTCGCCGAAGACGTGCGCCTGGCCTTCGAGCCGCTGGCTCAGACCGAGGGCGAGCGCATCCTGCGCCAGTGGCTGGAAGCCTACGCCGAGGGTATGCAGGCACCGCTGCCGGTGGCGATCAAGACCGCTGCGGCCTGGTTCGCTGCCGCCGAGAAGGATGCGGACAAAGCCGAGGACGCCGCGCGCAAGGTCTACGAAGGCGACGGCCACAAGACCACCGGCGAGGTGCAGCAGAGCGCCAGCCTGGCTCGCCAATACCCGGATTTCGACGCGCTGCTGGGTGACGGCCAGTTCCCGCATTGGGGCGCCTTGCTCTACAAATCGCTGCTCGATGCAGACATTGCCGAACTCAAGGACGACCAGCCATGAGCCAGCCTACACGCCCTCTGGCGCTGCGTTTTCCGCTGCACGGCAGCCGCTTGATCGAGGCCAGCGCCGGTACCGGCAAGACCTACACCATCTCGGCGCTGTACCTGCGCCTGATCCTCCAGCATGGCGGTGAAGCCGCCTTCCGCGAGCCGCTGCTGCCGCCGCAGATTCTGGTGGTGACCTTCACCGATGCCGCCACCCGGGAACTGCGCGACCGCATTCGGGCGCGCCTGGTAGAGGCGGCCACGGTGTTTCGCGGCGATGCCGAGGGCGACGCCTTGCTGGCGACCCTGAAGGCGGATTTCGCGTCCGGCGAATGGCCCGAATGCGCCCGGCGCCTGGAACTGGCCGCGCAGTGGATGGACGAGGCGGCGGTCTCCACCATCCATGGTTGGTGCCAACGCATGCTGCGCGAGCACGCCTTCGACAGCGGTAGCCTGTTCAGCCAGACCCTGGAAACCGACCACAGCGAGCTGCTCGCCGAAGTGGTGCGCGACTACTGGCGCCAGCACTGCTACCCGCTGCAGGGCCTGGCTCTCGAGTGGGTGGCGGAGAACTGGGGCGCGCCGGACGAGCTGGGTATGCGCATCCGCCCGCTGCTCGGCGAGGACGACGACGGCGCCGCCCTGGCGCTCGGCGATCTGCTGGATGGCACCCTGCAGGCGCGTCAGCGTGCGCTGATCGCCCTCAAGCAACCCTGGGCAGCCTGGGCCGACGCGCTGCAGGGCCTGCTCGACCAGGCGGCAGCCGAGAAGCAGGTCGATGCCAGAAAGCTGCAGGCGCGCTTCTACACACCCTGGTTCGACAAGCTGCGCGCCTGGGCGCTGGGTGATGACGAAGTACTGGATATCGGCACCGGCTTCACGCGGCTGACTCCGGACGGCCTGGCCGAGGCCTGGAAGGTCGGGGCGCCGCCCGCGCATCCGGCACTGGATGCCATGGCCACTCTCAAGGCGCAGCTCGACGGGCTGCCCGCACCGGGCGATGCCGCGCTGCGCCACGCCGCCGCCTGGATTCGCCAGCGCTTCGATCGCGAGAAACGCCAGCGCGCCGAGATGGGCTTCGACGACATGCTCAGCCGCCTGGACGACGCTCTGCAGGGCGACAGCGGCCCGCGCCTGGCCGAGGTGATTCGCCAGCAATTCCCGGTGGCGCTGATCGACGAATTCCAGGATACCGATCCGCTGCAGTACCGCATTTTTGACACGCTCTACCAAGTTGAAGCCAATAGATCGGATTGTGGCCTGTTTATGATCGGCGACCCCAAGCAGGCCATCTATTCCTTCCGCGGCGCGGACATCCACACCTACCTGCGTGCACGCCGTGCCACCGCCGGGCGGCATTACAACCTCGATACCAACTTCCGCTCCAGCGAGCCCATGGTCGAGGCGGTCAATGGGCTGTTCCAGTTGGCCGAGTTCCGCGAGGACGGGCAGGGTGCCTTTCTGCTGCGTGACGATCTGCCGTTCATTGCAGTCGGCGCCCAGGGGCGCAAGGAAGTCTGGACGGTCGAGGGCGAGGCGCAGCCGGCCCTCAATCTCTGGCACCTGCACAGCGACGAAGCGCTCGCCAAGGGCCGTTATCTGGACGCCCTGGCCGGCAGCGCCGCGGCAGAGATCGTGCGCCTGCTGGGGCTTGGCCAGCAGCAGCGCGCCGGCTTTCTCAAGGGCGACGAGCTGACGTCCCTGCGGCCCAGCGATATCGCCGTGCTGGTGCGCGACTTCAAGGAGGCCCAGGCGATTCGCGGCGAGCTGGCGGCGCGGGGCGTGCGCAGCGTGTACCTGTCGGACAAGGATTCGGTGTTCGCCACCGTGGAGGCCCATGACCTGCTGCTGTGGCTGCGCGCCTGCGCCGAGCCCGATCAGGATCGCCCGCTGCGCGCGGCGCTGGCCAGTTCGACCCTGGGCCTGAGCCTGACCGAGCTGGAACAACTGAACCTCGACGAGCGCTTCTGGGAGGCGCGCGTCATGCAGTTTCGCGGTTATCGCCAGCGCTGGCAGCGCCAGGGCGTGCTGCCTATGCTGCGCCAGTTGCTGCAGGATTTCGGTCTGCCGCAACGGCTGATGAGTCGCCCTGACGGCGAGCGGATTCTGACCAACCTGCTGCACCTGGCTGAACTGCTGCAACAGGCGGCTGCCGAGCTGGACGGCGAACTGGCGCTGATCCGCCACCTGGGCGAGTCCCTGGCCGGGCGCGGTCAGGCCGCCGAGGAGCAGGTGCTGCGCCTGGAGAGCGACGATGCCCTGGTGCGCGTGGTGACCATCCACAAATCCAAGGGCCTGGAATATCCGCTGGTGTTCCTGCCCTTCATCTGTTCCTTCCGCCCGCTCGACGACAAGAAACCCGTGCAGATGCATGACGGCGAGCGCCGTCGCCTGTTGCTCAAGGCCGACGAGGCCAGCCTGGCCCAGGCCGAACAGGAGCGCCTCGGTGAGGATCTGCGCCTGCTCTACGTGGCGTTGACCCGGGCGCAGCACGCCTGCTGGCTGGGTATCGCAGACCTGAAGATCGGTACCGGCAAGACTTCGCGCCTGCACCAGTGCGCCCTTGGTTATCTGCTGGGCGGTGGGCAGCCTCTGGCGCAGAGCGCGCAACTGATCGACTGGCTGAGCCCGCTGGCCGATCCACCCCGTTGCGTGGCGCTGCCCGCACCGGTCGCCAGCGAGCAGCAGTACAGCGCGCAGGACGCCGACGCCTTCGAACCGCAGTGGCGCACGCCGCTACGCCGCGCCGCCGAGCATTGGTGGATCGCTTCCTACAGTGCGTTGCGCATGCAAGAGGGCGAGGTCAGCTCGGTGGGGCGCCACCCGGTGGATCGCCATGACGACCTGTCTCCGGACAGCTCGGCTATCCAGATCGCCAGCGATGACGAGCGTCCGGCACTGGCGCTGGAACAGATCCCGGTTTCCGCCCAGGGCCTGCACCGTTTTCCGCGTGGGCCTAACCCCGGCACCTTCCTCCATGGCCTGCTGGAGATCGCCGCGGCGGAAGGCTTCGCGGCCATGGCGGCGGCGCCGGATGTACTGCGCGAGCACCTGGCGCGGCGTTGCCAGCGGCGCGGCCTGGAAACCTGGATCGAGCCGCTGTGGCTGTGGCTGCAAGGCCTGCTGGTGCAACCCATGGCGCTCGGCAATGGCCAGTCGGTGAGCCTGGCGACCCTGGGCGAGTACCAGGCGGAGCTGGAGTTCTGGTTCGAGGCCCGGCGGGTCGACGTGCTGCGCCTGGATGCGCTGGTGCAGCGCTTCGAGATGCCCGGCGTGGCGCGTCCGCTGTTGAGCCCCGATACCCTGAACGGCATGTTCAAGGGCTTTATCGACCTGGTGTTCGAGCATGAGGGCCGTTACTACGTGGTCGACTACAAGTCCAACTGGCTGGGCGCCGACGAGCAGGCCTACACGGGGGAGGCCATGAGCGCGGCCGTGGCCAGCCACCGCTACGATCTGCAGTACGTGCTTTACGTGCTGGCCCTGCATCGCCACTTGCGGCTGCGCCTGGCCGATTACGACTACGACAGGCACCTGGGCGGTGCGTTGTACCTGTTCCTGCGCGCACCAGGGGCCGGGCAGTACCTGGCACGACCGCAGCGGGCGCTGATCGAAAAACTGGATGCGCTGTTTCTCGGCGAGTCCGTGGAGGTACTGGCATGACGCCGATGCTCGACAACCGCGAAGGTCTGTTCGCCCTGCTGGCCGCCTGGAGCGAGCGCGGCTGGCTGCGCGAGCTGGATCGTACTCTGGCGCATTTCTTCGCCGAACTCGACCCCGAGGCGTCACCCCTGCTGCTGCTGGCGGCGGCGCTGGCCAGCCATCAACTGGGCCAGGGGCACGTGTGCCTCGATCTGCAGACTACCCTGGCCGACCCGGATTCGGCGCTGTCGCTGCCGCCGGAGGGCGAGGACGCCGAGGGCGTCAGCCTGCTGCCTTCCGAAGTGCTGGCCGGGTTGAGCCCGGATGCCTGGCTGGCGGCCTGCGTCAACAGTGCGCTGCTGCGTGACGCCGAGGATGAGGTCGCGCCGCTGGTGCTGCGCGGTACCTGCCTGTATCTGCGCCGTTACTGGGATTACGAGCGCAGCGTCGCCTCGGATATCGGCGAGCGCTTGCAGGCCGAAGCGGATGCACCGGCCGATCTGGTCGAACGCCTGGCGGTGTTGTTTCCCGAGCCGCTGGAGCTGGATGGCCAGCGCCTGACCGACTGGCAGAAACTGGCCTGCGCCCTGGCGGCGCGGGGGCGTTTCACCCTGATCACCGGCGGCCCCGGCACCGGCAAGACCACCACCGTGGTACGCCTGCTGGCGCTGCTGCAGGCGGCTGCGCTGGATCAGGGCGCGCCGTTGCGCCTGAGCCTGGCGGCGCCTACCGGCAAGGCGGCGGCGCGGCTGACCGAGTCCATCGGTGCGCAGGTGGCGACGCTGCCCGTCAGCGAAACGGTGCGCGAGCAGATCCCCAAGACGGTCACCACCCTGCACCGTCTGCTGGGCAGCCGCCCGGACAGCCGACACTTCCGTCATCACGCCGCCAACCCGCTGCCACTGGACGTGCTGGTGGTCGACGAAGCCTCGATGATCGACCTGGAAATGATGGCCAATCTGCTTGATGCCCTGCCGATGCACGCGCGGCTGATCCTGCTGGGCGACAAGGATCAGCTGGCGTCGGTGGAGGCGGGGGCGGTGCTGGGGGATCTGTGCCGCGATGCCGAGGCGGGTGGCTACAGCCAGGCTACCAGCGAGTGGCTGGCGCGGCAGACTGGCGAGCGGATTGGCGATGCGCAGCTGCAACCGGGTGAGCGGGCGCTGTCGCAGCATATCGTCATGCTCCGCCATTCCCGGCGCTTCGCCGGTGGCTCCGGTATCGGCCGTCTGGCGCTGGCGGTCAACCGCGGCGCGGTCATGGAGGCCCGTGAGGTGCTGGCGAGCGGTGGCACGGATCTGCACCAGCTGCGCCTGGCGGGCGAGCAGGATCGTGCCTTCGAGCGCTTGCTGCTGGACGGTCTGCCGGGCGGCGAACAGCGCCCGGTGGGCTATGCCGATTACCTGAACATCCTCCGTGAGCAGCGGCCAGGTCTGGCGGACGGTGAAGCGCTTTGGGATGCCTGGGCCGCCAGGGTGCTGGCGGCGTTCGATCGTTTTCAACTGCTGTGTGCCGTGCGCAAGGGGCCCTGGGGTGTCGAGGCGCTCAACGGACGCATCGTCCATGCGCTGCTGCAGCGTGGGCTGATCGAGCAGGAGCAGGGATGGTACGAAGGCCGCCCGGTATTGGTCACGCGCAACGACTACGGCCTGGGTTTGATGAATGGCGATATCGGTATCGCCCTGCGCTTGCCCGAGCCCGCGCTGGAGGTGGGCGGCCCGTTGCGCTCGGCGCTGCGCGTGGTGTTCCCGCGCAACGACGGTTCGGGTGACCTGCGCTCGATCCTGCCCAGCCGCCTGGGCGCCGTGGAAACCGTATTCGCCATGACCGTGCACAAATCCCAGGGCTCGGAGTTCTCCCACTGCGCCCTGGTGTTGCCGGACAACCTCAACCCGGTGCTGACCAAGGAGCTGGTCTACACCGGCATCACCCGCGCACGGCATTGCTTCAGCCTCGTCGAAAGCCGCGCCGGCGTGTTCGAAGCCGCCATCCAGCGCCGCGTCGAACGCCGCAGCGGGTTGTGGGAGCGGTTGAGCACATAGCACGCCAGTGGTGAATGGCCCTGTAGGGTGGATCGGGGCGCGTAGCTGACGCTCTTTTCATCCACCATTGCGATCCCCGCCCGGAGCGCAGTTCAAAGGCGTATCGATGTTCGCCAGCCACCATCGGCATTGAATGGCCTGGTGGGTCGGTGAAGCGTGACCCACCCTACGATCTATCTCGTAGGGTGGATGACGCTCTTTTCATCCACCATTGCGATCCCTGCTCGGAGCGCAGTTCAAAGGCGTATCGATGTTCGTCAGCCACCATCGGCATTGAATGGTTTGGTGGGTCGGTCGGGCCGCGCAGGTGAAGCGTGACCCACCCTACGAGATGCGGTAGCCCGTGGTTGAGACCGTAGGGTGGATCGGGGCGCGTAGCTGACGCTCTTTTCATCCACCATTACGATCCCCGCTCGGAGCGCAGTTCAAAGGCGTATCGATGTTCGCCAGCCACCATCGGCATTGAATGGCCTGGTGGGTCGGTGAAGCGTGACCCACCCTACGGGATTTCACGATCGCGGTTTTGTCGTTAGCCAATCACCCTGCGCAGGCGAAGCCCGGCGATCAGGCCGATGAAGCAGAATACGGCGAACAGCCAGCCGGAGGCGGCGCCGGCCATGATGCCGGAGAGCAGGGTGCCGACGGTGCAGCCCAGGGCGAGCATGCCGCCCCAGCCAAGGAGGATGCCGCCGACCAGGTTGCGCAGGGCTTCCCGGGCGTTGGGCCAGCGGGGCGCGCAGTCACCTGCGAGGAGGGCGCTGGCCCAGGCGGCGAAGACCAGGCCGAGTATGAACAGGCCATTGTTCGACAGCAGGGTTTCTTTCACCACCGTGGCGCAGCCGGAAAAGCCATCCAGCCCTTCCAGGCGCTCGGGCAGCCAGCCCAGGCCATTGGCGGCGGTGCGCGACAGACTACCGAGTTCGGCGGTTACTCCCAATGGGCCAACACGCAGGTAGGCGGCCAGGGCCAAGGTTCCTATCAGCGCACCGCCAACCCAGGTCGGCCAGCGCGCGCCGAATAGTAATTGGCGCAGACTGTTAGCAGGTCGTTGAAAAACTACCTGCGTTGCCATCGCGGCGTTAAAAACAGGCTCAAAATGCTCATGTACCGCTTGTACACTCCGCTTTTTCGCCTGTTTTTGCCTTGCGCTGGCTGCCTCGCTTACGTTTTTCAACGACCTGTTAGCCGGTTGACCGGGTTCATCGTGCTTGCGGTAACGCAGCAGCAGGTGAGCCAGGCCGCCGAGTACCGCGAGTTGCAGCAGCAGTGAGCCGCCGTAACCGAACTGCGTCGGCAGCCAGATCACCGGCGCCTCCTGGATTCTGGCCAGGTACAGGGTGTTCCAGCACAGGAAGCCGAGGAAGAAGCCGATCAGTGCACCGATCAGTGCGATCACCGAGGCCAGCGCACCTTCTCCCAGGCGATAAAGATGGGCGCTGATGCACGATCCGGAAATCGCCATGCCCAGACCGAACAGGGTGGCGCCCAGTGCCAGTACCCAGCTCAGCGGGCCGATATGGGCATCCGGTGGCAGGCGGCCGCTTGCCGGGTCGGGCAGAAAGGCGCCGAAAGCCGCGTGATAACCCAGGGTGCCGACCGCCAGGGCGGCGAGAATGCCGAGCAGTCCGCGCGGGTCGCGTCGCTCGATGAAGTCGCGGCTGACGCAGAAGAAGCAGAACCGCGAACGCTGCAGCAGCACGCCGAACAGGCCGCCGGCCAGCAGCGAAAAGCTCAGGGCTCGCCCTTCGTTGCTCGGCGTGGCCAGCAGCCAGGCTGCTATGGCCAGGGCGAAAAAGATCAGGGTGGCGCTGCCGGTGCGCAAGGTGAGCATGGAAGGCTGCTCCATTGACGGTCGTCCGTTGGCTGGAATCGGTACGTGAAGGTTGAAGAGGTTAGCGCTGCTTCGGGGCAAACCCTGAGTATCGCTTCGCTCAACCCAGGCTACAGGGGCGTGGTTTGTAGAGCGGCGTGGGGCGAAGCGATACCCGAGGCAGTGGCCTCACAAAAAAGGGCGGACGCCATGCCTGGTGCGTCCGCCCCGTGAAACGCTGTGGCTTGAAGGTTATTTGCCGCCCCAGACCGTCCCGGCGACGTTGACTACCGGTACGCCAACGGCATTGCCGTATTCGGTCCAGGAACCATCGTAGTTACGGACGTCGTAGCCGAGGATCTTCTTCAGGGCGAACCAGGTGTGGCTGGAGCGCTCGCCGATGCGGCAGTAGGTGATGATCGGCTTGCTGCCGTCGATGCCCACGGCTGCATAGACTTTCTTCAGCTCTTCGGCGGATTTGAAGGTGCCGTCGGCGGCGACCGCCTGGCCCCAGGGCACGTTCACGGCGCCCGGTATGTGGCCGGCGCGTACGGCCAGTTCCTGCACGCCTTGCGGGGCGAAGACTTTGCCGTTGTATTCATCGGCCGAGCGAATATCCACCAGTTGCTCGTCGCTGCGTTTTTCCGCGGCGGCCAGTACATCCGGCAGGAAGGCGCGCAGATCCTTGTTGGCGGCCTTGAGCGTGACATTGCCGTTGCCCGGGCTGCTGGCGCGGTTGCTCAGGGTGCGATTTTCCGCTTCCCACTTGACCCGCCCGCCGTCGAGCAGCTTGACGTTTTCCACGCCGTAGACATCGAACACCCAGGCGCCCCAGGCGGCGAACCAGTTGTTGTTGTCGCCATAGAGAATGGTGGTGGTGTCGTCTGATACGCCGGCCTTGCGCAGCAGGTTCTGCAGGTCTTCCTGGCTGGCGATGTCACGTTTCACCGGGTCGACCAGGTCGCTGTGCCAGGCCAGGTTGACCGCGCCGGGGATATGCCCGCGTTCATAAACGCCGGGCACCACGCTGACTTCGATGATGCGCACCTTGGGATTGTCGAGGTTCTTTTCCAGCCAGTCGGTGGTGACCAGAAATTCGCTGGCGGCCCAGGTGGGCGCGGACAACAGGCTGGCGACGGCGATCACGCCGGCGCCGAACAGGGAACGAATGTGCATGTGAGGCTCCTTTTCATCTGATGCAATGGCGTTGTTGGGTCGATGTCTTCGGCAGTTTTTATTGATCGTCCTGGCCCTCCCTGTCATGCGCCCCTGGCGTCAGCGTTTCTCTGGCGCCCAGGTGGCGACATCCACGGCATCGACCGGCGCGGGCAGCAGGCCTTCCTTGTAGAAGGCGTCGGCGATCTTCTGCTGTTCCTGCAGGCTGCCTGGCTGCACCGCGCGCACCTGGTAGCTGCGGCGTGCGTTGGCTTTCTCGACGATGGACGGATCCAGGTTGCCCCACAGCGGGCCAAGCAATTCGGCGGCTTCACGCGGGTTGCTGCGTACCCATTCGCCAGTCTTTTCCAGTTCGGCGAATACGGTTTCCAGTACCTCGGGCTTGGCCTTGGCGAAACGGGTGCTGGTCAGGTAATAGCGTTGGTAGTCGGCCAGGCCTTCGCCATCGGCCAGGGTGCGGGTCGGCAGTTGTTGCTGGGCACCGCTGAGGAAGGGCTCCCAGGTCACCCAGGCGTCGACGCGCTTGTTCTCGAAGGCGGCGCGGCCGTCGGCGGGCGTGAGGTAGGCGGGTTGGATGTCGCTGAACTTGAGGCCGGCTTTGGCCAGGGCGGCGATCAGCAGGTAATGGCTGCCGGCGGCCTTGGTGACGGCGATCTTCTTGCCCTTGAGGTCGGCCAGGCTGCGGATCGACGAGTCTTCCCGGACGATGACGGCCTGGGCAGCGGGTGAGGGTGCTTCCTGGGCGAAGTAGGTCAGCTCGGCGCCGGCCGCTTGAGCGAACACCGGCACGGTATCGGCGACATCCGCCGACAGGTCGATATTGCCGACGTTCAGCGATTCCAGCAGGGGCTGGCCATTGGGGAATTCGTGCCAGCTGATCTGTATGTCCTGGTCGGCCAGAGCCTTTTCCAGCGTGCCCTGGGTTTTCAGAATACTGATCAGGGTCGAGGATTTCTGGTAACCGATGCGCAGGGGTTCGGCATGGGCCTGGGGCAGTGCGAGCAGCAGGCTGGCGGCGATCAGGGCGGGGCGGAGCAGTGACATGGTAAGCCTCATCAATGGTGTGCCAGCCATCGATGAGGCGGGCCACGGGACTGTCTGGGTTCAGCAGGGTGTCCGGTGATCCGGTAGAGGCAAACTAGGCGATCTAAAAAATACGAAGCCAATAATTTAAAAGAATTAGCTTAGATAAAAGCGCTGAGGTACACGGGCTCGAGCATCCGCCCTGCTCGGAAAGCCTTGAGCTGGAGCAATGCCGGCATTCATGGAGGGGAGAAAAGCGTTGCGGCAGGAAGTTTTACCAGTTGTAAAAAACCGTTTCAGGGCACCTGCACGCCGGCCACTTGCAGCATGTCGACCAGACGGATCAGCGGCAGGCCGATCAGACTGTTGACGTCACTGCCCTCGGTGCTGCGAAACAGGCTGATCCCCAATCCCTCGGCCTTGAAACTGCCGGCGCAATCATAAGGTTCCTCGGCCCGCAGGTAGCGCTCGATCTGCTCGGCACTCAGGGGGCGAAAATGTACCGTATAAGGAATGCAGTCGACCTGACAGCTGCCACTGCGGCTATCGAGCAGGGCCAGACCGGTAAGAAAGGTGACGCTTTTGCCGCTGGCTGCACTGAGTTGTGCGTGGGCACGTTTATAATCGTGGGGTTTACCGAGAATCTGCCCGTCGAGCACGGCGACCTGGTCGGAGCCGATGATCAGGTGCCCCGCGAAGCGCTCGGCCAGCGCCTGTGCTTTCTCCTGGGCCAGGCGGCGTACCAGAACCTCGGCGGATTCGTCGGGCCGATGGGACTCGTCGATGCTTGGCGCGGCCCACTGGAAGGGCTGGCGCAGCCGGGTCAGCAGTTCACGGCGATAGGGAGAACTGGAGGCGAGAACCAGGAGGGACATCGGCGTTGACCTTGTGCGGGACGGACGCAGAATTCTAGCCGTCGGCAAAGGGGCTGGACAGGCGGAATTTCCTTTGACAGCGCACGGTTGCATCCATAGAATGCGGCGCCTATGTCAAATGGCCCGATTCCACCTCACGTCGATCCACGCAAACTCGCCGACCGTGGTGCCACCCTTCAGGGTGAGTTACCGCTCGCTGATTTGTCGAGGCTCTGCGATCCTCTTGCCGATAATGGCGGTAGCGTGCGCGCGAAGTTTTCTTTCGAGCGTGACGAGCGCCATGCTGTGGTCATACACAGCCAGCTCGAGGTCGAAGTCAAGATGGTTTGCCAGCGTTGTCTGGATCAGGTCACCTTACCGATCCTCAGCGAGTGTGATTACGCTGTGGTGAAGGAAGGCGCGAATACCCAGTCCGTGCCGCAAGGCTATGACGTACTGGAAATGGGTGAAGATCCTCTGGATCTGCTGGCCTTGATCGAGGATGAGCTGTTGCTCGCCTTGCCCATCGTGCCGGTACATGACCCGAAAGATTGCCAGCAGCCGGCGGGTCTTGATGAGCCCGAATCGAGCGAGGACGGGGTGACGCGGTCCAACCCGTTCAGTGTATTGGCACAGTTAAAGCGTGACCCAAACGTTTAGGAGTTTACTAGTATGGCTGTTCAGCAGAACAAAAAATCCCGTTCCGCCCGTGACATGCGTCGTTCGCATGACGCGCTCGAGGGTAACGCTCTGTCCGTTGAGAAGAGCACCGGTGAAGTTCACCTGCGCCACCACGTATCGCCGGAAGGTGTTTACCGTGGTCGCAAAGTGATCGACAAGGGCGCTGACGAGTAAATCTTGTCCGCTCCGATCATCGCGATTGATGCAATGGGTGGGGACTTCGGTCCCCACTGCATTGTTCCGGCCAGCATCGCCTGCCTGGCTGAATTCCCCTCGTTGCACCTGGTTCTCGTCGGCCAAGCCTCCCTTATCGAAACCCTGATCGCTGGAATTCCCGGTGTCGATCACTCGCGCCTGCGAATCGAGCATGCTGCCGAGTCCATCGATATGGGCGAGCGTCCAGGCCAGGCCCTGCGCGGCAAGCCGGATTCCTCCATGCGTGTGGCGCTCGAAGTGGTGCGCGACGGACGGGCTCACGCCTGCGTCAGTGCCGGCAACACCGGTGCGCTGATGGCTCTGTCGCGGCATGTGCTGAAGACCCTGCCGGGCATCGACCGGCCGGCGATGATCGCGGCCATTCCGAGTCGTAATGGCGTCTGCCATTTGCTGGATCTCGGCGCCAACGTCGACTGCACGGCCGAGCGGCTGTGCCAGTTCGCGATCATGGGCGCAGTGGCCGCCGAGGTGCAGGGCACCTCGGCGCCGCGTGTCGGTCTGCTGAACGTCGGCAGCGAAGAGACCAAGGGCAATCAGCAGGTCAAGCAGGCAGCTGCGCTGCTCGAGGGCATCGAGGGCCTCAACTACATCGGCTTCGTCGAGGGCGATGGTTTGTACCGCGGTGATGCCGATGTGCTGGTGTGCGATGGTTTCGTCGGCAATGTCCTGCTCAAGTCCAGCGAGGGTCTGGTGGCCATGATCGTGTCGCGGCTCGAATCGCTGTTCCGGAGCACGCTGCTGGGGCGCATCACGGGCCTGCTGGCTTTGCCGCTGCTGCGCCGTTTGCGTAGCGAGCTGGCGCCGGCGCGGCACAATGGCGCGAGTTTTCTCGGCTTGCAGGGCATCGTGGTGAAGAGTCACGGCAGTGCCGGGCCGGATGGTATAAAGAGCGCCATTCGTCGTGCGATGACCGATGTGCAGGAGAATTTGCCGCAGCGACTGAGTGGTCGAATTAAGCACCTACTCCCGTAATATGTGACTGTTATGGATGGGCAACCATCCAAAATGTCAGTTTTCGAGCGCTTGCCGATGGTGAGCGTAATTTTTCGACGAGAAGATCACTAAGGGAACCGTTACATGTCTGCATCCCTCGCATTCGTCTTTCCCGGTCAGGGCTCGCAAGCGCTGACCATGTTGGCCGGACACGGCGCAGAGCACGCGCTGATCCTCGATACCTTCGGCGAAGCTTCGAGCGCCCTGGGTTATGACCTGTGGGCATTGACCCAGCAAGGCCCGGAAGAGCAGCTCAACCAGACCGACAAGACCCAGCCCGCCATTCTGGCTGCCTCCATCGCCCTGTGGCGTCTGTGGCTGGCCGAAGGCGGCGCGCGACCGGCGTTCGTTGCCGGGCACAGCCTGGGTGAGTACAGCGCTCTGGTCGCCGCCGGCTCCATCGGTTTCGCCGAAGCGGTGAAGCTGGTCGAGCTGCGTGGCCAGCTGATGCAGCAGGCCGTACCGGCCGGGCAGGGCGGCATGGCAGCGATTCTCGGTCTGGAAGATGCCGATGTGCGGGCTGCCTGCGCCGAAGCCGCCCAGGGGGAAGTGGTCAGTGCGGTTAACTACAACGCGCCGGGGCAGGTGGTTATCGCCGGTTCCGCCGCTGCCGTCGCGCGCGCCGTGGAGGCGTGCAAGGCACGTGGTGCCAAGCGTGCGCTGCCGTTGCCGGTCAGCGTGCCGTCGCACTGCGAACTGATGCGCCCGGCTGCCGAGCGCTTCGCCGAGTCCGTCGCGGCCATTGCCTGGCAAGCACCGCAGATTCCGCTGGTGCAGAACGTCAGCGCCGATGTGGTGGCTGATCTGGACACCCTCAAGCGCGATCTGCTGGCTCAGCTTTACAGCCCGGTGCGCTGGGTCGAGTCGATGGTTCGCCTTGGCGAGCAGGGCGTTACCGATCTGGTCGAATGCGGCCCGGGCAAAGTGCTCTCGGGTCTGAACAAGCGCTGTGTCAAGGGCGTCAACACGCACAACCTCGACACCCCCGAGGCCTTTGCCGCTGCACGCGCCGCACTGGTCTGAACAAGGAGAATGCTATGAGTCTGCAAGGTAAGGTTGCACTGGTCACTGGCGCGAGCCGCGGCATTGGTCAGGCCATCGCCCTGGAGCTGGGTCGTCAGGGTGCCGTGGTCATCGGTACCGCTACGTCCGAGGCAGGTGCCGAGCGCATCGCCGCCACCCTCAAGGAAAACGGCATCGAAGGCACTGGCCTGATGCTCAACGTGAGCAACGATGAGTCCGTCGCCGCCACCCTGGAGAAGATCCAGAAGGATTTCGGTCAGGTGCTGGTTCTGGTCAACAATGCCGGTATCACCCGCGACAACCTGATGCTGCGCATGAAAGACGATGAGTGGTATGACGTCATCGATACCAACCTCAACAGCCTTTATCGTTTGTCGAAGGCTGTGCTGCGCGGCATGACCAAGGCGCGTTTCGGGCGTATCATCAACATCGGTTCGGTGGTGGGTGCCATGGGCAACGCCGGCCAGGTGAATTACGCCGCGGCCAAGGCTGGTCTCGAAGGTTTCGGTCGTGCGCTGGCCCGAGAGGTCGGTTCGCGTTCGATTACCGTGAATGCCGTGGCACCGGGTTTCATCGATACCGATATGACCCGTGAATTGCCGGAAGCACAGCGTGAAGCGCTGCTGACACAGATTCCGCTGGGCCGTCTGGGGCAGGCGCAAGAGATCGCTAACGTGGTTTCTTTCCTCGCTTCCGATGGTGCAGCTTACGTCACAGGGGCTACTATCCCTGTGAACGGTGGGATGTACATGAGCTGAATATGGGTGCTGCCGTCGGCGAACGTCTTCGATCCATTCAAACTTCGTGGCAAAATCGCAGGTTTGAAAATGAGACCGTTGACGTATTTCCGTGGGCGCCATTGGCTTTCAGCTTGAAAAGCCGAAAACCCTTTCTATACACTTGCCGGCACAACCAGCTGGCTGGATTTGTCCAATAGGAGTGACAACACGTGAGCACCATCGAAGAACGCGTCAAGAAAATCGTTGCCGAGCAACTGGGCGTGAAGGAAGAAGAAGTAACCAACAGCGCTTCCTTCGTTGAAGACCTGGGTGCCGACTCTCTTGACACCGTTGAGCTGGTGATGGCTCTCGAAGAAGAATTCGAGACCGAGATCCCGGACGAGCAAGCCGAGAAGATCACCACTGTTCAGGAAGCAATCGACTACGTTACTGCGCACGCGCAATAAGCAGTTCGTCGCTTCCCGAATCGGAAAAGCCGCACGTCTGCAAAGGCGTGCGGCTTTTCTTTGACGGTTCGCTGTAGAGATGTAAGAGACGCGCCGACGGCGTCTGTCTGCTCGGGTGAAATTACACCTCGAGTCAATCGCCGGATGATCAATCTGCCTGGGCAATGGCTTGCCAGGTGCATCAAGGCGTCGAAAAACCTGATAAGAGGAGATTGCTGTGTCGCGTAGACGCGTCGTGGTTACCGGTATGGGCATGTTGTCGCCACTGGGTAACGATGTGCCGAGCAGCTGGCAGGGCATTCTGGCCGGCCGCAGTGGCATCGGTCTGATCGAACACATGGATCTTTCCGCCTATTCCACCCGCATTGGTGGCTCGGTAAAGAATTTCGATGTCGAGCCGTATCTGTCCGCCAAAGAGGCGCGCAAGCTCGACCTATTCATTCAGTACGGCCTGGCTGCCTGCTTTCAGGCGGCCCGTGATTCCGGCCTGGAAGTCACGGATGCCAACCGTGATCGTATCGGTGTGGCCATGGGCTCCGGCATCGGCGGCCTGACCAACATCGAGAACAACTGCAAGTCGCTGTTTGATCAGGGGCCACGGCGTATTTCGCCGTTCTTCGTGCCGGGCTCGATCATCAACATGATTTCCGGTTTCCTGTCGATCCACCTCGGTCTGCAGGGGCCCAACTACGCCATCGCCACCGCATGCACCACCGGTACTCACTGTATCGGCATGGCCGCTCGCAACATCGCCTATGGCGAGGCTGACGTGATGATCGCCGGTGGCGCTGAGATGGCGGCCTGCGGTCTGGGCCTGGGCGGCTTCGGCGCGGCGCGCGCCATGTCCACCCGCAATGACGAGCCAGCCAAGGCGAGCCGCCCGTGGGACAAAGGCCGTGACGGCTTCGTGCTGTCCGATGGTGCCGGTGCGCTGGTGCTCGAAGAGCTGGAGCACGCCAAGGCGCGTGGCGCCACCATCTACGCCGAGCTGATCGGTTTCGGCATGAGTGGCGATGCGTTCCACATGACCTCGCCACCCGAAGACGGTGCCGGTGCAGCCCGCTGCATGACCAACGCGCTGCGCGATGCCGGCATCGAGCCGTCGGAGGTGCAGTACATCAATGCCCACGGCACATCGACGTCGGCTGGCGACAAGGCCGAAGTGGCGGCGATCAAGGCGGTATTCGGCGATCACGCTCATGCCCTCGCGGTCAGCTCGACCAAATCGATGACCGGCCACCTGCTGGGTGCTGCAGGGGCGGTGGAGGCGATCTTCAGCGTGCTGGCGCTGCGTGATCAGGTGGCGCCGCCGACCATCAACCTGGACGAGCCGGACGAAGGGTGTGACCTGGATTTCGTGCCGCACGAAGCGCGCAAAATGCCGATCGAGGTGGCACTGTCCAACTCCTTCGGATTCGGTGGTACCAACGGCTCGCTGGTATTTCGCCGGTACGCTGGTTGATGCTCACCTGGGTCGATGGCCGGCTGGCCACGTCGCTGCCCCTCGTGGATCGCGGCCTGGCCTACGGTGACGGCCTGTTCGAAACCATGGCGGTGCAGGGCGGCCGGCCCGTGCTGCTCGAGCGCCACCTGGCGCGGGTAACCGCGGGTTGTGCTCGGCTGCGTATCGGTCTGGATGCGGCTCAACTGCGCAGCGAGTTGCTGGCTTTCTGCGCCGAGCTGGGGCAGGGCGTTGCCAAGCTGATCGTCACCCGCGGTGATGGCCAGCGAGGTTACGCGCCGTCGGTCGGGGCGCCGCGGCGCATTCTTCAGGCTGGCGCCATGCCGGCTTACCCGCCGCAGCATGGCGAAACCGGCATCCGCCTGTTCCCCTGTGAAACACGCCTGGCCGAGCAACCGCTGCTCGCCGGTCTCAAGCATCTCAATCGCCTGGAGCAAGTGCTGGCCCGTGCCGAGTGGCAGGACGCCGAGCACGCCGAAGGATTGATGCGCGATGTGTCGGGGCGGGTGGTCGAAGGCGTGTTCAGCAATCTGTTTTCGGTTCGTGATGGTGTGCTGTCAACGCCTGAGCTGTCGCGCTGCGGCGTGGCCGGGGTGATGCGCGCGGAGCTGCTGGAACAGGCGCAAGCCTTGGGTATCGCCTGCCAGGTGCGCGATATCGAATTGGACGAGCTGCTGGCCGCAGACGAAGTCTTTCTCTGCAACAGCCTGTACGGTGTATGGCCGGTTCGTGAGTTGCAGGGCCGTCACTGGTCGGTCGGGCCGCTCACCCGTAAACTGCAGGCCATTGCCCGTCATCTACTGGACTGCTGATTCGTGATTCGCAAATTGCTGTTAGTGCTGGAAATTGCCGTGGTGCTGGCCGGCCTCACCCTGGGTTTTGTCGCCTGGCAACAGCACCGCGCCCTCGAGCAGCCTCTGGTGCTCAGTGAGGAGCGCCTGATCGAGGTGCCGGCTGGTGCCACGCCTGGTGGCGTGCTCAACCGCCTGGAGGCGGACGGCGTGATCGATGGCGCGCTGTGGTTGCGCCTGTACTGGCGCTTCAACCTGCAGGGGCAGCCGCTGCACAGCGGTGAGTACCGCCTGACGCCCGACCTGCGGGTGCGCGATCTGCTCGATCTGTGGCGCCGCGGCGAAGTGGTGCAATACAGCCTGACCCTGGTCGAGGGTTGGAGCTTTCGCCAGGTGCGGGCGGCCCTGGCGCGCCAGGACAAGCTCGAGCTGACCCTGAGCGAGCTCAGCGACGCCGAGATCATGGCCAGGCTGGGGCAGCCTGGCGTCAATCCTGAAGGCCGTTTCTTCCCCGATACCTATCGCTATGTGCGCGGCATGAGCGACCTGGATCTGCTCAGGCAGGCCCATAAGCGCCTGCAGGTGGTGCTCGACGAAGAGTGGCAGAAACGCGCCGAATCCCTGCCGTACAAGGATTCCTACGAGGCCCTGATCATGGCCTCGATGATCGAGAAGGAAACCGGCGTGCCCGAGGAGCGCGGCGAGATCGCCGGTGTGTTCGTACGGCGCCTGGCGATCGGCATGCGCCTGCAGACCGACCCGACAGTGATCTTCGGACTTGGCGAGCGCTATCAGGGGCGCATCACCCGCTCCCACTTGCGCGAACCGACGCCCTACAACACCTACACCATCGACGGTATGCCGCCGACGCCCATCGCGTTGGTCGGCCGTGAGGCGATCCACGCGGCGCTGCATCCGCAGCCCGGCAAGACCCTGTATTTCGTCGCCCGCGGCGATGGCAGCCACGTCTTTTCGGAAACCCTCGACGCGCATAACCGTGCCGTCCGCGAATATCAGTTGAAGCGCCGTACGGACTATCGTTCCAGCCCGGCGCCCATCCCCCGGAACAATGAGGACAACCAGTGAGCGGTTTGTTTATCACCCTGGAAGGCCCCGAAGGCGCAGGTAAGAGCACCAATCGGGAGTACCTGGCGGCGCGGCTGCGCGAGCAGGGGATCGATGTGCTGCTGACTCGCGAACCCGGTGGCACGCCGCTGGCCGAGCGAGTGCGCGAACTGCTTCTGGCGCCCAGCGAAGAGCCCATGGCCAGCGATACCGAACTGCTGCTGGTGTTCGCGGCGCGCGCCCAGCATCTCGCTCGGGTGATCGTGCCGGCGCTGCAGCGTGGCGCCGTGGTTCTCTGCGACCGTTTTACCGATGCAACCTATGCCTATCAGGGCGGTGGTCGCGGCCTTGATGTCGAGCGCATCGCGCTGCTGGAACACTTCGTTCAGGGGACGTTGCGCCCGGATCTGACCCTGGTGTTCGATCTGCCGGTGGAAGTCGGTCTGTCGCGAGCTGCCGCACGCGGTCGCCTGGATCGTTTCGAACAGGAAGGTCGCGACTTCTTCGAAGCGGTGCGCGCCACCTACCTGCAACGTGCCAATGCCGAGCCGGTGCGCTACCGCATTCTCGATGCCGCCCAGTCGCTCGAAGCCGTGCAGCGTGATCTGGATGGGCTGCTGCCGCAATTGTTGGAGCTGCAGCGTGGCTAATGTCTATCCTTGGCAGGCCTCGCTCTGGCAGCAACTGGCCGGGCGTACCCAGCATGCCCATGCCTATCTGCTCCACGGCCCCGCAGGCATCGGCAAGCGGGCTCTGGCCGAGCGCCTGATGGCACTGCTGCTGTGCAAATCGCCGGTGGCGCTGCAGGCCTGCGGGCAGTGCAAGTCCTGTCATCTGCTCGCTGCCGGCAGTCACCCGGACAACTACGTGCTCGAACCGGAAGAGGTCGACAAGCCGATCAAGGTCGATCAGGTGCGTGCGCTGGTCAACTTCGTGGTGCAGACGGCTCAGTTGGGTGGGCGCAAGGTGATCCTGATCGAGCCCACCGAGGCAATGAACCTGAATGCTGCCAACGCGCTGCTCAAGAGCCTGGAGGAGCCATCGGGCGACACCGTGCTGTTGTTGATCAGCCATCAGCCGAGTCGCCTGCTGCCAACCATCAAGAGCCGCTGCGTGCAGCAGGCCTGCCCCTTGCCCAGCGAGGCGGTGAGCCTGCAGTGGCTGAGCGAGGCGCTGCCCGATAGTTCCGAGCAGGAAGTCCGCGAGTTGCTGTACCTGGCTGCTGGATCGCCACTCGCGGCGGTCAGGCTGCAGGCACAAGGCGTGCGCGAACAGCGTGCTCTGGTTGCCGAGGGTGTGAAGAAGCTGCACAAGCAGCAGATTTCCGCCAGCCAGCTGACCGAGAGCTGGAATGTTGTGCCCTTGCCGCTGCTGTTCGACTGGTTCTGCGACTGGGCGCATTTGATCCTGCGTTATCAGCTGACGCGTGACGAGCAGGGCCTTGGCCCGGCGGATATGGGCAAGGTCGTGCAATACCTGGCCCAGAAGGCGCCGCAGGGCAAAGTACTGCAAATTCAGGAGTGGCTGCTGCAACAGCGTCAGAAAGTGCTGGGCAAGGCCAACCTCAACCGTGTGCTGCTTCTCGAAGCCTTACTGGTTCAGTGGGCAAGCCTGCCTGGACCGGGCTAGAATCGAGCCCACGTCACGACATCAGGAATCATGCATGAGCTTGCCACCGAATCTGGGGCCCCGTAACGGCATTCTGTCCCTGACCATCAAGGACAAATCTGTGCTCTATGCCGCCTACATGCCTTTCATCAAGAACGGCGGCCTGTTCATTCCCACGAACAAGAGCTACAAGCTCGGCGATGAAGTGTTCATGCTCCTCAATCTGATGGACGAGCCGGAAAAGATTCCGGTCGCCGGCAGGGTGGTGTGGATCACCCCCAAAGGTGCCCAGGGCAACCGCGCTGCAGGCGTGGGCGTGCAGTTCAACGAGGGTGACAACACCGCACGCAACAAGATCGAAACCTATCTGGCCGGCGCCCTCAAGTCAGATCGTCCCACTCATACGATGTAAGCGCTGCAAGCTACCAGCCGCGAGCGACAAGTAAGTAGCGACTTGCTTGCGGCTCGATGCTTGCCGCTTGAGGCTTTACCCCATGCTTATAGATTCCCACTGCCACCTCGATCGCCTCGACCTGGCCGCCCGTGGCGGTTCGCTGGACGAAGCGCTGGCTGCCGCACGCGCACGCGGCGTCGGCCATTTCCTCTGTATCGGGGTAAGTGCCGATAACGCGGCCACTGTTCGCGACCTGGCGCAACGTTACGCCGACGTCGATTGCTCGGTTGGTATCCACCCGCTCGATCTCGAGCCGGGTAGCGCACCGGCACTGGACTGGTTGCTTGCCGAGCTGGATCACCCTGGCGTGGTCGCCATTGGCGAGACGGGCCTGGATTACCACTACGAGCCGGAAGCTGCCGAGTTGCAGCAAGAAGCCTTTCGCCTGCACCTGCAGGCTGCGCAGATCACCGGCAAGCCGGTAATCGTGCACACCCGCGAAGCCCGTGCCGATACCCTGGCGCTGCTGCGCGAGGCGGCATTGCCGCAAGCCGGCGTGCTGCACTGCTTCACCGAAGATTGGCAGATGGCCAAGGCAGCGCTGGATATCGGTTTCTACATTTCCCTGTCCGGTATCGTCACCTTCCGCAATGCCGATGCGCTGCGCGAGGTCGCCCGCCAGGTGCCGGCCGATCGCCTGTTGGTCGAGACCGACTCGCCGTATCTGGCGCCTATCCCGCACCGCGGCAAGCCCAACCTGCCGGAGTACGTGCGTGATGTCGCCGAGTATCTGGCCGTGCTACGCGGCGTCAGCTATGAAGAACTGGCGCGGCAGACCGGCGAGAACTTCAAACGGCTATTTCCTCTCGCTCGGGTCGCCTGAGCGCCTGCTGAGCCCAACCTGCATTCGGCGGTCAAAAATCGCCGGGAGCGATTTTTGACGTCGCTTGCGACGGCCCGCAGGGTGCCCGCCAGGGATGGCGGGGCACAAAAAAAACCCGGTTTCGGGGCGGAATCCGGGTCAAGACCATTAGGAGTCAAGCGGAGTGCGCGATCCTCGGCACTCCGGCCGCTGCGACACTTGGGGGATATGCCGCACCGGTATCTAGAAGTATTGGCCATGGGCGGCAGACGTCCATCCTCGGCTTTAAACGGATTTGGAATACTTTTCCCGCTGCTGAGTGCTCATTCGCTGGCGAATTGCCGCAGCAGCCTCAGTGTATGTTCGATGATTCGCGGCTCGGTGTAGAAATGCGGTGAGAGGCGAATGCCGCCGCCGCGCTGAGCACAGATGATCTGCTCGGCCTTCAGGCGCTCATGCAGGGCGCGATTGTCCCAGCCGTCCAGGGAAAAGGTGAGGATACCGGCGCGCTTCTCACGCTCGATGACGCTGCGCAGTTGTACTCCAGCGATGTCCTGCAGACCGTCGAGCAGCCACTGCACGCGCTCATGCAGGGCCTGTTCGACCTGCGGCATGCCGACCTCTTCGAGCAGCGACAGGCTCGCTTCCAGCGCCATGGCGCCGAGCATGTTGGGGCTGCCGCATTCGAAGCGCCTGGCGCTGCGGGCGGGCTGCCAGTCGTCGCGGTCATAGTCGCCGGCGTGTTCGAGCATGTGCCAGCCGTACTCGTGCAAGGTCAGTCGTTCACGCAGATCCTGTCGGCAATAGAACACGCCCAGGCCTTCTGGGCCGAGCAACCACTTGTGGCCGTCGGCCATGGCAAAGGCGCAGCGGCTGCTTTGCACGTCCATGCCCAAGGCGCCCAATTGCTGGATGGCATCGACGCACAGCAGGACGCCGCGCTGCTCGCAACCTGTACCGAGGCGTTCGAGATCCAGACGCAAGCCGCTGGCGTATTGCACTGCACTGATCGCCATCAGCCGAGTACGTGGCGTGCAGGCAGCGAGCAGGGCGCCTTCGGCATCGCCGCCCTGCAGGTTCACCTGCAGCACTTCCACGCCTCGCGGGCGCAGGGCCTCCCAGACGATTCTGTTGGAGGGGAATTCCTCGTCACTGATGATGATCTGGTCGCCTTCGCGCCAGTCCAGGCCAAAGGCCACGAACGACAGCGCTTCCGAGGTGTTCTTGACCAGCGCGATATCGGCCCGCGATGAGGCATTCAGAAGGCGCGCCAGGCGTTCGCGCAGGCGGCGTTCTGTTTCCAGCCATTGCGAATAGTCGCGGGCACCCGTGGTGATGTTCTCTCGGGCGAAGCGCTCCACGGCCCGTGCGGTGCGTGCCGGCCAGGGGGCAACTGCAGCGTGGTTCAGGTAGTAGAGATCGGCCGGTTGGGGAAACTCGTCGATGATGGCATTCATGAGCGCGTGATCCGTGCAATTTGGCGTTAGTTAGGCATAATACCGGACTTGAATTTCGACCTTGTCATTTCCTTATGCAGAAAGAACCCCGCAAGATCCGTGAGTTTCGCCGCCGCGAGCAGGAGATTCTCGACATCGCCCTGAAACTCTTCCTCGAGCAGGGTGAGGACAGCGTGACCGTGGAGATGATCGCCGACGCCGTGGGTATCGGCAAAGGCACCATCTACAAGCATTTCAAGTCGAAGGCGGAAATCTACCTGCGGCTGATGCTCGACTACGAGCGTGATCTGAACGAATTGCTGCATTCGTCCGATATCGACCGTGACAAGGAAGCGCTGTCGCGAGCCTATTTCGAATTCCGCATGCGTGACCCGCAGCGTTACCGGCTGTTCGATCGCCTGGAAGAGAAGGTGGTCAAGGGTAATCAGGTACCCGATCTGGTCGAGCACCTGCATAGCATCCGCGCCTCCAACTTCGAGCGTCTCACCCAACTGATCAAGGGTCGCATCGCCGAAGGCAAGCTCGAGGACGTACCGCCGTACTTCCATTACTGCGCCGCCTGGGCGCTGGTGCATGGGGCCGTGGCGCTCTATCACTCGCCGTTCTGGAGCAACGTGCTGGAAGATCAGGAAGGCTTCTTCCAGTTTCTGATGGATATCGGCGTGCGCATGGGCAACAAGCGCAAGCGCGATAGCGAGACGCCTCCCACCTGAGCCGCTGATTCGCGGCCCCATTCGGGCCGTGAGTGGGCGCCTGGCGCGAAACCTGCTTGGAACAGTCATTCGCCGGTTTTCCGTCGCCGGTGTCGGGAGAGTTCACATGCGTAATCTGTTCGTCGCGGCCGTGTTGCTGAGCCTGGCTGGCTGCATGAATGTCAGCGACATGGCCGATGGCGTCACCTATCACCTGCGTGATGCGGGCGTGCTGGATCACAGCAAGGTACGACGCTCGGCGTCCTGGCGGCTGCAGGGCGATTCGTTCATCTATATCGCCCAGGGCCACTTCGTGCCAAGCGGCAAGCACGCCTATCCGAGGCCCAATGTGGTGGCCGAGGAAGCGTTCCGGGGCTTCGTCGAATACTTCCCCATGGTGCGTCGGGCCAAGGCGCCCATCGGCCTGGAAGAAGCACTCGGTGAGGCGCGTGCCGCTGGTGCCCATTACCTGCTCTACACTCGCTTCGCCTACGCCGACGACCGCATCGGCACCATGGCGGAGTGGGAGGATGAGGAGGCCTTCGACCGGCTCGGAACCGACCGCAGCGTGTTGCAACTGATGCTGATCGAAACCAACACCCGCTACTTGGTGGACTCGGCGCGGATTCGCAGCCGTGGCGGATTCCTGACGTTCTACGATGCCAGGCCCGAGGATCTGATCAGGGCGCCGCTCGAGGATTATGCGCGTACACTTCTGGGATTTAGCCGTTGAGGGCACTGCCACCTGGTGCTCCGCAGGGCTTGAGTGGGCGTGAGGAAAGGTAATGAGCGAAAGCGACAAGGCTGGTGATCTGCTGGCGCAGATTCCGCCAGCGGGCAGCAAGGGCATGCCGCCGGTGCATCTGTGGAATCCCGATTTCTGCGGCGATATCGATATGCGTATCGCCCGTGACGGCTCATGGTTCTACATGGGCACGCCTATCGGCCGACCGGCCATGGTGCGGTTGTTCTCGACGATCATTCGCCGCGATGGCGAGGACTACTTTCTGGTCACGCCCGTGGAGAAGGTTGGCATCAAGGTCGAGGACGCGCCTTTCGTGGCTGTATCTGTACAGGCGGCAGGGCAGGGCGAGGAACAGGTGCTGCGTTTCGTCACCAACGTCGGTGACGAGGTCGAGGCGGGTGACGAGCACCTCTTGCGCGTCGAGCTGGATGCGCAGACCCAGGAACCGTCGCCCTACATCCACGTTCGGGCCAACCTGGAAGCGCTGATTCATCGCAACGTCTTCTATCAACTGGTCGAACTGGCGCAAACCCGCGAGATCGATGGCCAGACCTGGCTCGGCGTATGGAGCAGCAGGGTTTTCTTTCCCATCGGGCCGCTCGAATAGCGTCCATGAAAAAGGCTCCCGAGGGAGCCTTTTCAGTACTTACGCGTTCAACACTTACATGTTGGGGTAGTTGGGGCCGCCAGTTCCCTCCGGCGCCACCCAGGTGATGTTCTGGGCTGGATCCTTGATGTCGCAGGTCTTGCAGTGCACGCAGTTCTGCGCGTTGATCTGGAAGCGCTTGCTGCCGTCGTCGTTGGCGACCACTTCATACACGCCGGCCGGGCAATAGCGCTGCGCCGGCTCATCGTACAGCGGCAGGTTCTTGTCGATCGGAATGCTCGGGTCGGCCAGCTTGAGGTGGCAGGGCTGCTCTTCCTCATGGTTGGTGTTGGAGAGAAACACCGAACTCAGTTTGTCGAAGCTGAGCTTGCCGTCCGGTTTCGGATAATCGATCTTCCTGCTCTCTGCCGCAGGCTTCAGGCAGGCATAGTCCGGTTTGTTGTCGTGCAGGGTGAAGGGCAGCTTGCCGCCAAACAGGTTCTGGTCGACCCAGTTGATGCCGCCACCGACCACGGCACCGTACTTGTGGATCGCCGCGCCGAAGTTGCGGCTGCGCAGCAGTTCGTCGTACAGCCAGCTGGCTTTGAAGGCCTCGACATAACTGCCCAGCTCATCACCACCCTCACGGCCAGCGGCCAGGGCTTCGGCGATGGCTTCAGCGGCCAGCATGCCGGACTTCATGGCAGTGTGGCTGCCTTTGATCTTGGCGAAGTTCAGGGTGCCGAGCTCACAGCCGATCAGCGCGCCACCGGGGAATACCATCTTCGGCAGTGAGTTGAGGCCGCCCTTGGTGATGGCGCGAGCGCCGTAGGCGACACGCTTGCCGCCTTCCAGGTGCTGCTTGAACACCGGGTGGTGCTTGAGACGCTGGAACTCGTCGAACGGAGACAGATGTGGGTTGGCGTAGGACAGATCGACGATCAGGCCGACCACTACCTGGTTGTTCTCCAGGTGATAGAGGAAGGAACCGCCGGTGTTTTCCGTGCCGAAGACGTCCAGCGGCCAGCCGGCGGTATGCACCACCAGGCCCTGTTGGTGCTTGCTTGGATCGATGTCCCAGATTTCCTTGATACCGATGCCATAGTGCTGGGCGTCGGCTTCGTCATCGAGCTGATACTTCTTGATCAGTTGCTTGCCGATATGGCCACGGCAACCCTCGGCGAACAGCGTGTACTTGGCACGCAGCTCCATGCCGGGGGTGAAGTAGCCTTCCTTGGGATTGCCTTCGCGGTCGACGCCCAGATCGCCGGTGACGATACCGCGCACCACGCCACTTTCATCGATCAGCGCTTCCTGGGCGGCGAAGCCCGGGTAGATTTCCACGCCGAGATTCTCGGCCTGCTGGGCCAGCCAGCGGCACAGATTGCCGAGGGAGATGATATAGTTGCCTTCATTGTGCATGGTCTTGGGCACGAAGAAGCCCGGAACCTTGACGGAGCTGTCGGCATCTCTAAGAACATAGATGTCGTCGCCTTTGACCGGCGTATTCAGCGGCGCACCCAGTTCCTTCCAGTCGGGGAACAGTTCGTCCAGGGCTCGCGGTTCGAAAACAGCGCCGGAAAGGATGTGGGCACCCACTTCGGAGCCTTTCTCGACCACGCAAACGCTGATTTCCTGGCCAGCCTCGGCGGCCTTCTGCTTCAGACGGCAAGCGGCGGACAGGCCGGCAGGGCCGGCGCCGACGATGACGACGTCGAACTCCATAAATTCGCGTTCCACGGGCTATCTCCTCATCAAGGCTCTCTAATTTTTCATGGCGGGCCGGCATCCTTCCCAAAGCACGCTGGCGCAGTATATAGCCAGCCTGGATTACGGCCAATACAAACGTTTGTTTGAATTTTCTGTAGGCCTGCTAGAATCCGACTACAACACGAATGGCTCGCAGCCAAAGCGTATTGACCGAGCCAGGTGGTACGGTCAAGATACGGGCGGTTTTGCGCTCGCCGCCTGGGCTATGGTGTTTGCGTTCTGCTTGTCTGCATCACCCGCATGCTCGCTTCTGGCGACATTCCTATTCACCGGAGAGTAACGAGGAATCCATGAAGGTTCTTGTAGCTGTCAAACGAGTGGTCGATTACAACGTCAAGGTTCGCGTCAAGCCGGACAACAGCGGCGTCGATCTTGCCAACGTCAAGATGTCGATGAACCCTTTCTGCGAGATCGCCGTTGAAGAAGCCGTGCGCCTGAAAGAGAAGGGCGTCGCCAGCGAAATCGTGGTCGTGTCGATCGGCCCGACCCAGGCGCAGGAGCAACTGCGTACCGCCCTGGCACTGGGCGCCGATCGCGCCGTTCTGGTCGAGTCGGCCGAAGAGCTGAACTCCCTGGCGGTCGCCAAGCTGCTCAAGGCAGTGGTCGACAAGGAGCAGCCGCAGCTTGTCATTCTGGGCAAGCAGGCCATCGACAGCGACAACAACCAGACCGGCCAGATGCTGGCTGCGCTGACTGGTTACGCCCAGGGCACCTTCGCCTCCAAGGTGGAAGTCAGCGGCGACAAGGTCAACGTCACCCGCGAGATCGACGGCGGTCTGCAAACCGTCGCGCTGAATCTGCCGGCCATCGTCACCACCGACCTGCGCCTGAACGAGCCGCGTTATGCCTCGCTGCCGAACATCATGAAGGCCAAGAAGAAGCCGCTGGAAACCCTGACCCCTGACGCGTTGGGCGTTTCCACTGCCTCCACCGTCAAGACCATCAAGGTCGAAGCTCCAGCTGCACGCGGTGCGGGTATCAAGGTCAAGTCGGTTGCCGAACTGGTCGAGAAACTGAAAACCGAAGCGAAGGTGATCTAAATGACTATCCTGGTTATCGCTGAACACACCAATTCCGCGCTGGCACCAGCCACCCTCAACACCGTCGCTGCCGCCCAAGCCATCGGTGGTGACATCCACGTGCTGGTCGCCGGCCAAGGAGTTGGCGCTGCCGCTGAAGCTGCCGCCAAGATCGCTGGCGTCACCAAGGTGCTGGTCGCCGACAATGCCGCTTTCGCCCACCAACTGCCGGAAAACGTCGCACCGCTGGTGGTCGAGCTGGGCAAGGCATACAGCCACATCCTGGCGGCCGCTACCAGCAACGGCAAGAACATCCTGCCGCGCGTCGCTGCGCAGCTGGATGTCGACCAGATCTCCGAGATCGTCTCCGTCGAGAGCCCGGACACCTTCAAGCGTCCGATCTATGCCGGTAACGCCATCGCTACCGTGCAGTCTTCCGCTGCAGTGAAAGTGATCACCGTGCGTGCCACCGGTTTCGACGCCGTGGCGGCCGAAGGCGGCTCGGCTGCCATCGAAAACGTTTCGGCGGGCGGCGATGCCGGCAAGTCGGCGTTCGTCGGTGAAGAGCTGGCCAAGTCCGATCGTCCGGAACTGACCGCTGCCAAGATCGTGGTTTCCGGTGGTCGCGGCATGCAGAACGGCGACAACTTCAAGCACCTGTACACCCTGGCCGACAAGCTCGGCGCAGCGGTCGGTGCCTCGCGTGCCGCGGTCGACGCCGGTTTCGTGCCGAACGACATGCAGGTCGGCCAGACCGGCAAGATCGTCGCGCCGCAGCTGTACATCGCGGTCGGCATCAGCGGTGCCATCCAGCACCTGGCTGGTATGAAGGACTCCAAGGTGATCGTCGCGATCAACAAGGATGAAGAAGCGCCGATCTTCCAGGTTGCCGACTATGGCCTGGTAGCCGATCTGTTCGAAGCTGTACCGGAGCTGGAAAAGCTGGTCTGATCCAGCGTCTGCAGCCACGAAAACCCGCTCGCTTGAGCGGGTTTTTTATGGCCTGCCATCCCTGGCGGCCACCCTTTGGGTCGTCGCAGGCGACGTTAAAAATGGCTCCCGGCCATTTTTTATTGCCTGCGAGCCGTCGCGAGCGCCGCCAAAAATTGCCCTCGGTCAGACCTGATCGTTCTCTGGATCGGCACCAAGGTGCAGGAGCAGGCTGCGCATGGGAGTGGACAACGCCTGCCATTGACTGAAGCACAGACAGAGCTGGCGGCGTGCCCAACCATCGCTCAGGGCCACTATCCGGTAGCCGTGGCGCCGTCGGTAGCGGTTGGCGATGCCCTGGGGGACGATGCCCAGGCCGACGCCATGGGCCACCATCTGGCACAAGCCTTCGAAGGTTTTCATACGGATGCGCAGTGTCAGCCCGCGACCCGCCGAGCGAGCGTGATCGATGATGTGATCCTGCAGCGCATTGCCCGCAGCGAGTCCGACAAAGGGCTCGTCGAGCACGTCGGCCAGACGCAGCGCGCCATGACCGGCCAGGCGGTGCCCGGCCGGCACGATCAGTACCAGATGATCCTTGGCCACGGGCTGCATGTTCAGGCCATGCGCCTCTATTGCGTCGGACACGATGCCTGCCTCGGCAAGGCCGTTGCAGATGAGTCTGACGATGTCGGTGCTGGTGCGCTCCTTGAGTTCGAGGTGCAGGCCCTTGCGCTGGGCCAGCCATGGGGCCAGCCGGGGCGGCAGAAAATCGGTCAGTGCAGCGGTGTTGGCATACAGGTGGAGCGTGCCGCGTGCTCCGCTGGCGAAATCGCGTAATTCACCCTGGAGCAGCGACTGCTGGTTGAGGATCAGGCGCGCATGGTGAGCCAGGGCCTCGCCGGCTTCGGTCGGTGTTACGCCCCGCGGCAGACGCAGCAGCAATGGCACACCTGCATCGCGCTCCAGATTGCGCAGGCGCTCGCTTGCCGAGGCTAGCGCCAGGTTGGCCAGGGCTGCGCCCCGGGTGATGCTGCCGGCTTCTACTACGCAGATGAACAGACGCAGGTCTGCCAGATCCGGGCGCATGTCAGCACTCCATAGCCTTCGGTAAAACCGAAGGATACGATGAAACATCCAGATTGTGGCAAGGCAGGTTCACGGGCCAAATGGCTGCATGACTGAATCCTTATCCCTGTTGTTGCCGCTGATACTGATCTTCCTCGTGGCCGGAATGGTCAAGGGCGTGACCGGCATGGGTCTGCCCACCGTCGCCATGGGCCTGCTGGTGACGCTCATGTCGCCGGTAGCGGCAGCGGCCCTGCTAGTGATTCCATCGCTGGTCACCAATGTCTGGCAGTGCCTGGCGGGGCCGGCGACGGCGAGTTTGTTCCGCCGCTTGTGGCCGATGGCGCTGGGTATCCTGGTGGGCACCTTGAGCAGCACGGCATTGCTGGTGCGGGTCGATCCGTCCTGGTCTGCGTTCGGGCTGGGGTGCGCGCTGCTGGCCTACGCCAGCTATGCCCTGGTGTCTCCGGTCGTGTCGGTGCCTGCGCGATGGGAAGCGAGGCTGTCGCCCCTGGTGGGCATCGTCACCGGGCTGATCACGGGGGCCACCGGTGTGTTCGTGATGCCGGCGGTTCCCTATCTGCAGGCCTTGCGCCTGGGCAAGGACGAGTTGGTGCAGGCGCTCGGCCTGTCTTTCACGGTTTCCACCCTGGCGTTGGCTGGCGGCTTGCTACTGCAGGGAGCCTTTCGCGTGGATCAACTGGGGCTGTCTTCGCTGGCCGTGGTGCCGGCATTGCTGGGTATGTGGTTGGGGCAGGCGATTCGTACCCGACTCAGCACCAGGCATTTCCGTCTGTTCTTTCTATGGTTTCTGATGGTGCTGGGGCTCGAACTTATCTCGAGACCTTTCTTTTGAAGCCCGGGGCGAATCGATCCTCTATCGTCGCCAGAGGTGTAGCCGAAACAGGAGCTGGCATGATGCGTACCGTTCGCCCAATTCCCGTGCTGGAGTACCTGCGCCGCCAGCTCGATGGCTCGCTCGAGGTGGAGCACACCACCCACATGCGCTATCCCACGGCGATCTCGCAGCTGCTTGGGTTTCGCATCATGGCGATCGACGAAGCCATGGCGGTGGTGGAGGTGGAAGCCGATGCGCTACGCCATGGCAATCAGCAAGGTACCGTGCATGGTGGGCTGCTCTGTGAGCTGGCGGATGCTGCCATCGGTACGGCTCACTCCACGCTGATGGTGGAGGGCGAGAGTTTCACCAGTATCGACCTGAAGGCCACCTTTCTTCGTCCGGTCTGGCAGGCACGCCTGCAAGCCCATGCCTGGGCTGAACACCGAGGCCGGATGATCAGCCATTACCGCTGCGAGGTGCGGACAGAGGACGGCAAGGTGGTTGCGAACATTGCCAGTGCGGTGATGACCCTGCGTGGCGACAGTGCGCACGGGCGATGAGCGACGCACCGTTTGGTAACGCACAGCTCGGCTTGCCGGAGGGTGATTCCTTCGAGGTGCTGGGTGTGGTCAGGCTGCGGGCGTTACAGGCTACTGAGCGTTGCCCGACGTTGGTAACCCCTGGGCATCGATGAACTGCCGGTAGTGCCCGGCGGTTTCCTCCGGACATTCGAACATCGGCGTGTGGCCACAGCCTTTCATGATCACCACGCTGACATCGGCCAGCAGCGGTTTCATCACCTCGACGCTGGATACGTCCAGGATGCGATCCTGATCCCCCCAGAGCAGCAGCGTCGGTGCGTTGATTCGTGGTAATTCGGGTTCCAGGGGCAGATAGCGTTGTTGCAGATGGTCGAAAATCTGCCGCTGATGCGCGCCGTCGTCGACGGCGCGTTGCGCCAGGTACTGGTGGAGGCGCTCTGGAAGTTGTGGCGGCGCAACGAACAGCCAGTCGAGTAACTGATCGAACTGTGGCGGGCTTTCCACCAGCAGGGGATTGTCGCCTTGCTCTTCCATACGCTGAAAGAAAGCGCTGCGTTGCGGTGCCGTGATGCCGGCATTGGCCATCAGGGCGAGGCTGACGACCTGCTGCGGGTAGCGAGCCGCGTAGAGCGCTGCGATATGCCCGCCCATGGAGTGGCCGACCAGGTGCAGCCGCCTTATCGATAGCGCATCGATGAACGCTGCCAGGCGCTCGCTCTGGGTACCGACATCGTAACTGCCGTGGGGCCTGTCGCTGGCGCCGAAACCGGGCAGATCCACGGCAATGACGTGGTAGCGCTCGGTAAGCTCCCGGGCGAACCACAGCCAGGTGCTTTTATCGGCACCGAAACCGTGAACCAGCAGCACGGTCTCGGCGTTTTGCGGGCCGCCCTCGTAATAGCTGATATCCAGGTCGTTCACGTTGGCGCGGCGTTCATGCAGCCCGGCGCGCCATTGCTCAACGTGCTGGTAACCCGCCAATTGTGCCGCTGGCGACAGATAAAGAATCGACGCCGCGGCGATGGCCAGCAGGACTAATACGGCGAGAATCATTTTCTTCATGCTGCGTCTTGTCGCTGATTATCCAGATCGTATGAGCTAGCATGTCATGAATCTTCCTCCGATGGAGGGCTGGCCGGTATTTGAATCGAGAGAGTGTCAATGCTTGAGCGAGGTTTAGTCAGGTCAGGTCTGTGGTTGCTTGCTGGATTGATGTTGGCGAGTGGTACGCAGGCCGCCGGCAAGTGCGAGCGGCTGATCGCGACCGGGAATCCCGAGTACCCGCCGTACCTGTGGCGTGACCCGCAAAACCCGGGGCAGCTGATAGGTGCTACCGTCGACCTGCTCAAGGCGGTTTCCGAGGAGCTCGGTGTCGGTATCGAAGTCGTCTACGCCGGGCCATGGTCGCGGGCTCAGGAAGACGTGCGTACCGGGCGTATCGACATGCTGGCCGGTGCCTTTCTGACAGTGCCGCGCCTGGAGAGCATGGACTTTATTCACCCGGCCTATCTATCGACGCCAAGCGTGGTCTGGGTGCGAAAGGGCAGTGATTTTCCGTATGCCGGTTGGGCGGATCTGCAGGGGCGCACTGGCGATACCCTGGTCAACAACAGCTTCGGGCAGACGTTCGATGCCTATGCCAAGACCAACCTCACCCTCGAAGGCGTTTCCAGCTTGACCCAGGCTTTCCAGAAGCTGCTTCTGGGCCGTACCGATTACGTGCTCTATGAGCGCTACCCGGGGCAGGCGCTGGCCTCGACCCTGGGTTTGCAGGACGATCTGCAGGTGCTCGACCCGCCGATTTCCAGTGAAGGGCTGCACTTGGCGTTGTCGCACAACTCGGCCTGCAACGATGCCTGGCTGCGCGGACAGCTGGCCAAGAAAATGACAGAATTCACCGCCACCGGCGTGCCGCAAACCCTTCTGCAACGCAACTTGCAGCGCTGGAATGAACAACAGCCGCAACCGGCCGCCAGTGAGTAGGACATATCTGTGATCTATCGATATACCGGCGCCGCTCTGGCGCTGCTGTTGCTTCAGGGCTGTGCCAGCGATCCGGCTCCTTCCGAACAGATGCGCCTGACCGAACAGATGGTCGAGCAGGCTCGCACCGTCGCAATGGACGAAACTGTCGCCGAACTGAGCCAAGCCGAAGACAAGCTCGCCCAGGCGCGCACGGCCATGGACGAGGAGTCGTATCGTGCCGCGCGTATTCAGGCCGAGCAGGCCGAGCTGGATGCGCGTCTGGCCGAGGCCCGCGTGCTGACTCTGCGTAGTCAGGCGCAATTGGTGGAATTGAATCGTCATATCGAACGACTGCGCGATCAGCTTGGAGCAATGCCATGAGCCCCCTGCGTGTAGGCGCCGTGGCGCTGATGGGTGTCTGCCTGACGGCTTGTGCCGGGCTCAACGATGAGCACAATGCCGCGCTGGAGGCTGCCCGTGCCAGCTACCAGTCGGTCAAGGAAGATCCCCAGGTGCTGCGAAGTGCGCCCAAGGACGTAATCCGTGCCGGCGAGTCTCTGGGGCGTGCCGAACGGTTGTCAGGCTACTGGGGCAGCGCCGACGATGTGGCCCATTACGCCTACCTGAGTCAACGCTACAGCGAGATCGCCCGTGAGCACGCTCAGCTCGCGCTGGATCAGGAACGTGCGGCCAGATTGGAACTCGAGCGTCAGCGCCTGCAATTGGCGTTGCGTGAAGCCAAGCTGATCAGTGTGCAGGAACAGAACGCCTGGCTCGAGGAGCGGATCGTCAGCCTGGCGACCGCGCAGACGGATCGCGGATTGGTGATGACCCTGGGTGATGTGCTGTTCGATGCCGGTGAAGTACGGCTCAAGACCAGCGCCAACCGCACCGTGTTGAAGCTGGTGCAGTTTCTGCAACTGAACCCGCGTCGCATCGTGCGTATCGAGGGTTACAGCGACAGCAGCGGCGGGCGCGAGGAAAATCTGCAACTGTCCAGGGCCCGCGCCCAGACCGTAGCCGATGCGCTGACCGACCTGGGTATCGATGCCAAGCGCATCGAGGTACAGGGCTTTGGCGAAAGCTTCCCCGTGGCGGAAAACGCCTCGGCCAAGGGGCGGGCACAGAACCGCCGGGTCGAGATCGTGTTTTCCGATGAGCAGGGGCGCCTGGGCGCCACTCGCTAAGCCTGTCGACCAGGAACCCCCCGCTACTGCATTGCAGGGCGGGGGTTTTATGGTCTGCCATCCCTGGCGGCCGCCCTTCTAACCGTCGCAAGCGACGTCAAGAATCTCTCCCGGAAATTTTTTCTTGCCTGACGAACGGCTGTATCGTCGAGATATTTCAGGGCTGTACCGGTACAGAAACATTTAGTTGGGCTACTGTTATGGTTCAGTACCGGGATGAGGCGGCCATGACCAATCTGTTGCTCTATCAGCGCATCGCTCAGCAGTTGGCGGACGATATCCGCCGTGGCGTTTATCAGCCGGGCGAGCGGGTGCCTTCGGTGCGCAAAATGAGTGCCCAGCTCAGCGTTAGCCATGCCACGGTGCTGCAAGCCTACGCCAACCTGGAGGATCTCGGCCTGATCCGTGCGCGACCGCAGTCCGGCTTCTACGTCCATCAGACGCCCGCGCTGACCGCCGATACCCCGGATATCGCCCGAGTCGAACGACCCGGCCTGGTGACGCGCAGCAGCATCATCAACCAGGTGCTCGGCGAAGCGCGTCGCGAGGGCGTATTTCCGCTCGGCGCGGCAGTGCCTCATGTCGACTACCTCCCGGTTCGAGCGCTGCACCAGCAGTTGGCCAAGGTTACCCGCTTCCAGAGCCCGCGGGCCTTCAGCTACATGTTCAGCCCGGGTTTCGAGCCGCTGCGCCGGCAGGTGGCGATCCGTATGCGCGACGCTGGCGTGCTGGTCGACCCTTCGGAGGTGGTGATCACTCACGGCTGTGTGGACGCGCTGCAGATGTGTCTGCGCGTGCTGACGCGTCCGGGCGACCTGATCGCCACCGAGTCGCCGACCTATTACGGCTTGCTGCAACTGGCTGATCTGCTTGGCCTCAAGGTCATCGAGATCCCCAGTGATCCCACCACTGGCATCAGTGTCGAAGCCCTGCAACTGGCTGCCAGCCAGTGGCCCATCAAGGCACTGGTGTTGACCGCGCGTTTGAGCAATCCACTGGGCGGTACCATTCCCGAGGCTCGGCAGAAACAGCTGCTGCGCCTGGCCAGCGACTTCGACATCCAGATCGTCGAGGACGATATCTATGGCGAGCTGATGTTCGAGCAGGGGCGTACCAAGGCACTCAAGGCTGGGGATCTGGAAGGACGCGTGGTGTACTGCTCGAGCTTTTCCAAGACCCTGTCGCCTGGCGTGCGGATCGGCTGGATCATCGCCGGAAAGTATCAAGACGAAGTCCAGCGCCTGCAGATGTTCACCACCCACTCGGCGTGCAGCGTCACCCAGATGGCCGTGGCGGCGTATCTGGAGAATGGTGGTTATGACCGCCATCTGCGGCATATCCGCCAGGAGTACCGCAAGAACCTCAGCGCCTTTCAGTTGGCAGTGCAGCAGTATTTTCCCGAAGGCACGCAGATCACCCGGCCCAATGGAGGCTTCATTCTCTGGGTCAGCCTGCCGGCGCGGGTCAATACCAAGGATCTGCACGTCAGCGCCTTGCAGCAGGGCATCAGCATTGCGCCGGGGCTGATCTTCAGTAACACCGAGCAGTTCAACCACTGTGTGCGCCTCAACTGCGGCATTCCGTGGAACCGCGAAGCGGAGCGCGCGCTGATGACCCTGGGCATGCTGGCCAGCCAGCTCTGTCAGGAGGCGGCAACCAGCGGGTTCTAGGGCTCTGCAGCGAGCCTGCCGTGCGATGATATAGCCGTCGTCCGGCTCCGCCAGGAGGCAGACGACAGCCACCTCTTTATCGAGCGTCGCGATCCGGCGATTGCGTCTGCCGAGATCGCGAGCGATACCCTGCGCATGTCCGATGAAACAGTTTCATGCGCCGCTATTCGCCCGGGTAGAAGGCAGCAGGATCGTCAGGATTCCCAGTAACGGCAGGAACGAACACAGGAAAAATACGTATTCGATGCCGTGGATATCCGCCAGATAGCCCAGGAATGCGCCGCCAATACCGCCGAATCCGAACATCAGGCCGAAGAACAGGCCCGCGATCATGCCGACGTTGCCGGGCATCAGCTCCTGGGCGAAGACCACGATGGCCGAAAAGGCCGAGGCGAGAATGAAGCCGATGATCATGCTCAGTACGCCGGTCCAGAACAGGTCGACGTAGGGCAGCGCCAGGGTGAAGGGAGCCGCGCCGAGAATGGAAAACCAGATCACTTTCTTGCGCCCGACCTTATCGCCAATCGGCCCGCCGAAGAAAGTACCCGCAGCGACCGAGCCGAGAAACAGGAACAGGTACATCTGAGAATTGGCGATGGAGACGCCGAACTTCTCGATCAGGTAGAAGGTGAAGAAGCTGGTGAAGCCGGCCATGTAGAAGTACTTGGAAAAGACCAGCAGCGCCAACACCACCAAGGCTGCAGTTACCCGCCGTTTCGACAGCCCATGAGTGGCCTGGCCACCCTGTTTGAGCCTGAACAGGTTGAGGTGATTGCGGTACCAGCGGCTCAGGCCATAGAGCACCAGTATCGCGAATACCGCGAACAGGCCGAACCAGGCCACATGGCCCTGGCCGTATGGAATGACGATGGCCGCTGCCAGTAACGGGCCGAAGGCGCTCCCCGTGTTGCCACCAACCTGAAAGGTCGACTGCGCCAGGCCGAAGCGGCCGCCCGAGGCAAGCCGTGCAATCCGCGAGGCCTCCGGATGGAAGGTCGAGGAACCAATGCCGACCAGAGCCGAGGCCAGCAGAATTGCCGGAAAGCTGCCGACGAAGGCGAGCAGCAGAATGCCCACCAGGGTGCACAGCGAACCGGCAGGCAGCAGCCAGGGTTTGGGATGGCGATCGGTGTGATAACCAACCCAGGGCTGCAATAGCGAAGCGGTGAGCTGGAACACCAGGGTAATCAGCCCGACCTGGGTGAAGGTCAGCCCGTAATTGGCCTTGAGTATCGGGTAGATCGAAGGCAGTACTGCCTGAATCAGGTCATTGATCAGGTGCGCCAGGGCGCAGGCGCCGATCACGCGCATGACCAGAGGACTGGCCTGGTCAGCGACTGACCTGGCCGCAGTTGCAGAGGACGTGGAGCTGGTGGACATACGAGACGCTTCCAGGCAAAGCAGCGTGCTCGGCAGGCAGTCTGCCCGACGGAAATGGCTGCTGGATTTCAGGGTTCGGCGCTATCCTAGGCGCGATGAAAATGCCTGTCTCGCGAGAATAGGGACATGACTCTCTCAAAAAGGGCGAAATGATCAAGTCATTGAATGAACTCGTTACCGAGATCGATGCCGTGAATTGGCGGGTCAGGTGCAGCGCTACCGATTACCCGAGCGATTGGCATATCGCGCCTCATAGCCATAACAAGCATCAGCTGATTTACGCCATTCAGGGTGTCATGGTCGTGCGCTCGGCATTGGGCCAGTGGATCGTGCCACCGAGCCGGGGTCTCTGGATGCCAAGTGGGGAAATTCACGAGGTTCGCTGCGTAGGCCCGGTGAAGATGCGCAGCGTTTTCGTGCGACCCGATGAACTGACGGATTTGCCAAGCGAAACCAGGGCCGTGAGCATTTCTCCTCTTCTGAGTGAACTGATCAAGACCTCTGTCTACATAACGGAGCCGTACTTGCAGAACTCGCGCGAGGCGAGAGTGATGGGCCTGATTCTGGATGAACTTGCAGTCTTGCCGACGCTGCCGCTGCATCTCCCGCAACCAACGGATCCACGCATCACGGTTATCTGTTCGACCCTGCAGGCGGATCCCGGAGACGGCTCCACGCTGTCCGACTGGAGCGCTCGGCTTAACCTGGATGAAAAAACCATTCAGCGGCTGTTTCAAAAAGCCACGACGATGACCTTTGGCCAGTGGCGTCAGCAGGCCCGCCTGCTTCTCGCTCTGGAGCGAATTGCCGGGGGCGAGAAGATCATCAATATCGCTGGCGAACTCGGCTACGAAAGCCCAAGCGCGTTCACCAGCATGTTCAAGAAGCAATTCGGCACGACACCCAGCAACTTTTTCCGATAAGGGCGCTTCTTTCGAGCGTCGCTCATCTGGCCGGCGATCTTTCGTGCAGACCCCGGTTAACCCGAAACGCGGCGTGTCTGCGTCTACTGGATCGAAGCGGTATTTCGATCCAGGAGAAGCACCATGAAGATGATTTCCCAACCGTTGTTGTGCGGTCTTACCGGCGGTGTCGTGCTGTTGCTCGGCGCCTGCAGTGGCAACCAGAATGATCCGGCCGAATCGCCGCGTAGCGCAAAGCATGCGCCGGTTGCCGCCGAAGCCGCATCGATCCAGGCGCCGATCCGCCCCGTTCCGATGATGACGCGCATGGCCATGCCGATAGCTGGAGACCATCGGTATGCGCCAGTTGCACAGGCCAGCCGCGAGCAGTACCAACGTCTTGCCGCCAATCCCGTGCAGTCGGTTGCCGAAGCTCCGGTATCGACGTTCAGCATCGACGTGGATACCGGCAGTTACGCCAACGTACGGCGTTTCCTGAATCAGGGTCGTCTGCCGCCGGCCGAGGCGGTGCGGCTGGAGGAACTGGTCAACTACTTTCCCTACGCCTATCCCATGCCCAGCGGCAGCGTGCCATTTGGCGTCGGTACCGAACTGGCGGTGACCCCCTGGAACGCGGAAAGCCGACTGTTGCGCATCGCCATCAAGGCATCCGACATGCAGGTTGCCCAGTTGCCAGCCGCCAATCTGGTGTTTCTGGTCGACGTGTCCGGCTCGATGGATCGGCCGGAAGGCCTGCCGCTGGTGCAAAGCACGCTGAAACTGCTGGTCGACCAGTTACGTCCCCAGGATCGCGTCTCGCTGGTGGTCTATGCCGGTGATTCCAGTGTCGTACTGGAGCCGACGGCAGGATCGCAGAAGGCGCGTATCCGTGCGGCTATCGAGCAATTGCAGGCCGGCGGTTCTACGGCGGGTGAGTCGGGCATTCAGCTCGCCTACCAACAGGCGCAGAAAGGGTTCATCAGCAACGGCATCAACCGCATCCTGCTGGCCACCGATGGTGACTTCAATGTCGGTGTCAGCGATTTCGAGAGCCTCAAGGCGCTCGCCGCAGACAAGCGCAAAACCGGTATTTCGCTGACCACCCTGGGCTTCGGCACGGGCAATTACAACGAGCAACTGATGGAGCAGTTGGCCGATGCCGGCGATGGCAACTACGCCTACATCGACAACCTGCGTGAGGCGCGCAAGGTGCTGGTCGAGCAACTCAGCTCGACGCTGGCCACGGTGGCGCGGGATGTGAAGATTCAGGTCGAATTCAATCCTGCCCAGGTCAGTGAGTACCGCTTGCTCGGCTACGAGAATCGCGCCCTGCAGCGCGAGGATTTCAGTAACGACAAGGTCGACGCTGGCGACATCGGCGCCGGGCACAGCGTGACCGCGCTCTACGAGATAGTGCCGGTAGGCAATCGCGGCTGGCTGGAGCCATTGCGTTATGGCAAGGCGCAAGCGGATGCACCCGGGCAAGGTGAGCTGGCCTGGCTGCGTATCCGTTACAAGGCGCCCGAACAGAACGACAGCCGTTTGCTGGAGACCGCGATCCAGACGTCGACCTCCATCGCGCCGATCGCCAAGGCCAGTGAAGACTTGCGCTTCGCTGCCTCTGTAGCTGCTTTCGCCCAGCAACTGAGTGGTAGCCGCTACACCGGTGATTTCGATTGGGCCGCTACGGTGGCGCTGGCACGAGGCAGTCGGGGCGATGACCCGTTCGGCCTGCGCAGCGAGTTCGTGCAACTGGTGGAACTGGCGCAAAGCCTGCAAACTGGCGACTCCCGTGCCACCGGAGTCGAGTGAGTGTGACTGCCAATCCCCCAACTACCGCCGGGCCCAGCGATGCCGAGTTGCTGCGTCGCTATCGGGCTGGCGACGCCGTTGCCTTCACGCAGCTCTACGAGCGGCATCGGCTCGGCCTGTTTCGTTTTCTGCTTGGTTTGTGCAGCGACCACGCCTTGGCCGAAGAGGTGTTCCAGGATACCTGGATGAGCCTGATCCGCAGCGAGTCGCTGCAACGCGAGGCGGTGCTGTTCAAAACCTGGCTGTATCAGATCGCCCGCAATCGCCTGATCGACCACTGGCGCAAGCATGGCAAGCGTCAGCAGCACGAGGACGTGTTCGACGAGCAGTTGCATGATCGGCCCAGCGCTGAGCCCGATCCTGAGCGCCAGCTCAGTCTGAGCCAGGATCAGACGCGGATCCAGGCGGCGCTCGATAACCTGCCGGCGGAGCAGCGGGAGGTCTTTCTGTTGCGTGCCCATGCTGATCTGGAGCTGCACGAGATTGCCGAGCTGACTCACACGCCGGCAGAAACGGTAAAAAGCCGCCTGCGCTACGCGATGCAGAAATTGCGTCGATTGCTTAGCGTGGCCGAAGAGGTATCACCATGAACGATCATCCGCACGATCTCGAGCGAGACGACGAGTATCTGCTGCGGCACGTGCGTGAGCACAAGCGCGAGCAACCATCGGCGGCGCTGGATGCCCGTATTCTGGCGGCTGCAACTGAGGCTGCGGCGGCGCGTAGACCCCAGACGGAGAGTGCCTGGCAGCGGCTGCAGAACTGGCTGGCTGGCGCTTCCGGGCGTGGGCGCTGGTCGGCAGCCTTCGGGTGCCTTGCCGTGCTTGGGCTGGGGCTTGGCCTGAGCCTGAAAACCCTGGAGCAGGTGCCACCAAGTTATGACGCGCCACCCGCGGCCATGACGCGCCAGGCGCCGGCACCGATGGCGTTGCAGTCCCCCCAGGAGGCTATGCCGAGCTCTGCGATGGCCGAAGCGCCGAAGATCGTCGCGCGCATGGCCGCCAAGACGGCGCCGCTGCACAATGAGGTTGTGGAGGCCCTGCGCGAAATCGCCGATCTACGTGCGCGAGGTGAGGGCGAAGAGGCTGAACAGCGGATTGAGCGTTTGCAGACGCAATATCCGGATCTGGATATCGAGTCCGAGTTGCGGCGTTTGCCCGAGCCCTGAGCCGATGCTGGTGATCGACAGGCGGTGCTGCCATTCGGGCAGCCCGGCTGGCGTTATTTTTCAGCCGTTTTAGAATGCGCCTTTAGAGGTGCCCTTTAGCCGCAATTGCGTGAGCTGCCCCGATCATGATGCGTTACCTACTGCCAATACTCTTCGCGTTTCTGTTGAGCGCCTGTGGCTCCGATGAGCAGGGCGGGGATGTGCCGCGCAAGAACAGTGAGCCGGCAGTGGTAACCCGTGAGCCCGCCAACCCGGTCGAGCCGCCTGCCAAGGCGCCCACGCCTGTCGAGGAGAGCGCACCGAAATCGCAGCCGCCGGTACCGCGAAAGGCAGCACCTGATAAGGCGGTAGAGCGTGCCAAGGCGGAGAAGAAACCGCAGAAGGTGGTACAGGCGCCGCCCAAGACCAAGCTGGATCTGAGCCTGCCGCCGGAGCTGGCCGCTAAGCTCGAGGCTGAAGACCAGGCGGCCAAAGATGGCCTGGCACCAATCCTGCCGTCGTTCTTCGAGGAGAAGAAACCCTCGCTCAACCCTTTCCAGCTCAGCGGCAAGCTGATCACTGGGGAGACCGGCGATGACTATTGGGATTCGATCGAAGGCGCCGAGCTGCAATTCGAATTCCGACGTTAAGGGTGAATACCGCTCCTGGTTGAGGCTCGAGCCGCCGTCCTGACGTTTTGATCTCCACTTTCCATGAATCCATGGCCTTCCAGGATGTTCAGGCAATCCGCAGCGGATAGCTCAGCATGGTGAAGTGCAGCAGATTGACCAGGCCGTGCAGAGCAATGGCGACACTCAGTCGCCCGGTTAGGTGGAAGGCCAGGCCGTAGCCGATCCCGGCGACGGTCGCCACTACCGCGAACCATGGGCTGAACGGAATGTGTGCGGCACCGAACAGCAGGGCGCCGCAGAGAATCCCCGGCAAGGTGCCGAGCCACTCGACCAGACGCGGTTGCAGCAGGCCACGGAACAGCAATTCCTCTGCCAGCACGGCTACGCCCAGATTGATGACCAGCCAGGGCCAGAGCATCTCTGGCCACTTCGATTGCCAGGCCACGACTCCCAGTAGCAGTGCCAGGCCGGGCACCGCGATCAGTGTCAGGACGAATACCGGTACGGCCAGTATCGGCTTGTTTGTCGGTCTTGGGGATTGCCCAAGCCACCAGGCGAGCAGGGCGCAGCCCACCAGTAGCTTGTCCCACGACAGCCGCAGAAGGTAGGGCGGCGCGTCGGCGCTGATCCGCTCGGGCGCCGCAAGTACCCAGGGCTCGAAGCCGGGCAGCCGATGCGCCGCCAGCAGCAGGCTGGCGACTATGACCAGGCCGTACCAAAGCCATGCGGGCAACCGTATCGGAGCGAGCACTAGAGCGATGAACAGGCAGGCGACGAGCAACCCCATAGGCTCAATGAAACCCAGGGCCACGCCAGCGGCGAGGGGGAAGAGAGGCAGCAGCAGTCGGGGAGGTAAGGGCATTGCGCCTCCTGAGCAGGGCACCTCTAAAAACTACCTACGTTGTCATCGCTGCGTTAAAAACAGGCTCGTGTGCGAGTCCAATCAAAATGCTCATTTACAACTCGTAAACTGCGCTTTCTCGCCTGTTTTTGCCTTGCGCTGACTGCCTCGCCGACGTTTTTAGACGTGCCCAACAGAGGTGCAGTTTACAGCGCTTGGGAGCGATCAGCGATCTTGAGCGTCCTTGGCATCCTGCTCGATATTGCGCTCGTGGATGCGTTTCAACTGTTCTTCGCTCAGCGGCAGTTTCTTCGCCGTATCACGCAGCATGAACAGACCGCCGACGATGGAGCCGATCGCCACAATCAGGATCAACCAGGCATACCAGGGCATGTGCGACTCCTTCTATGGATAGGTGAGACTTCACGCGATCAGTATCGATCGTCTCTGAACGGAAGACCGTTTGTCGGTTGCCTTGGTTCAGGTTAAAGCAGGGCCTGCCACTTCCTAGCGGCGTACCTGCTTGAGGGTTTCGGCAATCATGAAGGCCAGCTCCAGAGACTGATCGGCGTTCATCCGCGGGTCGCAGTGGGTGTGGTAGCGATCCGAGAGGCCGTCTTCGGTGATCGGTTTGGCGCCGCCGATGCATTCGGTGACGTCCTGACCGGTCATTTCGATATGGATACCGCCCGCGTAGCTGCCCTCGGCATGATGCACGGCGAAGAACTGCCGGACTTCGGCAAGAATCTGCGCGAAATCGCGGGTCTTGTAACCGCTCGACGCCTTGATGGTGTTGCCGTGCATGGGGTCGCTGCTCCACAGCACATTGCGCCCTTCGCGCTGTACGGTGCGGATCAGTCGCGGCAGGCCGGCTTCGACCTTGTCGGCCCCCATGCGCACGATCAGATTGAGGCGGCCCGGATCGTTGTCCGGGTTGAGGATGTCGATCAGGCGGATCAGATCCTCGTCGGTCATGCTCGGGCCGACCTTCACGCCGATGGGGTTGCCTACCCCGCGCAGGAACTCGACATGGGCGCCGTCCACCTGGCGGGTGCGGTCACCGATCCACAGCATGTGTGCCGAGCAGTCGTAGAAACCACCGGTGAGGCTGTCACGCCGCACGAAGGCTTCTTCATAGTTGAGCAACAAGGCTTCGTGGGCGGTGAAGAAGCTGGTCTCGCGAACCTGAGCGGCGCCGTCCATGCCGCAGGCACGCATGAATGCCAGGGTTTCGTCGATGCGGTCGGCCAACTGGTGGTACTTCTGCGCCAGTGCCGAATTGGCGATGAAGTCCAGGTTCCACTGATGCACCTGATGCAGATCGGCGAAACCACCCTGGGCGAAGGCACGCAGCAGATTCAGCGAGGCGGTCGACTGGTGATAGGCCTGCAGCAGACGTTGCGGGTCGGGCGTACGACTGGCCGGATCGAAGCCGATGCCGTTGACGATATCGCCGCGGTAGGCGGGCAGGGTGATGCCGTCGATGGTCTCGTCATTGGCAGAACGTGGTTTGGCGAACTGCCCGGCCATGCGCCCGACCTTCACCACCGGGCAGCCGGCCGCGAAGGTCATGACGATGGCCATTTGCAGCAGCACCTTGAAGGTATCGCGGATCTTCGCGGCGCTGAACTCGACGAAGCTTTCCGCACAGTCGCCGCCCTGCAGCAGGAACGCTCGGCCCTGGGTGACCTCGGCGAACTGCTTGCGCAGCTCCCGCGCTTCACCGGCGAACACCAGCGGCGGAAAACCGGCCAGGGTCTGCTCGACCTGGCTCAGCCGCGCGGAATCCGGGTAGAGAGGTTGTTGCTGGATCGGCTTGCTTCTCCAGCTATCGGGGCTCCAGGGCTGACTCATGGCGACATCTCTTATTGATGATCGGCCATGGTAACCGATCACCGTGCGCACCAAGGCATACCTGTTGCGGTATTGCCGGGCATTTAGCGCGTGACCTGAGTGCGTTGCATCATCGACAATCGGCACCAGCCCGGCCTGAGCCGGGGACGCGATGGTGGAGAATCTGCGCATGCCTGGCTTGCCTCCGGTGGAGGAAATGAAGGACGAAGTGGTACTGGCCGAGGTGCACGATGCCTTCGGCGTGATCCGCGTGGTGGAAATCGGCGAATACCGTTTTCTCGAGTTTGGTGAGTCGATCGAGCAGAGCTGCGTGTTCACCGAGGATCCGAGCTGGCTGGAATACGACTACACCCGCGCCATGTTCGCTGGCGCGCTGTGTCACGAAGCGCCGGAGACGGCGCTGTTCCTTGGCCTCGGCGCCGGCAACCTGACCCAGGCCTGCCTGAAATTCCTGCCGCTCGAGGATGTCGAGACCATCGAGCTGCGCCCCGACGTACCGCGTCTGGCCATGGAATACCTGGGGCTGGAAGACGACCCGCGACTGACCGTGCGCATCGGCGACGCCATGGAGCTGCTGCCCAGCGCAGAAACCGCGGATCTGATCTTCGTCGACCTCTATACCGATACCGGCCCTGGCGTCGGCCATCTGGCCTGGCGCTTTCTCGATGATTGCCGCGCCAAGCTCAATCCGGGCGGCTGGCTGATCATCAACCAGTGGGCCGGTGACGATGGCAAGCCCCTGGGCGCGGCGCTGTTGCGCGGGCTCTATCACCGTCATTACTGGGAGTGCCCGGTGGTGGAGGGCAACGTGGTGGTGCTGGTGCCCGCCGAGCTGGATCAGCAGTTCGACCGCGAGGCGGTGAGCCGCCGCGCCGCAGCCTTGCAGGCGCGGCTCGGTTATTCGCTGCAGCCGTTGATCGATGCCGTACGCATGGCCAGCTGAGGCAGGAATTAACCGGCATCTGCAATGTCTTTCCTAGGGGCTACGGTGGAGCATCGACAGCCCCGAGACCATTCAGACGGAGCAATGCCATGAGCGAGCAAGATCTTCCCGCGGTGTATCGAGCTTATATCGACTGCCTGAATCGTCAGGATTGGCCGAACCTGGGAGATTTCGTTCACGACGATGCGATCCATAATGGCCGGCGCCTGGGTCTGTCCGGTTACCGCGAGATGCTCGAGCGGGACTTTCACGAAATTCCCGATCTGCGCTTCAACATCCTCTTGCTGACCTGCGAAGAGTCGATGATCGCCAGCCGCCTGGATTTTCACTGCTCGCCGAAAGGCCGGTTTCTCGACCTGCCGGTGAATGGCCGCAAGGTTTCCTTCAGCGAGAACGTGTTCTACGCGTTCCGCGCCGGCAAGATCGCTGAAGTCTGGTCGGTGGTCGACAAGGCGGCGATCGAGGCGCAACTGACGAGCAGAGCCTGACCGATCGATCAGGCAGCCGGCAGAACCGCGGCACAACGCCGCGGGTGGGCTGTCATATGGCAGTTCGATGGTTTTTTTGTTTGAAAAACCGTACATGCACCTGGATATTCCGGTATAGTGCGCGCCGGCCAATTCATGGCCACGTTCAAGTAGTGCAACTCGCCCGGAAGCTATTTTCGGCAGCCAGTCCGCCAAGCGGGCTATCTTGACGATTCATTTTTCACCACGTTTTCGCAAATCCCCGCCGACCAGGCTGCCAGGGTGACCCACAAGGTCCTACATGGCATGCGCAGCTTTGGAACATGGGTCTTTGCGGATGCACTAGAGGCAGACCCATGACCCAGGAAATCGGCGGCTTCGCCGCACTCGGACTTCACCCCAATATTCTCGCTGCGCTGATCGCCGTCGGCTACGAAGAGCCTTCGCCCATCCAGTCCCAGGCCATTCCAGTGATTCTCGCTGGCCAGGACATGATCGGCCAGGCCCAGACCGGTACCGGCAAGACTGCAGCGTTCGCCCTGCCGATCCTGTCGAAGATCGATCCGGCCAAGCGTGAGCCTCAGGCGCTGATTCTCGCGCCGACCCGCGAGCTGGCCCTGCAGGTGGCCACCGCCTTCGAAACCTATTCCAAGCAGATGCCCGGTCTCAATGTGGTCGCGGTCTACGGCGGTGCGCCGATGGGCCCGCAGCTGAAAGCCATTCGCCAGGGCGCACAGGTTATCGTCGCCACCCCAGGCCGTCTGGTTGACCACCTGCGTCGCGACGAGAAAGTACTGTCGACCATCCAGTACCTGGTACTCGACGAAGCCGACGAAATGCTCAAGCTGGGCTTCATGGATGACCTCGAAGTGATCTTCGAAGCCATGCCGGCCAGCCGCCAGAGCGTGCTGTTCTCCGCGACTCTGCCGCACTCGATTCGCGCCATCGCCGAAAAGCACCTGCGTGATCCGCAGCACGTCAAGATCGCGGCCAAGACCCAGACTGTCTCGCGTATCGAACAGGCGCATCTGATGATCCATGCCGATCAGAAGACCAACGCCGTACTGCGTTTGCTGGAAGTCGAAGAGTTCGACGCACTGATCGCCTTCGTACGTACCAAGCAAGCGACCCTGGATCTGGCCGCTGCGCTGGAAGCCAAGGGCTACAAGGCTGCTGCGCTGAACGGTGACATCGCCCAGAACCAGCGCGAGCGCGTGATCGAGTCGCTCAAGGATGGCCGTCTGGACATCGTTGTCGCCACCGACGTCGCTGCTCGTGGTATCGACGTACCGCGCATCACCCACGTATTCAACGTCGACATGCCGTACGACCCGGAGTCTTACGTGCACCGTATCGGCCGTACCGGCCGTGCCGGTCGCGAAGGTCGTGCGCTGCTGCTGGTAACGCCTCGTGAGCGTCGTATGCTGCAGGTGATCGAGCGCGTTACCGGGCAGAAGGTCGGTGAGGTCAAGCTGCCCAACGCCCAGCAGGTGCTGGATGCGCGCATCAAGAAGCTGACCAACAGCCTGGCGCCACTGGTTGCCGATGCCGAAGCCAGCCACGGTGAGCTGCTCGACCGCCTGACCGCCGATATCGGCTGCACCCCGCGTGCCCTGGCTGCTGCGCTGCTGAAAAAGGCTACCAATGGTCAGCCTCTGGATCTGGCCAGTGTCGAGCGTGAGCAGCCACTGGTGCCGGGCGCTGGTGGCGCTCCGCGTGAGCGCCGTGATGGCGAGCGCAGCGGTGAGCGTTCCTCCGAGCGTGGCGAGCTGCGCGAGCGTCGTGCGCCGATGCCGTTGGGCGAAGGCCGCGCACGTTGCCGTACCGCGCTGGGCGCGCGTGATGGCATCGCTGCCAAGAACCTGCTGGGTGCCATCCTCAACGAAGGTGGTCTGGCTCGTGAGGCCATCGGCCGCATCCAGATCCGCGAGAGCTTCAGCCTGGTGGAACTGCCGGAAGAAGGCCTCGAGCGCCTGCTGAGCAAGCTCAAGGACACTCGTGTTGCCGGCAAGCCGCTGAAGCTGCGCCGTTATCGCGAAGACTGATCCGCGATGTTGTAACACTCGGGGGAGCCATTGGCTCCCCCGAGTCGTTCTGGGGCCTTGAGCAATTGCTTGCTGTGCCTCAGGAAGCGGTAACAGATTCTATTTAGGTACCACCACTGGTGCCACACGGTCATCTTGCTTTCAAGGTGATAAAGCGTGTCCTCTGAGCTTGCATGCTCACCTCCAGTCATTGACGTGGGTAATGCCAGATGTGGTCGGCTCATCGTGGAGCGAAGTGCGGCAGCCTCAACTGGCATCTGAGCAAGGCGTGTGGCTGATCCGAGCGAGCTAGCGCTCATCTTCGGTATTCGCTGGATCAACACACCTTACCCTCAGCGGTAAAAGTGGTGGTGTCAGATCAGGTCGTGGTCAGCCACTCCTGGGCGCTACGCATTTTCGGGAAACAACAAGACCGATTATAAGTTCAAAGATTAATTTTCGTGCGCTCAATAGGGTGTACGATCACCTGTGCCCACAAGAACCTACCCCCATGCCCACGGAAAGCGAAGAAGGCAGCAAGATCGCGCTTTCGCTGGCGCACCGCGTTGGCCAGGGTGCTGACCACGCCCGGGTCGCCGATGCGATTGTTGCAACGCTGCAAGCCATCGACACCGCTTTAGCACCGATCATTGGCCGCAAAGGCGTTACGGCACTATTTCGTCGTAGTCTTCATCTCTGTGAGCCTAGCTATCCAGATATTGTTGACGCTCTAGGCAGCGTGTCGGATCAGACGGATTACTCACGCCTCATCTCCCTTATCGAGACGCGCACTCAGGAGGAGGCCCTGCTTTTTGGCGAGCAACTGCTGAGGACGCTCTACCAATTGCTGACCACGCTGATTGGCGTATCGCTCACCGCTCGTTTGCTCGATGCAGTGTTTGACGCTCCGCTAAGTGCCCTCCAAGCGCAGGGTACTTCCCGATGACCACCAAAGTGACAATCAACCATTTGGCCACTGGTGTTCCAGGGCTGGATGAAATGCTCGGCAGCGGTCTTCCTCAAGGCTATTTCTTGCTTGTCGCAGGCCCATCAGGCTCAGGCAAGAGTATTCTGGCGGCGGCGTTTTTAGCCCAGGGTGTCAGCGAAGGCGAGACCGGGGGCATTGCCGTGTTCGAGCAGCGCCCAAATTATTCACAGAGCGCAGCGCTGGCGCAGTTGATTGAAAATGGAACAGTCGGGCTGGTGGATTGCCGCGCGTCTGATCTGTCCATCGACGAAATCGTCCAGTTGCTCCTCAAGGACGTCCGTATCGACTCACTGTCTGGTTTTGAGCTGGCACTGGCACCGACGTTTCGCGAGGACTTTCGCGAATCCCTTTCAAGGATGGTCACCGCACTGACCCATGCCGGTGTCACTGTATTGATGACCTCCGAACTGGAAGACCGCTACACCGACCTGCGCTTCAGCCCTTACGGTGCCGCCTTCCTGACCGACGCCATCGTTGTTCAGCGCTACATCGAAGTTCGGAGCCGTCTGCTGCGAATCATGGCCGTTGTCAACGTGCGTGCGAGCCTTCATTGCGACGAGCTGCGCCTCTACCGCATCACCGACGAGGGCATACAGATCGGCGACATGCTGGATGACCAGGAAGGCCTGCTCGGGGGTAGTCCTACAAGGCTGCATGTTGAAGCGCCCCGCCCGGGCGGGGATCAAGCGTGAGAAGTCATGGCTGACATCAAGAGCCAAAATGAACGGGCATTGGCAAAAACCGCCAGCGAACTCTTGATGCTTGGAGAGCAAACACTGGAAGCGCGAGCTGTATTAGCTGCGCTTCAACGTACGCTTGTCGAAACCCAGGATCGTGTCAGTGATCGCCAGCAGGTGGCGCTTTTGGTAGAAGCCAATCAGCAATTGGTCATGACGATCCTTTCTGCGCAGTCGGACGCTGATTTAGTCCACAAGACCGAATCGGTGCACTACTACCCACAGCTCCGCGACGCTAATGAGCAGCTGATTGTAGCTGCCTTGAGCGCACAGAATCTTCAGGCGCTGGCGGAGCGCGCTCTAGGGCAGGAGCGCAAAATCCTTGCTGTGGTTGCTCACGAACTACGCAATCCGCTGACCCCCATCAATTTGATCGCCGGCAAGATGGCCCGCGCAACGCCTGAAGAGCTGCCGCGTCTTCAGGCGTTGATAGAAGGTCAGGTTGATCAACTTACCCGTCTGGTAGACGACTTGCTAGATGTCTCCAGAGCAAGCACCGGCAAGCTGCGTATGGATCTTCTCGTCGTTGATCTGGTGCCACTCATCCAGACAGTGATTGAGGCCAGCCTGCCGATGTTGCGAGCGCGCCAGATTGAGTTCACCAGCCACCTGCCTGACGGCCCCTTGAACGTGCTTGGCGATTCGCTGCGACTCGTACAGATTGTGGCCAATATCCTGAACAACGCGATTAAGTACACCCCCAAAAAAGGGGCAGTTTCACTGGGCTTGAGGGTGGAGGATGATGTTCTGCTGCTCAGCATCGCTGACAACGGGATAGGCATCTCGGCACAAGTGCTGCCAGACATCTTCGATGCATTCGTTCAGGATGCAAATGCCACGAGTTTCGACAATGTTGGGCTGGGCATCGGCCTGACCGTTGTGCGCGAGCTGGTAGAAGCACATGGCGGCACAGTTATCGGTATGAGCGATGGAGTGGGGCTGGGCAGTACGTTTATCGTGACGTTGCGGCTTGTAGCTGATTTGGATCTAGCTATCTAGACAGATTTTCTGCAGGGACTGAGGTTGCATCGATCCTTGCCCGTTTAGACACGCAAGGTGTGTCCGGCGAACGGTTACCCTAGGACGATCCCCTCCGCAGCTCTACAATCGGCCGTCCCTGTTTGTGTGATGTGCTTAATGTCTACTTGTCTCGTCTACTCCTTGCCCTATCAGGCCGATCCCGCGGTTTATTTCGAGCGGGTGCGCCAGGCGCCGGGTGCCGTGTTGCTGGATGCCGGCCGGCCGGCTGCCTCACGTGGGCGCTATGACCTGCTCAGCGCCTGGCCACTGGTGACCCTGAGCCCGCAGGAGAACGAGTCAGGCGCGGGCTTCTTCGCACGCCTGCGCGAGGGGCTGTCCGCTTTGGGCGAGGCCGAACTGCCGGCAGGTTTCGAACTGCCCTTCGCGGGCGGTTTGCTGGGCTATCTTGGCTACGACTTCGGTCGTCGTATCGAGACGCTACCCGAGCAGGCCAGGGATGATCTCGGTCTGGGTGATGCGACCTTCGGCCTGTATGCCTGGGCATTGATCAGCGACCACCAGGTGCAAACCAGCCAACTGGTGTTTCATCCGTCACTTGCCGGCAGCGAACAGGCACGGTTGCTCGAGCTTTTCCAGCGTCCTGCCTCAGGAGTGTCGGAGGATCCGCCATTCGCCTTGCTCGGGCCATTTCAGGCCGATATCGAGGCGGATCAATACGCCGATGCCATCGCACGCATTCATGCCTATATCGCTTCGGGTGACTGTTATCAGGTCAACTTCGCCCAGCGTTTTCGCGCGCCCTATCAGGGCGAACCCTGGCAGGCTTACCGTGCCCTGCGTCAGGCCTGCCCGACGCCGTTCTCCGGCTACCTGACGCTACCAGGTGGTGGCGCGGTGCTGAGCCTGTCGCCGGAGCGGTTTATCCGGGTCAGCCGTGGCCAGGTGGAAACGCGACCGATCAAGGGTACCCAGCCACGCGGGCGCAACGAGCAGGAGGATGCGAACAATGCGCGCACCTTGCTCGAAAGCCCCAAGGATCGCGCCGAAAACCTGATGATCGTCGACCTGCTGCGTAACGACCTGGGGCGCAGCTGCAGCATTGGCTCGGTGCGCGTGCCGGAGCTGTTCGCGCTGGAGAGCTACCCGAACGTGCATCACCTGGTCAGCGCGGTAACGGGTGAGCTGGCCGCCGACAAGGATGCGCTGGATCTGCTGTTGGGGGCCTTCCCAGGTGGCTCCATCACCGGGGCACCGAAGATCCGTGCGATGCAGATCATCGATGAGCTCGAGCCGACGCGGCGTGGCCTGTATTGCGGTTCGCTGCTGTACCTGGACGTACGCGGCGAGATGGACAGTTCCATCGCCATCCGTAGCCTGCTGGCCAAGGACGGCATGATCAGTTGCTGTGGCGGAGGCGGCATCGTCGCCGACTCCGTCTGGCAGACCGAGTACCAGGAATCGATCACCAAGGTGCAGGTACTGCTCAGCACCCTGGAACAGTCTTGCCTTCAGGCGAAACTGTAGATATCCATGCCCAGCGCGCCCAGGGTGAAGCCCTGGTGTTCGATACGGCAGGCGCCGCCCGCGCCGCGGGCGAAGAACAGCGGTAGCAGGTGCTCTTCGCTGGGGTGATTCTGCCGCGCGTGGGGCGCCTGGCGGCGGTAGTCGAGCAGGGCGTCCAGCTCATCGCGTTGCAGTTTGTCGACCATCCAGTCGCGGAATTCGGCGGCCCAGGGCGCGGCGTTTTCCGGCTCGGCGTGGAAATCCAGCTCGCGCAGGTTGTGGGTGATGCTGCCGGAACCGAGCAACAGGACATTCTGCTCGCGCAGCCCCGCCAGTGCCTGGCCGACCTGCAATTGCAGGGCTGCGCCGTGGTGGCTGGGCAAAGAGACCTGCACCACTGGAATGTCCGCTTGCGGATACATCAGCGACAGTGGCACCCAGCTGCCATGATCGAATGGTCGGCGCTCATCGGCACGGGCGGGCAGGCCGGCATCTTTCAGGCGCTGCAGGATGTCCTGTGCCAGTTGCGGGCTGCCGGGCGCCGGGTATTGCATCTGATAGAGTTCAGGGGGAAAGCCGCCGAAGTCGTGCCAGGTCTGCGGCTGGGCCGCGCTCATCACCAGCAGCTCGGCGCTTTCCCAGTGCGCCGACACCACTACGATGGCGCCTGGTTTCGGCAGCTCTGCCGCAAGGCGGGTGAGGGCCACGCCGCTGGCGCCCGGTTGCAAGGCGAGCATGGGTGAACCATGGGAAATGAACAGGCTGGGTAACATGATGACCTCCTGAAGGTAGGTGGATGATCTATCAGGTAAGCTGGACGAACAATGGCTATTTGATGGTGTTTTTGATCTGTTTTTTTGATTATTCCTAGGAGGCATCATGCAGGAAGCGTTCTGGCAAACGCGTTGGCAGCGTAACCAAATCGGTTTTCATTCCGAGAAGGTCAATGTGTTCCTGCAACGCCACTGGCCGACGCTGGCGGCACCGGCTGGGGCTCGGGTGCTGGTACCGCTTTGCGGCAAAAGCCTGGATATCACCTGGCTGGCCGAGCGCGGGCATCGGGTGATCGGCGTGGAGCTGACGCAGACGGCCGTAGAGGCATTTTTCAGCGAGCGGGGACTGGAGGCGGACGTTAGCCAGGAAGGTGCGTTCAGGGTTTACCGACATGGACGGATCGAACTGTACTGTGGCGATTTCTTCGCACTCGATGCCAGGCAGCTCGAGGGTTGTGCGCTGTTCTACGACCGCGCGGCCCTGATCGCCTTGCCGCCCGCGATGCGCGAGCGTTATGTCCGGCACCTGCAGCACATACTGCCGGCTGGTAGCCAGGGCTTGCTGGTGACACTGGACTACGATCAGGCCTTGATGGAAGGGCCACCGTTTTCCGTCAGCGATGCAGAGGTGCGCAGCTGGCCCAGCAATGTCTGGGAGAGCGAACTGCTGGAGAGCCAGGACGCGCTGGAGGAGCGATTCAGGGCGCGGGGCCTCGCTCGCATGGACGAGCGTGCCTATCGGCTGCGGCTGCTTTGATGAATGGTGGAACACAAAAAAGGCGACCTTGCGGTCGCCTTTTTCGTTTCACGATGACTCCAGCATCGCATTTCGCTGGACTACGCCACCACCCGATACAGCAGGTTTATCAACGGGTCAGGTGAGTTCAACCTATGTCGGTGCTTTTCGAAACTTGACCCGGCTTTCCCGCTGATAGCTCCCATCAGACCCTTGGAAATCGGGTCTTTCCGAGGAGTCGTCATGGCAAAGATCAAGCTCACCCAAGTCCGCCGTCGATATGGCACAACCTCAAGCGCAGCCCGTCGAACTGCAGGACATGCTGGTACCCGGGTTCCTGTGCAAGATTACCCGACGGGCCGCAAGGTGTTCGTGCTCCAGTACCGCACGAACGCCGGCGAACGACGTAAGCCAGCGTTCGTGCGATACGGGGAGGCCCGCTCGCTGGCGCAGGAATGGTTGGCACAGCACAGGTGCGTCGCGGCGGCACGCAAGGCGCCCACTACAGAGTTGCGTGAGTCGGGCTACCCCAATGAGATTGACCTCCAGTTGGCGGCGAGCCACTTCAACAGGCACGTCCTCCAACGCGCCCATCTGTCCATAACCCGCACAATTAATCAGCACGTCGATCTGCCCTTGTTCTCGAATTATTCGATCGACTGCGGCCACCATCGTGGCATCTTCGGTAACGTCCATCTCCAGCGCGACACCGCCGCCGCCTTCGATGTCCCGCATCCGGTCGATGCGGCGAGCTGCTCCATAGACGGCATACCCAGCCGAAAGCAGCCTCAAGGCGAAATCCTTGCCCATGCCGGAGGATCCACCCGTGATCAGGGCGACAGGCCTTTTCTTCGTTGTCATGTCTATTTCTCCTTGGTCACGATCAGGGAGTAAGGACGATGCGACCATTGAGAGCGCGACTCTCCATTCGCTGGTGCGCAATGGCAGCGTCACTGAATGGGAGTACGTCGATTTCGGTTTGGCCGAGCCCGGAAGCGACAGCTTCAAGCGCAGCTTCAAGTGCGGGACGCAGCACTTGCGGATGAGAGGGAAGATAGGCGCCAGCATTGAAGCCGGACACGGTGGCACTGCCCAGCCACAGGTCGTTGGTCTTCACCTGGTGCCCCCAATCGCCGCTGGCGTTACCAGCGACGATGAGCCTGCTGCCTGGCTTCATCAGCGCGAAGCTATGGCTGCGAACAGCACCGCCAACCGGGTCGATGATGACGTCGAACTTCTCGTCGCCGAGAGTTCCCGGCAACGCATCGGAATCGACGATCCGGTCGTACGGCAGCTTCGTATTCGCCGCGGCATCCAGCTTGCTCGTGCGCACCGTACCGACCACACGCGACGCACCAAGTTGCCTGGCGATGCCTGGGAATGCAGCGGCAAGGCCACCGAGTGCACCATGAATGAGGAGACTCTCGCCTTGCGCCAGATGTGCAACTTGCGTCAGGGCGACATGCGCCATCGCCGCGTTGGGTATGACCGCGACAGCGAGCGCCGGGTCGATGCCGGAGCCTTCGATCGACACGACGCCATGCACGGGGGCGATGTACACGGAGGCATAGCCGCCGGTACCGGCACCGGCCGACATCGATACGACCTTTTCGCCGACCGTGAACCCGACTACGCCCTCGCCGAGTGCACGCACCGTACCTGCTACTTCGAGGCCGGGGATGAAGGGCGGCTGGGCCATGCCCGGCATGTCTTTGAATAGTCCTTGGCGGAAGAAGACATCGACAAGCCCGACTGCAGCATGGGTGACATCGATTGCGATTTCACCCGGGCCGGGTGTCGGATCGGGCAACTCCGTAACAACGAGGACAGTTGGGTCTCCGAACTGGGCGGCTTGGACAGCCTTCATAGGAATTTCCTTTGCAATACGGCCTGAGGGGACGCGCCTCATCTTTACGCACCTAATGATGCGTTAAAGGGACGATAGCACAGGCCCTGATGTAATGCACATCAAGATGCGTTAAAGTCGAAGGATGAGAGAGAGAGCCCGTTCAGTCGAAGACAAGCAGCAGCGTTCCGAGGATTTGCTCGATGCAGCCGAGTCCCTTGCGCTAGAACTCGTCGGCGTGCGGTTCGTGACCGTGGCGGCCGTGACTGAGCGTGCGGGCCTGCATCGGACGGGCGTCCGGCGCTACTACGCCAACAAGGAGGAACTACTTCTCGAACTGGCCGAACGCGGCTGGGGGCGATGGCGCGACGCGATCAAAAGCACGCTTGGCGATCGAACAGGATTAGCGCCAGTCGAGGTGGCCGAGGTCGTCGCCGAAACCATCATCTCCCTTCCGGTTTTCTGCGATCTTTTGACCCATGTAACCCTGAGTCTGGAAGGCGATGTGGAGATGGAGCGGGCGCGCCGTTATAAAACCAACGCCTTCGCCATCCACGACAACATCGTCATTGCGCTGGTTCAGGCCAGCCGGATGACCACCGAACAGATCCAAAACCTGCTGGCCACGACCCTTATGTTGGCAGCGGGCTTCTGGCAGGTATCCCATCCGACGCCAACGCTCGCCCGGCTCTACGAGGAAGTGCCGGAATGGGCGCACGTGGCGCTCGACTTCGGCCCGCGTCTCCGCTATCTGCTTCGGGCCATGGCCGCGGGGCTCGCTGGGGCGGTAGTCCCACCTGAGAGGTAGGCGCGTTCTTCTCTCCCGTTTCCGACTGCGCCAGTTACACGAGGGCCAGAGCGTCTGCACCCGCCGGGAAGCGGAGTTGACCGGAAACGTCGTTGGCGGCCTTCCATACGGTTTCGGCCACGTCGGTTTCCCTGGTCACCGCAGTGACCTTGGTGAGCCCGGCGAACACGCTGTGGGCGAGCGGTTCGTAGGCTTCGGGAATCAGGCCCTGCATGCGCTGTTGGGAGTTGGAGGTGAAGCTGGTCGTGGGGCCATAACCAGGCTCCACAACTTTGACTCGCACGTCGAAGTCCTTGAGTTCGAGTTCCAATGAAGCGCTAAACCCTTCGATAGCCGTCTTGCTGGCCGTGTAGCAAGCAACCAACGGGAACGGGGCCAACGTGGCGCTCGAAGTAATGTTTACGATGGTGCCGGCTCGACGCGCCCGGAACTGCGGGATGATCGCTTGGCACATGGCCATGACGCCAAACGTGTTGGTCTCGAAGAGATCGCGCACGGTGGACATGGGTGTGACCTCAAACGCGCCAAACAAGCCGATTCCTGCATTGTTCACCAGCACGTCGATGGGGCCAGCGGCGTCCAAGGCGCGCGCAATACTGTCAGATTGGGTCACATCCAGCGCGAAGACACGCAGGTTCTTGGACGCGGGGAGCAGTTCCTCCCGCAGGGTACGCATCGTGGCAACTACGTTCCAGCCTTGCGCGAGGAAATAGCGAGCGGTTTCCAGGCCATAGCCGGAAGAACAGCCAGTGATCAGTACAGTCTTCATTTGCAGCTCCGATGTGCGAGTCGATTCGGAGCAAACGATAGACGATCACTTCAGGATTAACGATGATCTATCGTCCATGTTTGTTTAGCGAGCGTCCATGCATGAGCGACCCACTTTCCGAGGTAGTTCGACTTCTGCATCCACGTGCGGCCTTTGCCAACATCATCAGCGGCAAAGGAAACTGGGCTGTGCGCTATTCCGAATTTGGTCTGCCCAGTTTCTGCATCGTGCTGAAAGGAAGCTGCCTGTTGACGGTTGACGGGCATGAGCAAATCACCATTAGCGCGGGGGATTTCATCCTGCTGCCCACAACACCGGCCTTCACCCTATCGAGCTTCGCGTCAGCGCCTCCAGTCTATTTGGATCCCAATAGGGCTGTTCGCGGTAGCGAGCTACGCTATGGCGAGCAAGAAGGCTCCCCAGACATGCGGTTACTGGGAGGTTCATTCCTGTTCGATTGTTCCGATCCCGGGCTGCTGGTTTCCCTGTTGCCCAAAGTAGTTCACGTGCAGAATTCGGTTCGCTTGTCGCAACTGGTGCAGATGGTGAGCGAAGAGTCCACTGACCAAAAGCCGGGCAGCGAGTTCATGCTGTCCCGGCTGGTGGAACTGCTGCTCGTGGAAGCAATGCGCTCGGCGGCGGCCGGAAATGCCCCTCCGGGATTGTTGCGAGGCTTAGGGGATGAGCGAATTGCGCATGCGCTGAAGCAAATGCATGCGCGTATCAATCATTCTTGGACTGTTGACCAGTTGGCGAAGATCTCGGCTCTTTCCCGTTCCGCGTTCTTTGAGCGCTTCACACGCATGGTAGGGGTGGCGCCGATGGAGTATCTGCTCGCGTGGCGCATGGAGATCGCAAAGGATCTGCTTCGCGACAACGGTCTGGCAGTTTCCGAGGTTGCTGAGCGTGTGGGCTACGGTTCGACAAGCACATTCAGCGTTGCATTTAGCAGGCATGTCGGGCAACCACCGAGCCGGTACGCACGGTCAGACTAATCTCCATGGCCCTAGACTGATGTCGCCCGATGACCCAAGGAGCGCTGCTACCGTTCACGTTCTTCCAAGCCGATCTTCTACGACTGGCTTCCACGGCACCAAACTGAACCCTTATGCTGTCATCGAGCATCGCCCGCTGGCGAGCATGACGCTACACCGGTAGATACCAGCCACGCACTGTCACCTATGTCTTGATGGCGACCTCTACCAGAATATGCCCTTTTGCCCCAAGGCTTGCTTGCCAACGCACCTATGCAGCTTAGCGCAAAGCTGACCCCGCGCGTATTGCACCGAGATCAGTTCCAACTCGCTGCCTTGTATAGCCTTTTCCTCCGTTGTTTTCATACAAGAAGGCTTGACAGCGGACATTTTTGCGCTGCGATCAGCCCAGGCGGCGCAGGGCTTCGATACGCTCTTCCAGCGGTGGGTGGGTCATCAGCAGGCCGGCCAGGCCGTTCTTCAGACCACCGTTGATGCCGAAGGCAGTCAGGCTGTCGGGCATCTGCACCGGCACGCCCTGTTCGGCGCGCAGGCGCTGCAGTGCGGCGATCATGGCGCCAGTACCGGCCAGCCTCGCACCCGCTTCGTCGGCCCTGTACTCGCGTTTGCGCGAGAACCACATGACGATGATGCTGGCCAGGATGCCGAGTACCAGTTCAGCGAAGATGGTCGCGACGAAGTAACCGATGCCGTGGCCGCCTTCGTTCTTCAGGATCGCCTTGTCGACGAAGTTACCGAAGATGCGTGCGAAGAACATCACGAAGGTGTTCACCACGCCCTGAATCAGTGCCAGGGTGACCATGTCGCCGTTGGCCACGTGACCGATCTCGTGAGCCAGTACGGCTTTCACTTCATCGGGCGAGAAACGCTCGAGCAGGCCCTGGCTGACGGCGACCAGCGCGTCGTTCCTGTTCCAGCCAGTGGCGAACGCGTTGGACTCGTAGGCCGGGAAGATACCCACTTCCGGCATTTTGATGCCGGCGTTGCGCGACAGCTCTTCGACGGTCTGCAGCAGCCACTGTTCATGGCGGGTGCGCGGTTGGGTGATGATTTCGGTACCGGTGCTCATCTTCGCCATCCACTTGGACAGGAAGAGCGATATCAGCGAGCCGGAAAAACCAAAGACCGCGCAGAATATCAGCAGGCTGCCGTGGTTCTGGCCGGTAAAGCGATCAACCCCCAGCAGTTTGAGGGTGATGCTGGCGATAACCAGTACCGCCAAGTTGGTGGCCAGGAACAACATAATGCGCATCATGGTGTGAAACGACTCCTCACGGGAAATACAGGCTCAATACGGCGGCTATATAAGGGCTCGCTCTGCGGCTATTCAACCGAGTGACTATTTCAAACTGTGTCGCATGGCCCTGACGAGAGACCACTGCTCTGCAGGGTGGCCAGTGCTTAGATGGGGCTTTTCCGGTTTATTTCAATCGGGGCCGAGAAAAACCGCGGTTATCGCAGGCGGCTCAGTGCGCTCGCCGCTATGGGCGGGGCTCTGCCGAGCGCTGTTCGAACAGTTGTCGGGTCAGTCGTGCAATCCGTTCACCATGTTGCTGGGCCAGGGCTTCGCGCAACTGGAAGGCCAGGGTGGCTTGCACGCGGCTCACCGCTGGTGGCGGCGTTTCGCCATCCGGCAGGGCGCGGGGAATGCTGCGTGACAGGCGCAGAAAGCCCTTTTCGCTCAGCACTGCCTGATCCAGGGCGTCATAGCCGATGGTCGACTCGTAACGCAGATAGCCCTCATCGGCCAGCCATAGCAATGTACCCAGGCAAGCCTGGTGGCGTTTGCTCGGCAGGCCGAACTCATCGGGCTCTTCACGGCCGATCAGGTCTTCCACATACAGCGCGGCCTTGCGCGGAAACACTTGATACAGCGTCAGCAAACCGCCGGCAGCATCCTTGTAGAAGTCGTCTATCTGCAGATCCATGGGGCTCGGTCTTGAGAAAGGCTGGTGGCTCACGGATGCCTGCGCAGGCGTCCGTGAGCCACTGGCGTGATTACTGGCGGTAGGTCTTGAGGAAATTGCCGATACGCCCGATGGCTTGCTCGAGGTCATCGACGCGGGGCAGGGTGACCACCCGGAAGTGATCCGGCCACGGCCAGTTGAAGGCGGTGCCCTGAACCACCAGCAGCTTTTCGGAGAGCAGCAGGTCGAGCACGAATTTCTCGTCGTTGTGGATCGGGCAGACCTTCGGGTCGATCTTCGGGAAGGCGTACAGTGCACCCATGGGCTTGACGCAACTGACTCCGGGAATGTCGTTGAGCAGCTCCCAGGTGCGGTTGCGCTGCTCCAGCAGGCGGCCGTTGGGCAGTACCAGGTCGTTGATGCTCTGGTAGCCGCCGAGGGCGGTCTGGATCGCATGCTGGCTGGGCACGTTGGCGCACAGGCGCATGTTGGCGAGGATATCCAGGCCTTCGATATAGCCGCGCGCACGGTGCTTGGGCCCGGAGATGGCTACCCAGCCGGAGCGGAAGCCGGCGACGCGGTAGGACTTGGACAGGCCGTTGAACGTCAGGCACAGCACGTCCGGTGCGAGGGAAGCGGTGCAGATGTGCTGGGCGTCGTCATAGAGGATCTTGTCGTAGATCTCGTCGGAGAACACCACCAAGTTGTGCTGGCGTGCGAGTTCGACGATATCCAGCAACACTTCCCGGGAGTACACCGCGCCCGTGGGATTGTTCGGGTTGATCAGCACCAGGGCCTTGGTGTTCGGGGTGATCTTGGCGCGCATGTCGGCGATGTCCGGAAACCAGCCGGCCTGCTCATCGCACAGGTAGTGCACCGGATTGCCGCCAGAGAGCGCCACGGCAGCCGTCCACAGTGGGTAATCCGGGGCAGGAATCAGCACTTCGTCGCCGTTGTTGAGCAGGGCCTGCATGGCCATGACGATCAGCTCTGACACGCCGTTGCCCAGGTAGACGTCTTCGATGCCGACGCCTTCCACCTGTTTCTGCTGGTAGTACTGCATCACCGCCTTGCGCGCACTGAACAGGCCTTTGGAGTCGCTATAGCCCTGGGCCGTGGGCAGGTTGCGGATTACGTCCTGGAGGATTTCCTCGGGGGCTTCGAAGCCGAACGGCGCCGGGTTGCCGATGTTCAGCTTGAGGATGCGCTGGCCTTCCTCTTCCAGACGCTTGGCGTGCTTGAGCACCGGGCCGCGAATGTCGTAGCAGACGTTGGCGAGCTTGTTGGATTTGCTGACCTGCATGGTGAAGAATCCCGAGTCGAAGAAGTGCGGCCTTCAGCGGGCCGAGGCGGCGGCGAGCCGTGGCGGGTTGAGGTGTCGAATCATACGTGTCAGCCTGAGTCGGGCAAAGATACAGATAGGGCTTTTTTATCCCGAGGAGGACGGCCTGTGAGCAAGCTCGAAAAACCACTGGAAACCTGGCGCGAGGAGTTGTCGGACGCTCAGTTCAACGTCTGCCGTCTGGGCGGTACGGAACGTCCGTTCACGGGTGAGTACCACGACAGCAAGGTGCCGGGCATCTATGAATGCGTGTGCTGCGGCACGCCACTGTTCGATTCCGATGCCAAGTTCGATTCCGGTTGTGGGTGGCCAAGCTATTTCCAGCCGGTCAATGCCGAGGTCATCACCGAGCTGGACGACTTCAGCCACGGCATGCATCGCATCGAAGTGCGTTGCAGTAACTGTGACGCTCACCTCGGCCATGTATTCCCCGATGGCCCGCGGCCGACCGGGCAGCGCTATTGCATCAATTCGGTGTCGCTCAGGCACGTGCCTCGCGAGGCGTGACGCGCGAGCCTGTCGACGACCATCATTCGGCCCGCTGATGGCGGGCCTTATATTTGAGCAATTGAATTGTGTGCAATTAAATTGCTGACTATTCTTTTGGCTCCATCACGCGAGGAGTCCGTACCCATGAATCAAGATCTGTTGGCGATACCCTGTACCACCATCACCGGCGAGCAGAAGCGCCTGGCAGACTTTGGCGCCAAGGCGATTCTGGTGGTCAACACCGCCAGCCAGTGCGGCTTCACTCCGCAGTACCAAGGCCTGGAAAGTCTGTGGCAGCAATACGCCGACAAGGGGTTGGTGGTATTGGGTTTTCCCTGCAACCAGTTCGGCAAGCAGGAGCCGGATGACGAGCAGGCGATCTCCAGTTTCTGCGAGTTGAACTTCGGTGTCAGCTTTCCGCTGTTTCGCAAGGTCGAGGTGAATGGCGACGCGGCTCATCCGCTCTACGTGCAACTCAAGCGTCAGGCGCCAGGGCTGCTGGGGACTCAGCGGATCAAATGGAATTTCACCAAGTTCCTGGTCAGTGGCGATGGCCGCCAGGTGACTCGTTATGCGCCGACCACCAAACCACAGGCGCTGAGCGCTGCCATCGAAGCGCTGCTCGATGGATGAGCTGAAACTCGACCAGCAGCTGTGCTTCAAGCTGTATGCCGCCTCCCGCATGGTGGTTCGTGCCTACAAGCCGATGCTCGACAGGCTGGAGCTGACCTACCCCCAATATCTGGTCATGCTGGTGCTTTGGGAGTGGGACGAAGTGCCACCCGCACAGCCGACCGTGAAAGCACTGGGCGAACGCCTGCTGCTCGACTCGGGCACCTTGACGCCACTGCTCAAACGCTTGCAGCACGCCGGCCTGGTTGAGCGTCGGCGCTGTGCCGAGGATGAGCGTGAAGTGCACCTGGCCATCACTGCCGCCGGCCGCCGGTCATGCGACCAGGTGCCGGCATTGAAGCGGGAGTTGCTCTGTGAGCATGGGGTCGATAGCCAGGAACTGGAACCACTGCGTGCGCAGCTGGATCAGCTTCTGCAGCGCATGCGCGGCCTCCGGGCGTTTTGACAGAGGCGCCTGTCAGGCAGGTAGCCACTTGTCGAGCAGGCCGAGCAGCTCTTCGCGGCGGAAGGGTTTGGCCAGGTAATCGTTCATGCCCGCCGCCAGGCAACGTTCGCGTTCTTCGGAAAGCGCGTTGGCGGTCAGGGCAATGATCGGCAGATGCCGCCATGCCTGGTTGGCGCGTATGCGTCGGCTGGCTTCGTAGCCGTCCATCACCGGCATGTTGCAGTCCATGAGAACCAGATCGACATGCTCTTCCTGCAGCCGCTCCAGCGCCTGTTCACCATTGTTGGCCAGCGTCACTTCCAGGCCCTGTTTGCTGAGCATGCCTTTGGCGACCAACTGGTTGACCGGGTTGTCCTCGACCAGCAGCACGCGTGCCTGCTTGTGTGGCAGCGCCGCTTGCGCCAGCGGCCCGCTCGCGTTCTCTGATGGCTGCCGCAAGGCTCGGCCCAGTGCCTGCAGCAGGTGCTGGCGGGTGAGTGGCCTGGCTACCTGCTCCAATGGTGCCAGGGAGCCAGCCTGTTCGGCGTCGAGGAAGCTGCCGTAGGCGGTGACCAGAATGATCGGTGTGGCAGTATGTTGGCGCAGACGCGCCATGCAGGTCGGGCAGTCGCTGATCAGCACGTCGGCATCGATGTCGCTGGCCTGCTGGGCGCTATCCAGGCGCTGGTAATCCAGGCCCCAGCTACCGACCAGCACTGGCAGCAATTCGGCCAGGCCGGTGTCGGCGTCGCAGATGGCCAGTACGCGGCCCGTCAGCCGTGGCGGGGTTGGCGCAGCCAGCAGGCTCGGTAACGGCAGCGTCGCAGTGAAGCGGCTGCCGCTGTCTGGCGTAGAGGCCAGCTCCAACTGGCCGTACATGGCCTCGCAGAGGCGTCGGGTCAACGCCAGGCCCAGGCCGGTGCCCCCAAACTGGCGGGCAATGTCCGCGCCCGCCTGGGTAAAGGGCTGGAAGATGCGTGCCTGAGCATCTTCGGCGATGCCGATGCCGGTATCGCAGACCTCGATAAGAACCCGGTTCGCCGCGGCGCTGATGCGGATGTCGACGCGGCCTTCGCGGGTGAACTTCAGGGCATTGGACAGCAGGTTGCTGACGATCTGCCGTACCCGCGTCGGGTCGCCAAGCACCTGAGCCGGCAGCTGTGGATCGATCAGGCACGTCAGCTCCACGCCAGGCAGGGCATTCTGCGACAGCAGGCTGGCGGTGCCTTCGACCAGTGTCCCGAGGTCGAAGGCGATGCTTTCCAGCTCCAGTTGCCCGGCCTCGAATTTCGATAGGTCAAGGATATCGTTGAGTAGATCAACCAACACCTTGCCGGAGTCGTGGGCGATCGACAGCTGCTGGCGCTGCTCGCTGCTCAGCGGGCCCTCCAGCGACAACGCCAGCATGCCCAGCAAGCCGTTCAGCGGGGTGCGGATCTCATGGCTCATGTTGGCCAGGAAAATGGAGCGCGCCTGGGCCATGGCCAGGGCGTCGTGGCGGGCTTTTTCCAGTTCTTCATTGGAGCGGCTGAGGCGACTGTTGGCGGCCTTGATCTCCACCGTGCGAGCGGAAACGATGGCTTCCAGCTCGCCGAGGTAGTCGGTCAGCCGATCCTCGGCGTTGCGCCGCTGTTCGATCTCCGAGGCGATACTGGCGAACTGGCGGTTGGCGACGTTCACCAGTACGCCGATTTCGTCACGCTCGTGGCCAGGGGGGCAGGGCAGACGGGTGCGATCCGGGGTGCGCCGATCGCGGCTGGAGAGCGCCTGGATTACCTGGATCAGCGGCTTGGTCAGCATGAAATAGAACAGCACCAGCAGAATGACCGACAGCAGCAGGCTGCGGGTGAAGCCGTTGACCAGGGTAAGCACCGAACGCTTGAGGAAGTTGCTGCCGAACGCGTAGGTGTCGATGTCCAGTTGCAGCACGCCCAACTGTTCGTCGGGCGCGTGAGCGACCGACAGGCGGGTTTCGAAATGGCGGCTGTCGCCGAATAGAAAGTCGCTGAAGATTCGATAGTTGCTTTGTGCCGGCGGCTGCGTCGTACTGGCCAGGGCTTCGCCATTGCTATCGACGATGCGGGCGCCGATCACCGCGGGTGAGCGTTGCAGGCCGGCGACCAGCTCCTGGGCCAGTTCGGCGTCGATGTTGTAGGAGATGCGGGCGGCAGGGTTGTGGCTGATATCCATCAGCGCACGAATCTCGCGGTTGATGGTAGCGTCTTCGCTGGCATAATCGACGCCTATCTGCACCAGGCTGAGCAGCGTGCCGAGAATGAACGCCACCAGAACGGTGAGACCAGCCTGTTTGAATGACAGCCGCTGTGTGAGTGGGATTTCCATATAGGGCGCTGTCTCGTTCCGTTTGCTGCCCAAGCATAGTCGATATGGCCTGCTTTTCGGCACACATGCCTTACATACCGATGATTCGAGGAGCTCACCGTGGATTCCCGTTTGTTTGATTTTTTGCAGCGCGCCGACAGCGTTCTGACGCGTCTGGAGCCATTGCTGCCAGCCACCCGCGCCCCGCTCGACTGGGAGCAGAGCCTGGCCGCGCGCTGGCAGCGCGAAGGGCGCGGTGGCTATCTGCAGCCGCTGAAAGTGAGCCTGGACATGAGCCTGAGCGACCTGATCGGTGTCGATACCCAGCGCGAACAGCTGGCGCGTAACACCCGCCAGTTCGTCCAGGGCATGCCGGCCAACCACGCGCTGCTATGGGGCGCGCGGGGCACCGGCAAATCATCGCTGGTGCGTGCGCTGCTGGCCGAGCATGCCGGCGCCGGCCTGCGTCTGATCGAGATCGAGCGCGATCACCTGGCTGACCTGCCGCGTGTGGTGGAGCAATTGATGAAGCTGCCGCAGCGCTTCATTCTGTTTTGCGACGATTTGTCGTTCGAGGCCGGTGAAGGCGATTACCGCGTGCTCAAGAGCGTGCTCGACGGCTCGCTGGAGCGTTCCCCGGAAAACGTGCTGCTATACGCCACCTCCAACCGTCGCCACCTGGTGCCGGAGCGCGAAAGCGACAATGCCAATACCAAGGTCGTCGATGGCGAGTTGCATCCGAACGAGGCCGTCGAGGACAAGATCGCCCTGTCGGATCGCTTCGGCCTGTGGCTGTCCTTCTATCCCTTCACCCAGCAGCATTATCTGGATGTGGTGCGCCACTGGATCGAGGTGCAGGCGGCGCAGGCTGGCCTGCAATGGCAGTGGAGCGAGGAGTTGGAGAAGCTTGCCGTGCGTTGGGCGACCGGGCGGGGTAACCGCAACGGTCGCTGTGCCTATCAGTTCGCCCGCCAGTGGGTGGGCCTGCAGTTGTTGGAGACGCCGCGATGATCGATGTGAGCGAGAGTGGCACAGGCCTTGATGGCTACCCGCTGCTGACTGCCCAGCTCGAGGCGCTGTTATCCGGCGAGCGAGACTTCATCGCCAATGCCGCGCAGTTCAGTGCGTTCGTTTTCCACGAACTGGAAGGGCTCAATTGGGCCGGATTCTATCTGGTCAAGGATGATGAGCTGGTGCTGGGGCCGTTCCAGGGCAAGGTCGCCTGTGTGCGTATCCCGTTCGGCCGTGGTGTGTGCGGCGCGGCGGCAGCGTCGCGGCAAACCCAGCGGGTGGCGGATGTGCATGCCTTCGCCGGGCATATCGCTTGCGACAGCGCATCCAATAGCGAGTTGGTCATCCCGCTTATCAAGGATGACCGTCTGATCGGCGTGCTGGATCTGGATAGCCCGCTGCTTGGGCGCTTCAGCGAGGCCGATCAGCGTGGTATCGAAGGCCTCGCGGCTGTGCTGTTACGTGCGAGTGACTGCTAGGTGCCTAGGGTCTGTTGACGTTTCAGCGCGAGCCGCGTTGCCGCGAGAAATCTCGCCAGGCTAGGCGGAGGACGCAGGGAATGGTTGTTCCCTTGCCAAGTCCTCCAACAACGCATGGCGAGATTTCCCGCGCAACCCGAAGGGCCGGGCCCGTTTTGCCGCGATGCTGCGTTTCTCGCCGGCTCATTTAGCCCACTAAACTTCGCGGCTCGTGCCTTGCCTCGCGGCAAAACGGGCTCCGGCGCGGCCGTGCGTGAAACGTCAACAGACCCTAGTCGTACAGCGTCTTCTTCTTCCAGTCACCATCATCTTCCAGCGACTTCAGCCCCTCGGCGAGCTCGCTGGGTTCCTCGTCGGGCTGCTGTTCGGGATTGACCAACATGGCATTGACCCGCGCTAGCTGTTTCTGGAACTGCGCCAGTGGTGCCTGATAGCGCGTGGTGTCACTCTGCTTTTGCAGAAATTGCACGCCACGCTCCAGTGCGAGGCGGGCATGGCCGGTTTGTTGCTGTTGCAGCGCCTGTCGAGCCTGGTTGCTGTACAGCTCTATATAGAGCTGAGCCAGCATGTGGCGTGCTTCCTGCGCCCAGTGTCTGGCTTCATTGACAGGCAGCAGGCCGGTCTGGGCTGCCTTGGTGACCAGGCCGTGCAATGCTTCCAGTTGAGCACGAACCTGTTTCGCTCGGGCGTCATCGGTTACCGGGAAGGGTGCATTGCGAACCGGGATGTCTTCGCCCTGGCCGATGAACTTGCGCAGTTCCTGAGCCATGGCCGCGTAGGCAGCGTCATGCTTGTCGACTTCCAGCAGACGCTCGGCGAAGTGCAACTGCAGGCGGCTGAGCAGCAGCTTGAGCTCCGGCGACATCAATTGTCCGGCGAGCTGCTCATTGATATCGGCGACACGGCGATAGCGCTCGGCCAGATCTGCCTTGAGGCGCGCCTTCTTGCGCTTGTTGTTTTCGGCCAGTTGATTCAGGTAGGCGATGAGCACCAGAAGGATGATGCCGCCGATTATCGCCATGGTGATCACGAGCGAGGACATCGTTGTAACCTCTCGAACGTCGTTTTCGCACGAGTGTAGTGCTTAGTCGGATCGCCTCCTAGTGGCGATTTGCATTTGATCATGCCTGTATCACACTGCTTCTTCAGCCATTGCCAAGGTTTTGGTAGAGCCTCGATCATCCGCGCGCAACAGGGGGTAAGCAAGTCGCCAGTGACATGTCGGCAGTCAGGTCTTGCTCCACAGTCGTCTAAGGTTATCTATAGAGGACTTTCAGGGATGTTGCCGGGCTGTTGAAATCCAGGGTGAAGTCGTTGATTTTAAAAAATTTTATATGAGAGGTTGACGACCGTTAAAAGGCTCCATAGAATGCGCGCCACTTCCAAGGTAATGCCGAAAGGCATAGCGCGGAAGCCGGAAATTCCGGGCAACGTCCCCTTCGTCTAGTGGCCTAGGACACCGCCCTTTCACGGCGGTAACAGGGGTTCGAGTCCCCTAGGGGACGCCACTTCCGAAAGAAGTGGAAGCAACATATGCGGGAATAGCTCAGTTGGTAGAGCACGACCTTGCCAAGGTCGGGGTCGCGAGTTCGAGTCTCGTTTCCCGCTCCAGATTCTAGATTCAGCCTACCTGCTGAGTCGTTGTAAAAGTTCCAGGTCCCCTTCGTCTAGTGGCCTAGGACACCGCCCTTTCACGGCGGTAACAGGGGTTCGAGTCCCCTAGGGGACGCCAATTTGTTGTAAATGCGGGAATAGCTCAGTTGGTAGAGCACGACCTTGCCAAGGTCGGGGTCGCGAGTTCGAGTCTCGTTTCCCGCTCCAAATAAACGAAAACGCCGCTCAATCGAGCGGCGTTTTCGTTTCTGCGTTTTGACGCTCCGAAGCCCGTTGGCACCTGTCAGTGCCAGCGGGCTCTTTCGTTAGTGGCGGCTGCTTGGCGCCGGCATGGCCAGTAACTGCTTTTCCTGATTCCAGTCGAACGGCTCGTCGTTTTCTTCGGCGTAGAAACGGCGCTCTTCGAGTTGCTGGTACATCTCGATCTCTTCGTCCGGCATGAAGTGCAGGCAGTCGCCACCGAAGAACCACAGCAGGTCGCGTGGCACCAGATGGGCGATTTGCGGATAGCGCTGGAAGATCTGGCTGATCAGATCCTGGCCCAGGTACTGGCTGCGCTCCAGATCCACCGGCAGTTCGGCCAGCAATTCGTCGTAGCGCTCGAGGAAGTTGGCATGGCTGTCATCGAGAATCTGCTCGGCTTCGCCCAGTGCGACCAGAATGGTGCGCAGGTGGTTGAGCAGGGCGATATGGTGATCGAGATGGGTGTTGGCCATGTCGGGGATCCTGAAAGTAAAACGGGCGCCGGAGTATAAAGTCCGCGGCGCCCGCTGTCGTGCCTGCAGTACGACTACCTTGTTTTACCCTCGCTGGGCAGCAGCTCTTCCTTGCTGAAGTCATCGACATCGATCACTACGCGGCGGGCGATTTCGGCACGCTGCAGTTGCTGGCCTTCCTCGGCAGTGAGTACACCGGCGGCGACGGCCGTTTCGATCTCGTTCTGGCCGGGCATTTCCCGAACCTGCCCGGCTTTGACGGCCTTGTGCAGCTTCTTCTGCAGCGGCTGGGTTTCCTGCAGCAGGTTGAAGGCATGTTGCAGGGCGCCAACCGGATCTTCGGTCGAGCTGGGGCGGAAGCAGCCTTCGAGCAGTTCTTCGAGAGCCGGATCGCCAGCGTTACGGCCGATGATGGCTGCGACTTGAGCGTCGAGGTGATCGTCAGGGCCCTGGTGACGACGGCCGAAGGGGAATACCAGCACGCGCAGCGCACAACCCAATGCACGGTTGGGGAAGTTGCTGAGCAGGTCGTCGAGTGCCATCTCGGCCTTGCCCAGGCTTTCTTCCAGTGCCCAGTGCAGCAGCGGGCGAATGTACTCCGGGTAGTCCTGATCGTGATAACGCTTCAGCGCGGCAGAGGCCAGGTACAGGTGGCTGAGGGCATCGCCCAGGCGGGCCGACAGGCGTTCGCGACGCTTCAGCTCGCCGCCGAGCAGCATCATGCTGAAATCGGCGAGCATGGCGAAAGCGGCGGCCAGGCGGTTGAGGGCGCGGAAGTAGGGGCGGCTGATGCGGTCGCCTGGTACCTTGCCGAGCATGCCCAGGCTGAGGCTGAGGATCAGCGTGCTGGCGGCGTTGCTGACGGCGAAACCGATGTGCTGCATCAGCAGGTCATCGAACTCCAGCAGGGCCTGATCACGATCTTCGCGCTGCGCCAGGGCCATTTCCTTGAGTACATACGGGTGGCAGCGAATCGCACCCTGGCCGAAGATCATCAGGTTGCGCGAGAGGATGTTGGCACCCTCGACCGTAATGAAGATCGGCGCCCCCTGCCAGGAACGGCCCAGGTAGTTGCTCGGGCCCATGATGATGCCCTTGCCGCCGTGTACGTCCATGGCGTGGGTGATGCACTCTCGACCGCGCTCGGTCAGGTGGTATTTGAGGATCGCCGACAGTACCGACGGCTTCTCGCCCAGATCCACCGCATTGGCGGTGAGGATGCGCGCGCTGTCCATCAGCCAGGCGTTGCCGCCGATGCGCGCCAGGGCTTCCTGAATGCCTTCGAAGGCCGAGAGTGGTACGTTGAATTGCTCGCGTACCTGGCTGTACTGGCCGGTGACCAGGCTGGTGTACTTGGCGGCGCCAGTACCGACGGCGGGCAGGGAGATGGAGCGACCTACCGACAGGCAGTTCATCAGCATCATCCAGCCTTTGCCGAGGTAGTCCGGACCGCCGATCAGGTATTCGAGCGGTACGAATACATCCTTGCCGGAGTTGGGTCCGTTCATGAAGGCGGCGCCCAGCGGCAGGTGACGGCGGCCGATTTCCACGCCGGGCGTGTCGGTGGGAATCAGCGCCAGGCTGATGCCCAGCTCTTCCTTGTCGCCGAGCAGGTGATCCGGGTCATAGGCCTTGAAGGCGACGCCAAGCAGCGTCGCTATCGGGCCGAGGGTTATGTAGCGCTTTTCCCAGTTCAGACGCAGGCCGATGACTTCCTCGCCGTTCCACTGACCTTTGCAGATCACGCCGCTATCGGGCATGGCGCCGGCGTCGGAACCAGCCAATGGGCCGGTGAGGGCGAAGCAGGGAATATCGTCTCCGCGGGCCAGGCGCGGCAGGTAATGATTGCGTTGTTCTTCGGTGCCGTAATGCAGCAGCAGTTCGGCTGGGCCGAGGGAATTAGGCACCATCACGGTGGAGGCGAGGTCACCGCTGCGGGTGGCGAGTTTCATGGCCACCTGGGAGTGGGCATAGGCGGAAAAGCCCTTGCCGCCGTATTCCTTGGGGATGATCAGGGCGAAGAAGCCGTGTTGCTTGATGTGTGCCCAGGCTTCAGGCGGCAGATCCATGCGCTGGCCGATGTCCCAGTCGCTGACCATGGCGCACAGCTCTTCGGTCGGGCCATCGACGAACGCCTGTTCTTCGGCAGTCAGCCTGGCTTTCGGGTAGGCCAGCAACTTGTCCCAGTCGGGGCGGCCGCTGAACAGCTCGCCATCCCACCATACGGTGCCCGCTTCGATGGCGTCTTTCTCGGTGGCCGACATCGGTGGCAGTACTTTCTGGAACCAGGCGAACAACGGCGCCGTGAAATGCTTGCGGCGCAGATCCGGCAGTGCCAGCGGCAGGGCGACGCCCAGCCACAGTAGCCAGAAGATCACCAGCAGCCAGCCGGGCGCATGGCTAGAGGCGCCCATGATGAGCAGGTAGGCGGCAACGATTGCCAGGGCGGGTAGGGGCGCCGTGCGGCGGTGGGCCAAGTAGGCCGTACCGATAACCAGAACGAGCAACCAGACAACGAGCATGCAGAATCCTCCATGATGGCGATGGCAGAACGACTACCGCCGCCATAATCGTAGTCGGCAACTGTAGAGGCTGCCGACAGGGGCGTAACAGGTCGCTTCTGAATGGTCACGACCTACCGCGTTCACGATAGTGACCCTTGCCCGGCTTGTGGAGTTCGCCTAACAAATTGCGTCTGCAGATGACCTGTTGGTCAGTCCATGAATGACCTTCGCGCAGCGCTCCATGAACGGGGTCGATAGCCAACATCATCCGCCCCGGCTTCCTTCTTGCGGCCAGAATGGTAGGGTTGTTCACCGTCTCGGCTGGCGGGATTCTAATAAGGACGATTCGCGATGCTGAAAATATGGGGCCGCAAGAATTCCAGCAATGTGCGTAAAGTGCTGTGGTGCGCCGAGGAGGCCGGTGTCGCCTACCAGCGGCTCGACGCTGGCGGTGCCTTCGGGGTGGTCGATAAGCCCGAGTTTCTGGCGCGCAACCCCAATGGGCTGGTACCGGTGCTCGAGGACGGTGATCTGGTGCTCTGGGAGTCCAACAGCATCGTCCGTTACCTGGCGGCCGCCTACGCGACGGGCGCCCTCTATCAGGTGGATCCGGCGAGTCGGGCGTTCGCCGATAAATGGATGGATTGGACGACGTCCACCTTTGCCGGTGCTTTCCGCGAATTGTTCTGGGGCACCTTGCGTACGCCGGTCGAGCGACGTGATCTGGCTGCGATCGAGGTTGCCCGGCAGCACTGTATCGCACTTCTCGCGCTGTCCGAGCAGGCGCTGGGCGAGCATGACTATCTTTCCGGTGATGCCTTCGGCATGGGTGATATCCCTCTGGGTTGCTTCATCTATGCCTGGTTCGAGATGCCCATCGAGCGGCCATCGCAGCCTAACCTGCAGGCGTGGTATGCGCGGCTGCGTGAGCGTCCCGCCTATCAGCGCGCGGTGATGACCGAGCTGACCTGACTGCGTGATTGCGTTGCAATGTTGGCGCTACGCCCCCATCTGAACCCTGTCATTTTTTATGCGTGTGTATCCTTTATGAGTACTGCTCTGTCGATCCGGCAGCTGACCAAAACCTATGGCAATGGCTTTCAAGCCTTGCACGGCCTCGATCTCGATGTCTCCGAAGGGGATTTCTTCGCCTTGCTGGGCCCTAACGGCGCCGGCAAATCCACCACCATCGGCATCCTCTCGACACTGGTGAACAAGTCCAGTGGCACGGTCAACGTATTCGGCCATGACCTGGACACTCAGCCCGCTGCGCTCAAGCGTTGCCTCGGTGTGGTGCCTCAGGAATTCAATTTCAATCAGTTCGAGAAGGTCTTCGACATCGTCGTGACCCAGGCCGGCTATTACGGTATTCCCGCGCGCCTGGCCAAGGAGCGTGCCGAGCAGTACCTCAATCAACTGGGGTTGTGGGACAAGCGCGACGTGGCCTCGCGGGAGCTGTCCGGCGGCATGAAGCGCCGCTTGATGATCGCCCGGGCGCTGGTGCACCAACCGCAGCTACTGATCCTCGACGAGCCGACCGCGGGCGTCGATATCGAACTGCGCCGGTCGATGTGGAGCTTTCTCACTGACCTGAACAAGCAGGGCATCACCATCATCCTGACAACCCACTATCTGGAAGAGGCCGAGCAGCTGTGCCGCAACATCGGCATCATCGATCACGGGCGGATCGTCGAGAACACCAGCATGAAGTCGCTGCTGAAGAAGCTGCATGTGGAGACCTTTCTGCTCGATCTCAAGGATAACCTTACAGTCGTGCCGGAGCTGCCGGGCTATCCCGTGAAGATAGTCGACCATCACACCCTCGAGGTGCAGGTGGACAAGAGCCTCGGCGTTACCGAGCTGTTCCGTCAGCTGTCCGCGCAGAACATCGAGGTACTGAGTCTGCGTAACAAGAGCAACCGCCTGGAGGAGCTGTTCGTGTCCCTGGTCGAGAAGAACCTGTCGAAGGTGGCCGTATGAGTCGCGAGCAGTCCGAATTCAGCGCCAATATGGTCGCGTTGCGCACCATCATTTACCGCGAAGTCCGTCGCTTCACCCGTATCTGGCCGCAGACGCTGCTGCCGCCAGCGATCACCATGGTGTTGTACTTCGTGATCTTCGGAAACCTGATCGGCCGGCAGATCGGCGATATGGATGGCTTCACCTACATGGAGTACATCGTGCCGGGCTTGATCATGATGTCGGTGATCACCAACGCTTATGGCAACGTGGTGTCGAGCTTCTTCGGCAGCAAGTTCCAGCGTTCGGTGGAGGAGCTGATGGTCTCGCCGGTGTCGCCGCATACCATCCTCATCGGTTACGTCACCGGCGGTGTGTTGCGCGGTCTGGCGGTTGGGGTGATCGTGACGATACTCTCCCTGTTCTTCACCCATCTGCAGGTGCATCACCTCGGGCTCACTGTGCTGGTGGTGCTGCTGACGGCGACCATCTTTTCCCTGGGTGGCTTCGTCAATGCGGTGTTCGCGCGCAACTTCGACGATATCTCGATCATCCCGACTTTCGTGCTGACGCCGCTGACCTACCTGGGTGGCGTGTTCTATTCGATCAGCCTGTTGCCGCCGTTCTGGCAGACGGTGTCGATGGCCAACCCGGTGCTGCACATGGTCAACGCCTTCCGCTACGGCATTCTCGGTGTTTCGGATATCAGCATCGGCACGGCAATCGGCTTCATGCTGGTCGCCACTGCCGTGCTCTACGTACTGTGCGTGCGTTTGCTGGTCAGCGGGCGTGGCATGCGGCAGTGATCGACGCGAAGTAGGGTGGATCACGCCTCGCCTGCGCGGCCCGACCGATCCACGAAACCATTCACCGCCGATGTAGGTGCCGTCTACAGCCAGCCGTAATGTCGGAAGCTGGCGTACAGCCCGGTGCAGCCCACGCCGATAACGCCCAGGACGGTGAAATAGCCGTACTGCCAGGTGAGCTCCGGCATGTTGTGGAAGTTCATGCCATAGATGCCGGCGACTGCCGTGGGAAACGCCAGTATCGCTGCCCAGGCGGCGAACTTGCGCTGCACGACGCTCTGCCGCGAGGACTCCAGCAACAGGCCGATCTCGATGGCGTGGTCGGCCATTTCCCGCAGATTGGTCAGATCCTCGAGCAGGCGGTTGACGTGGATCGCCACGTCGCGAAAGTACGGCCGCATGTTCTTGTCGATGAAGGGGAAGTCCAGGCGTTGCAGCTCCTGGCAGATCTCCGCCAGTGGCCCTATATTGCGCCGCAGGCGCAGCAGGTTGCGGCGCAGGTGCTGAATGCGCACCACCTCGGCGTGGCTCATGGCGTACTCCAGTACCGCCTGCTCGAGCTGTTCCAGTTCGGCGTAATAGATGTCCATCAAGGGCCGATAATTCTCGATGATGAAGCTGAGCAGGGCGTAGAGCACGAAGTCCTCGCCGTGCTCGAGCAGCATCGGCCGAGCCTCGCAACGCTGGCGAACCTTGGAGTAGGGCGCCGACTCGCCATAGCGAGCGCTGATCACGTAGCCCTTGCCGGCGAACAGCTGGGTTTCCACGAAGGTCAGTTCATCGCCGACCTGCACCGGCGAATAGAGCACCAGAAACAGCGCGTCGCCGAAGGTCTCGAGCTTGGGGCGGGTATGGCGTTGCAGTGCGTCTTCCAGGGCCAGTTCGTGGAGGTTGAACTGCCGCTGCAGGTTGCCGAGCTCCTCGCTGCCAGGATCATGCAGGCCGATCCACACGAAATGATCGGGCCTGCTGGCCCAGTCGCGACCTTCGTCGAGGTGAATGTCGCTGACCTTGCGGCCCTGGCTGTAGACGGCTGCTGCGACGACTTCGCCCATGGTTTGCCCCGTGCGTAACCTGTTCGCCGCAGCTTACCTGCTTATTTCGACTCGCTCAGCACCTTTGAGCAGGCTCTCAGGCACGAGCCAGCTCGGCATCCATCGAATCGATGCAGGCCTGCATGCGTGAGCGGCAGGTTTCGATCAGTTGGGGCAGGTCGTCCATGCTCAAGCCTGTGGTGGGAATCTCCGGCAGCGAGCGGATCATCACCTTGCCACTGTTCCAGCGATTCAGGCGCAGGCTGCGCACGTAGCTGCTGGCACACACCGGGATGATCGGCACACCGGCGGTGAGGGCCATCTGGAAGGCGCCCTTCTTGAAGGGCAGCATCTCGCCACCGCCATTGCGGGTACCCTCGGGGAATACCCAGATCGACGTGTTTTCGTGTTGCAGCGTATGAGTGGTCGCCTGCATCGAGCGTTTGGCCTTGCGCGCATTGCCGCGGTCGATCAGCACATTGCCGGCCAGCCAGTACAGCTGGCCGAACAGCGGCACCCATTTCAGGCTCTTCTTGCCAATGCTCACCGTGCGCCTGGGCACCACGCGGCCGATGATGTAAAGGTCATAGTTGGACTGGTGATTGGCAATGATCACGCAGGGTCGATCATGCTCGGCAAGGTTCTGCGTATCGGTCTTGACCTGCAGACGCAGCATGCGCAGTGCTGGCAACGAATAGAAGCGTGCGCACAGGCGACTGTTATCGGGATGGAAGGGTCGATACAAGCCCAGCAGCAGCCCGAGAATGCCTGCGATGATGAAATGCACGCCCATCATCAGCATGCGCAGTACGAACAGCATGGTTGCGACCCACATGAAAAAGGTCGCGCAGTGTAGGGGTGGGTCAGGCTTTGGGCAATTGCCAGCCTATTACCAGTGATTGCCGGGCGGCTGGGCATGCAGGCGCTCGCCTGCATGCCTGGCCGCTTATAAGGCGTGCTGCTTATCCAGCTCTATGGATTGGTCGAGCGTTTCCAGCAGCGCAGCTCGTACCTTGAGCTTGGTTTTGCGGTGGGCGTTCATGTTGATCTTCTTGAACTGCTCGGCGACGGCCAGGGCAGTGGTCATCAATTGCTCGGCTGGTACCACCTTGTCGAGGAAGCCGGCGTCCAGCGCACCTTGTGGGTCGAACATCTCGCCATTGATCACCGAGCGGTGGAAGGCTGCTTTGCGCAGGCGATCACGTGCCAGCTCGATGCCGACGTGGTGCATGGTCATGCCGATCTGCACTTCGTTGAGGCCGATGCTGAATGGCCCTTCGATACCGATGCGGTAATCGCTGGAGAGCAGCAGGAAAGCACCCTTGGCCACCGCATGGCCCGGGCAGGCCGTGATGATCGGGTACGGATGAGCGAGCATGCGCCGCGCCAGCGTCGAGCCAGCGGCCACCAGATCGATGGCGTTCTGTGGGCCAGAGGTCATGACCTTGAGGTCATAGCCGCCGGAAAGAATGCCCGGCTGCCCGGTGAGGATCACGATGGCCTTGTCCTGGGTGGCGCGATCCAGGGCGGCATTGAGGGCCTCGATCACCGCAGGCGAAATGGCGTTCACCTTGCCGTTGTTCAGGGTCAGGGTGGCGATGCCGTCGTCGAGTTGATAGCTGATCAGGTCGCTCATGGTCGACTCCTTGTTCTGGATTTGCGGCTGACGTTACGCATCGGATGTGGTCAGGTAAAGCACGAAGGATGACCAGTGAGTCAGGCTTTGGCCACTTTGCCGGCGCCCTGAGTAAGGTAATAGGGTCTGTTGACGTTTCACGCACGGCCGCGCCGGAGCCCGTTTTGCCGCGAGGCAAGGCACGAGCCGCGAAGTTTAGCTGGCTAAATGAGCCGGCGAGAAACGCAGCATCGCGACAAAACGGGCCCGGCCCTTCGGGTTGCGCGGGAAATCTCGCCATGCGTTGTTGGAGGACTTGGCAAGGGAACAACCATTACCGGCGTCCTCCGCCTAGCCTGGCGAGATTTCTCGCGGCAACGCGGCTCGCGCTGAAACGTCAACAGACCCTAGCAAGGGTTCGAATCCCTTCCTTGAATTTGGTCGCGGCAACGCCAGGCGAATCTACAGGGGCAACAAGCCGTTGCTGAACCCAGCGGCGGCTTAACCGCATGAATCTTCTGAAAAAAGTTTTGCCTTTGGCGAATTGTTCGATTACATTAGCGCGCCTCGACAGACAGCATGTCTGGCGAGATCCGGTGAAGTGTCCGAGCGGTTGAAGGAGCACGCCTGGAAAGTGTGTATACGAGAAATCGTATCAAGGGTTCGAATCCCTTCTTCACCGCCACTTTCGAAATACCTGAAGCCCTGAAAACGTTACTGTTTTCGGGGCTTTTTGCATTCTGGATCAGGGAGCTGTCGAAAGCGCTTTATTCGTAGTGAGTCCAGAGCCGCAGCACCTTGACCACTTGCGCATCCTGCAGCACCTGATAGACGAGGCGGTGCTGGATGTTGATGCGCCGGGAGTAGGCCCCGGACAGGTCGCCCACCAGCTTTTCGTACGGTGGTGTCTGGAAGGGGTTCACCTGTACCACGTCCAGCAAGGCTTTGGCCTTGTCCTTCAAGCCTGCAGCAGCAAGCTTCTTTGCGTCTTTCTGAGCTTGTTTCGTGAAAGCGAGTTGCCAAGTCACCAGTCGAGTTCCTTGGCGCAATCGTCTACCGGTTCTTCCATGCCTTCCTTGATGGATTCGCGCATGCCAGGGACGGACAGCAGGTACAGCGTTTCCTGGATGGCTTCCCAATCCTCAGCCGAGATCAGAACCGAGTTGGTGCGTTTGCCCGAAATCAGAATGGGTTGGTGGGATTCTGCGGACTGATCCATCAACCGATACAGATTGGTGCGTGCTTCGCTGGCGGTGAGAGTTTGCATGATGCTTGGCCTCCTGAGGATGCTTGTATCGTACGTGAAGTCGTACGTCATGTTAATGACTCTTCGTCGTTAAGCGGGTTGAACGCAAAGCGTCTTGCAAATGCACAGAACAGCGGGTGATGGCAGCCGCGCAGACTTGGAAGCGAAGTAGAATTGCACTGTCGGTACGAGCTACTTGTGCCGGGTAACAAAACGTCTTGCGGACTGAGCTGTGGATCGTTGTGTCAGCCTGCAATTGTAAAATCGACGCATGGATACCTCCTTGATACCGAGAACCTGGCAGTGAAGTGGGATGTTTTCTGTAGCGTGGTAGACAACTACGGCGATATCGGTGTGACCTGGCGGCTGGCGCGACAGTTGGTCGCCGAGCAGGGCGCCGAAGTACGCCTGTGGGTCGACGACCTGACGGCGCTCGTGCGGATTTGCCCGCAGGCGGATGCCGAGTTGGCTTGTCAGCGGCTGCGTGGCGTCGAGGTACGTCGCTGGGCGCAGGCCTGGCAGCCGGTCGAGCCGGCGGATGTGGTGATCGAGGCGTTCGCCTGTGAGTTGCCCGCCGTATACGTAGCGGCGATGGCAGTAAGGCCGACGCGCATTCTCTGGCTGAATCTGGAGTATCTGAGTGCCGAGGACTGGGTCGAGGGCTGTCATGGATTGCCATCGATGCAGAGCAATGGCCTGCAGAAATTCTTCTTCTTTCCAGGTTTTACCGCGGGCACCGGCGGGCTGTTGCGCGAGCGGGATCTGCTGGCCGCCCGTGATGCGCTGCAGAGTGACGCTGATGCCCGTGAGCGCTTCCTCGCATCGATTGGCGTACGGCCAGACCCTGGCGCTCGATTGATTTCCCTGTTCGCCTACGAAAATGCCGCGTTGGCCGGCTGGCTCGATGCCTTGGCGAACGATGTCGCGCCTACCCACCTGCTGGTGCCCGAAGGTCGGATACTGGGTGATCTGCAGCACTGGTTGGGGCAACCGATTGAAGCCGGTGCGGTAGCGCGGCGTGGTGCGCTGAGCGTTCAGGTGCTGCCCTTCGTGCAGCAGGATCAGTACGACGCGCTGCTCTGGTGCTGCGACCTCAACCTGGTACGCGGCGAGGATTCCTTCGTGCGCGCGCAGTGGGCCGGACGACCGCTCGTCTGGCACATTTATCCTCAAGAAGAGGGCGCGCACTGGGACAAGCTGGAGGCTTTCATGGCGTTGTACTGCCAAGGGCTTTCGGCCGAGGCCAGCGCGGTGCTGCAGGCCGTGTGGCGGGCCTGGAACGCTGGCGAGCCCATGGCGCAGGGCTGGAGCGCGTGGCTGCACTGCCACGATGAACTGACTGCACATGCCCAGGCGTGGGCGAAGTGCCAGGCGGTACGTGCAGATCTTGCCGCAGCGCTGGTGCAGTTTTACCGAAATTGGCTATGATACGCGGCCTCGAATTTTGTAAATCCATTCAGATCCGGATATTCGTATGAAAACCGCACAAGAAATGAAGCCTAACAGCGTGGCCCTGATCGATGGCCAGCCATGGCTGATCCAGAAGGCCGAATTCACCAAGTCCGGTCGTAACAGCGCCATCGTGAAGATGAAGCTGAAGAACCTAATGAACGGCTCGAAGACTGAAACCGTCTACAAAGCCGACGACAAGATGGAGCCGGTCATCCTTGAGCGCAAGGAAGTGAACCTGTCCTACATCAGCGGCGACGACTACGTTTTCATGGATCCGGAATACAACTCCTACGAGCTGCGTGCCGAAGACCTGGAAAGCGTTCTGCCGTTCATCGAAGAAGGTATGAACGATGTCTGTGAGGCCGTGTTCTTCGAAGGCAAGGTTATCTCCGTCGACCTGCCGACCACCATCGTGCGTCAGCTGGCCTACACCGAAGGTTCCGCCCGTGGCGACACCTCCGGCAAGGTGATGAAGCCTGCCAAGCTGAACAATGGTACCGAAGTGAAAGTGGCTGATTTCTGCGAAATCGGTGACTGGATCGAGATCGACACCCGTACCGGCGAGTACAAGTCCCGCGCCAAGGCGCCGGTCTGATCGTCAGGCTTGCGATGTCATGAAAAGCCCGGCTTTCGCGCCTAATGCCAGTCAGTTAAGGCATTGACTCCGAGGCTGCGGTAATAGAAACAGGCTCCTGGATTTCCATGAGCCTGTTTTTTATGTCCATCCAGCAAGCACTCCGGCAGACCGCCGAGCTCAATCCTGCCTCCTTCGAGCGGTTCTCGCAGCTGATTGATCCGTCATGGATCGAGGAGGCCTTGAGGCTGAGCGGAACGGTTTCGCTTCGCCGTCGTCGCCTGCCGGCTGAGCGCATTGTGTGGCTGGTCGTGGGGATGGCCTTGTTCAAGAACGAACCCATCTGGCTGATCGTGCAGCAACTGGGCCTATCCGATGGACAGGGGTTGGCTCCTGCGCCCAGTGCAGTGGTGCAGGCGCGGCAGCGCTTGGGCGAGGCCCCGCTGGAGGCCTTGTTCGAGCAATTGGCGCAGGCTTGGCTGGCGACCGAGCCTCCCGCCTGCGCCCGTTTTCATGGGCTACGCAGTTTTGCCGTGGATGGCGTGGTCTGGTCGATGCCGGATACACCGGAGAATCGCGAGGCCTTCTCCAGCGGAAAGAACCAGCACGGTGTCAGTAACTGGCCCCAGGCCCGTGGGGTCTGCCTCATGGACACCTATAGCCACCTGATCCGCGCCGCACGCTTCGGCAGCTTTGCGGTGGGGGAACTCAGTTTCGCCCGGGAGTTGGCGCAGGCGGTGGGTGACCATTCGCTGACCATTTTGATCGTGCCTACTACTCGGCCACCTTCCTTCTTGATTGGCAGAGGCAAGGCGCCGAGCGTCACTGGTTGATGCGTGCCAAATCAACACTGCGCCATGACATCGTAAAGACCTTTGGGCCGGGTGACTGGCTGGTACGTCTGCCGGTCTCGCCTCAGGCCCGTCGACAGCAACCCCAGCTCCCCGAGTACTGGCAGGCCCGTTTGATTGAGCGCAGGGTCGATGGTAAGCCCAGGCGCTACCTGAGTTCGCTCTGTGATCCGCACCGCTACCCGGCCGACCAGGTGGCGGCTCACTATCGCGAGCGCTGGGAGATCGAACTGGGTTACCGCGAGATCAAGCAAGGCCTGCAAGATGGCGGATTGCTGCGCAGCAAACTCCCTGAACTCGCTCGGCAGGAGTTATGGGGAACCTTGCTGGCCTACAACCTGATCCGCCAGGAAATGCACCTGATGGCCGAGGAGCTGGAAATACCCCCACAACGCCTGAGCTTCCAGTGGCTGGCCATCGCGGGGGCTCTGCGTTATTGCCCCACGCAAACACCGGCGACTATCCCCCAACGGCTGGCAGAGCTGAGAATCCAGGCCCGTCACTTCGTCCTGCCACCCAGGCGAGAACGGCACTATCCCCGCGTCGTGAAACCTAAACCGATAAAGTACCCCAAAAAGAAAAATGCCAGTCAGCTTAACTGACTGGCATTAGGCTTTCGCGCCGGGTTTTTTGTGCCTGCCATTCAGGCTCGCCGTAAATGGCTACCGGCTATTTTCGTAAATCTGCTCAGCGTGGGCTGGTAGATAGCCGTCGGGCTACCGATCACTCGTCGCGGCCGTCCATCATGGTGCGCTTGAGTATCACGTAGACCGCTCCGGTGCCGCCGTGCTTGGCGATGCAGGAGGTGAAACCGAGCACTTGCGGGTGCTGGCGCAGCCAGGTATTCACGTGGCTCTTGATCATCGGCTTGCGGCCGTCGGTGCGTACCGCCTTGCCGTGGGTCACCCGTACGCAGCGAACTTCCAGCTTGGTAGCTTCGGCGAGGAATTCCCAGAGGGTGTCGCGGGCCTTTTCCACGCTCATGCCGTGCAAGTCGAGGCTGCCGTCGAACGGGATCTGGCCGAGCTTGAGTTTGCGCATCTGGCCGTCCTGCACGCCATTGCCGGCCCAGTACAGGGCGTCTTCGGCGCCAACGTCGATGACGAACTGATCGGACAGGCCATCGACCTTGATGGTGTCGGTGCTTAGCGTCGCGGCTTGGCGCAGGGTAGCCAGGCGCGCACGGTCGCTCTTCGGCTTGCCGGTGTCGGCGCGATCATGCTTGATCGGTTTCACGCCTTGCAGCTGAGCCTTGAACAGGGAAAAGTCGTCGTCTTGCATCGGAGCCTCCGCAGGGGAAGCCAAGTTTACCAAGCGGGAAGAGACGGGTCAGTCGCGTTTCTTCATCAGGTGCGGAGACATGGCCAGGTCGGCACTGCGCTGGCGCAGGCGTCGACGGCATTTACGCCAGCCCACTATGCCGCCCCACAGCAGGATCAGGCCAAGCGCCAGTAGAATGCTGGCGTCGCTGGTGGAGTCGTTCAGGTTGCCGAGGGCCGGTGGCCGCCCCAGCAGGGTAGCGGCCCCCGCCATGGCCAGCAGAATGCCGAATGTCGCGAACAGCGCCGCCAGGGCGGCGGCAACGCGCAGTCGCCAGTGGCCCGATCCTCTCGGGCGTAGGCGGCGGGCATCGAAACCGTCTGATTGCTTCATGGGGCGACATTTCCTCGAAGGATCTTTCCGCTATGACTGGCAGGAACGGAGCGGGTTCAAACCATGCGGCGCCTGGCACCGCATGCCTGCGGGCTTACACCAGCGCGCTGGCGTCCGGAACCCAGGCTGCGAAGTTGTCGGCCAGGGCGATCATTTCGAAGCGGTGCATCTCGGCGGCGCTGATCACCTTGCCATCGGGCGTCGGCAGGTCTCGGGTCGCGCAGGCTGCATCGACCACGGTACAGCGATAGCCGTAGTCCTTGGTGGCGCGGATGGTGGTGCTGATGCTGGAGTGGGTCATGAATCCGCAGACGATCAGATCCAGATGACCCAGAGACTGCAGCTTTTCATGCAGGTCGGTACCGGAGAAGGCGTTCGGCATGCGCTTTTCGACGACGATCTCACCGGGTAACGGTGCCACTTCCGGAAGATGCTCGCCACGCGGGCCGCGCGGGTCGAGCAGGCCACCGGGAATGCCCAGGTGTTTGACGTGAACGATGGAGCCGCCCAGGCGGCGTGTGGCATCCAGCAGCTTGGCGATTTCCGCCACGGCTGCATCCAGGCCCGGCAACTGCACCACACCACTGCGATATTCTTCCTGGGCATCAATGACCAGCAGAGTCGCATTGCTCAGATTGGCAGGCGCATGGCCACGACCGGTGAGCTGATAGAACGTTTGCGGGTGGGACGACATGTACGACTCCTTGCTGGCGCGGTTAACGGTACATATTGTCCGCCTGTATGACGCTGCTGTGAACCTCTCTGTTGGTTGTATTGCCATGCCGCTACCTCGGCAACGCCAAGTGAATCGTTTCAGCTCGCTGGGGCACACGCAATGCTGCCATATCGAACGTACAGGGGATGGCGCTGGATTGCCGGGGTAGGCCTGCTAAACTAACGCCTTTTGCCCGGAGCCATGCTGTGACCGATGCCCGCCCAGCCCTGAACACCCGCCTGCGCACGCTGCGCGATTACATCCGCTGGGCCGTGAGCCGCTTTCAGGCAGAGGAGCTGTTCTTCGGTCATGGCACCGACAACGCCTGGGACGAAGCCCGGCAACTGGTGCTGGGTGCCCTGCATCTGCCCTGGGAAATCGCTGACGGCTATCTGGATTGCCGTCTCGAAGAAGATGAGCAGCAGCACCTGCACGCCTTGTTGCAGCGGCGCATCGAGGATCGCGTGCCGACCGCCTATCTGCTCGGCGAGGCCTGGTTCTGCGGCTTGCCCTTTATCGTCGATGAGCGGGTACTGGTGCCGCGCTCACCGATCTCCGAACTGATCGAGCAGCGTTTCAGCCCGTGGCTGGCCGATGAACCCGCACGGATTCTTGACCTGTGCACCGGTTCCGGCTGTATCGGCATCGCCTGCGCCTACGAATTTCTCGACGCCGAAGTGGTACTGGGTGATCTGTCCTTTGATGCGCTGGAAGTGGCCAACCGCAATATCGAGCGCCATGGTCTCGAAGAACGTGTCTACACCGTACAGGGTGACGGCTTCGCCGGTCTGCCGGGGCAGCGTTTCGATCTGATCGTCTCCAACCCGCCCTATGTCGATGCCGAAGACTTCGCCGATATGCCGGCCGAGTACCAGCATGAGCCGGAAATGGGTTTGGCCTGTGGTGACGACGGCCTGGATCTGGTGCGCCGGATGCTGGCGGAAGCGGCCGATCATCTGAGCGACAAGGGCCTGCTGATCGTCGAGGTGGGCAACAGCCAGGTGCACGTCGAGGCGCTGTATCCCGAGGTGGATTTCGCCTGGTTGGATTTCGCCCGCGGCGGCCACGGCGTGTTCATGCTTTCGGCCGAGCAATGCCGCAAGCACCAGGCGCTGTTCCGCGGGCGCCTCTGAGAACCTGTTCACGATCCGCGAGCCAGAATCAAGGGTCGCCTGACAGGCCGCTACAAGGCGGAAGCAGCCATTTGTAGGGTGGACGACGCTTCACCTACGCGGCCCGACCCGTCCACCGCTCTGCAATCGCAATGGTGGATGAAAAGATCGTCATCCACCCTACGGGGTGAGCGTCTGCTTACGCCTTATTGCCGTCGATTCATAGTCCGTAGGATGGGTGCAACCCATCAATTGCCGATGGGGTGCACCCATCCTACGACCGTCCGCTTACGCCTTCTTGCGATCGAACAATCAGGCGACACGCAGCAGATCGTGAGCAGGCTGCTGAGGGTGGCGGCTGCGACTCTGGGATCAGGCCTCACGTCCACCGCGGCGCAGCAGGTAGCTGTCCATGATCCAGCCGTTGGCCTCGCGCGCTGCCGCGCGGGTTTGCACGATACGCTCGGCGACATCGGCCAGCTTGCCCTCGATCAGGATTTCGTCCGGCGTGCCGACATAGGCGCCCCAGTAGATGTGCAGATCCTGATCGACGAGATAGCGATAGCTGTTCTGGGCATCGAGCATCACCACCACGCTGTCCACGCCTGCTGGCCAGCCTTCGCGCAGGCGTCGACCGGTGGTGATCTGCACGGCACGACCAATCTGGTTCAGTGGAATACGGTGGCGGGCGGTCAGCGCCTGCACGCTGGTGATACCTGGGATTACCTGATAGTCGAGTCGGTGGCCGCTGGCGATCACCCCGTCGAGAATGCGAATGGTGCTGTCGTACAGCGATGGGTCGCCCCAGACCAGGAATGCGCCGGTTTCGCCATCTTTCAGCTGCCCGATCAATTGCTCGAACACCGCCTGTTTGTCGCGATTGAGGCTGTCGATACTGGCGTCGTAGTCTGGCGTGTCGCGCTCGCGCTCGGGGTTGCTGGCCTCGGCGATGCGGTACGCGCGTTCGGCGTCGATATAGCGCTCGAGAATCAGCCGGCGCAGGGCGATCAGCTTGTCCTTGGCCTCGCCCTTGTCGAGGATGAAGAACACGTCGGCCCGGTTGAGGGCCTTGATCGCCTGCATCGTCAGGTAGTCGGGGTCGCCGGCGCCGATGCCGATGATCAGGATGTTTTTCATGCCGCACGTCTCGTTCTTGCCAGAGGCGCGCAGCATATCAGTTAGTCACGCAGCGGCTCGACCTGAGCCGCTGCGTCAACGCCGGGCTATCGGCGGATCGTTACAGCTCTGGCTCAGCCTGCCGCGAGATGCAGGACGTTCTCGGCCTCCGGCTCGGCGACGCCGGCGAGGAACTCGTCGCCCCAGCGGCGGATATCGTTGTAATTGACGATATCGAACAGCTCACGCATCCGCGCACGGGCTTCGGATTTGGGCATGTTCAGCGCCAGGTAGCAGGTTTGTGCCAGGTCGGCGGTGTCGTGGGGGTTGGTCAGCAGCGCGCCCTTGAGCTCGGCTGCGGCGCCCGCGAACTCGGACAGTGCGAGCACGCCCTGGCCTTCGAGCAGACCCTGGGTGGCGACGAATTCCTTGGCCACCAGGTTGAGGCCGTCACGCAGCGGGGTGATCCACATGACGTCGGCCATGGCGTACCAGGCCACCACCTCGTCGAACGGGAAGCTGCGGAAGAAGAACTGCACCGGCGTCCAGCCGATCCGCGCGAAGCGGCCGTTGATGCGGCCCACGGCCTGCTCGATCTGCGATTGCAGCTCGTCGTAGATGGTCATCTCGCGGGCTGCCGGCACGCAGATGCTGACCAGCGTGATCTTGCCCAGCAGCTCGGGGTTGTCGGCCAGCAGGCGCTCGAAGGCCTGGAGTTTCTCGAGGATGCCCTTGGTGTAATCCAGGCGCTCCACCGACAGCACCAGCTTGATGCCGCGCAGCTCTTCACGCAGGTGCGCCATCTGCTTGCGGGTCTTGTCCTGGGCCAGGGCATTGCGTACACGGTCGATGTCCAGCCCCACCGGGTGAGCGCCAAGCTTGACTACGCGGCTGCCGGTGTCCACGGCGGTGGTCATGCGCTCCAGGCCCACGGCGCAGCCATAGGTGATGAAGCGCGGCGCGCAGTTCTGTCGGCTGATGGTTTGCAACGGGGTGACACCGCGGGCCACGTCGACGAAGTTCTCCACCTGGCGTGGAATGTGGAAGCCGATGTAGTCGCACTGCAGCAGGCTGCCGATGATCTGCCGGCGCCACGGCAGCACGTTGAATACGTCGGCTGAAGGAAAGTAGGTGTGGTGGAAGAAGGCGATACGCAGATCAGGGCGCATTTCGCGCAGGTAGCCCGGCACCATCCACAGGTTGTAGTCGTGCAACCAGACGATGGCACCTTCCGCGGCTTCCTTTGCCGTGCGTTCGGCGAAGGCGCGGTTGACCTTGAGAAACACCTGCCAGTCGTCCTCGTCGAAACGCGCACGCTCCCAGAAAGTGTGCAGGGTCGGCCAGAAGGCTTCCTTGGAGAAGCGCTTGTAGAAGATGTCGACTTCTTCCTTGCTCAGCGCCACCCTTGCAGCGGTGAGTTTGGGATAGCGTTCGGCATCCACCGTGGTATGGGTTTCGAAGGGCTCGTCGCCACCTTCGTCCACTGCCCAGGCAACCCAGGAACCGGGACGCGAATCGCCGAAGAAACTCATCAGCGTGGGAATGATGCCGTTGGGTGAAGTCGGCCGGCGGCGTTGCAGCTTGCCATCGACGCGGTGTTCCTCGTAGGGCAGGCGGTGATAGACCATCACCAGCTCGGCCCGGCCTGGTTTGGTGGCACTGCGTTTTTCCGCGGCGATACCGTGCTCGCCGAGGAAACCGAAATGCACGAATGCCTGAAGAATGCCGCCGCACCCTGAGCGATCCGCCTGCAGGATCCAGGATTGGTGCTCGGTGGCGCGCAGCAGGTTCGGTTCGGATTCGCCGACGCAGACACCTTTGTAGGTGCCGTCGAGCATGTTCAGGTCATTCAGGGTATCGCCACAGGCCAGTACCTGGTCTGCATCCAGTTCCAGCCATTCGACCAGCGCCTTGAGGCTGCTGCCCTTGTTGACGCCCTTGGGCAGAAAGTCCAGGTAGCGATCCGCGGAATACAGCAGGTCGCAACCTAGCGTTTCTGCCACCGCCGCCAGGGCCGGGTCGGCTGCCTGCTCAGGCGTGCAGAAGTAGGAGCAGCGGCGCGTCTGGGGCACGTCCTGACGCTCCAGGCCGAAGCCGTCCAGGGCCTGGGCCACCAGGCTTTCGCCCGGCCAGCGGGCATCGACCCGGCCCTGCAGCAGTTGGATCGGTTGCAAGGTGTCGCCATGCACGAAGGTGGCGCCTACGTCGGCGATGATGAAGTCCGGTTGCGGCAAGGTCGGGTCGGCCAACAGCGGTAGCACCGCTTCCAGGCTGCGACCGGTGACGTAGGCCAACTGAATTTCCGGGTGGGCGGCGATGGTTTGGTAAAGGCTCAGACGATCCTCGGGATCGCCAGCGAGAAAGGTTCCATCAAGATCGGTTGCAAGTAACATGCGCTGTCTCCCTGTCCATAAACAAAGTGGTGCAGTGACGCGCCGACATCAGCCGACGAGCAAAGTGGGCGCCTTGGTTGACGCCTCTGTTGTGTAGGCCAGTGCCTACGATGAGGTGACGACACGCTCCTGCGCATCGTCGGGGTTATCGTTGTCCGAGGCGTTGTCGTCGTCTGACGGCGGGGCGTCGGGCATCAGTTCCAGCACGGTATGGCTGGTGCGCAACATCGGCATGAAGTGCGCCTGCTCGCCGGCGACCAGGTCGCTGACGTGACGTAGACGATAGAAGGTGTAGGCCGCCAGCAGCCCCAGGGTAGCGGCGAAATACAGGGGTAGTGCGGCGGCACCGGTGTATTGCATCAGCACGCCGGCGAGCAGCGGCCCACATACGGAGCCGATGCCATTGACCATCAGCAGGCTGCTGGAGCCGGAAAGAATCTCGTCGCTGTGCAGCTGGTCGATCAGTTGCGCCACGGCGATGGGATAGATGGCGAACGACAGTCCGCCAAACACGAACATCAGTGCCAGCAGAGGGCGGCCAGCGGGTAGCAGGCTCATCAACAGGGCCACGACTACCGCCGCGCAGACGACCCAGAACAGCACCCAGCGCCGATCATGAGTGTCGGAGAAACGGCCGATCGGCCATTGCAGCAGGGCACCGCCGAGAATGGTCGCGCTCATCATCAGACCGACACCCGCAGCATCGAAACCGTTGAGGCTGGCATACACCGGCGCCATGCCCCAGAAGGCTCCAAGCGCCAGGCCGGAAAGGCCGGCAGCCGCGATGGCCAATGGGGCGATGCTGGCGATCTTGCGCAGGTTGGTGTGCAGGGTTTCCGGCACGCTGGGCTGTGGCTGGCGCGTGAGGGTGATGGGCATCAGCGCGGCACTGATCAGCATCGCAGCCAAGGCGAAGAGCAGGAATTCACCGGGATCGGCCAGGTTCAGCAATTGCTGGGCGGCGGCCAGAGCACCAAGGTTCACCGCCATGTACACGGCGAACATCTGCCCGCGCTTGTCGTTAGGTACCTGGGCGTTGAGCCAGCTCTCGATGACCATGTACAGGCTGACCAAAGCCAGGCCGTAGAGCACACGCAAACCGAGCCAGACCCAGGGATCGACGATCAGTACATGGAGCAGTGCGGTGATGGCGGCGAGGGCAGCACAAAAGGAGAACGCACGGATATGCCCAACGCGACGAACCAGCGGAATCGCTAGCCAGGTGCCAAGGAGAAAACCGACGAAGTACCCGGACATGATCAGTCCGAGCATCCCGGTGGAGTAGCCTTCGGCGACGCCACGCAGGGTCAGTAGAGTGTTGAGCAGACCGTTGCCAAGGAGGAGTAACGCAACCCCACCCAGCAACGAGCTGATAGGGGCAATCAAGGACCACATGGCGAACTACCCTAGGGAACTATGCAGGTGATAGCAAGCAGGAAGCGCGCCAGTGATCTTTGTGGTGGTTGGTTAACTATCTGATATATATGGTTTATTTTTATCGACGAACGGTCTTTGAATTTTTCGGGTCAGGGAATGGCACCATCGCAGGGCGTTGCCGAGCGATTTTTTCCCGTTTTGCGGGCATCTCACTTGCGTCCTTCAGCCACCTCGGCCACCTCATCGGTGCACGCTGCCATGATGAAATCATTGCGGTGCAGGCCCTTGATCGAGTGGCTCCACCAGGTCACGGTGACCTTGCCCCATTCGGTCAGCAGGGCGGGGTGGTGATTCTCCGTTTCGGCGATCTCGCCCACGGCGTTGGTAAAGTTCAGAGCGTGCTTGAAGGTGCGAAAGGTGTAGGCCCGTTCGAGCTGCATCACGCCATCGCGTACTTCGATGTTCCAGTCGGGAACCTGCTTCAGCAGTTCGGCCAGCTCGGTGTCGCTGACTTTCGGCGCATCGGCGTTGCAGGCTTCGCACTTGGCTTGCTTGAGATCGGTCATAGGGCGCTCCGTGATTCGATGACTGTGTCGTTCAGGTTTGTGTCCGTTCGTACGCCATTGGTGCTGCCTGATTGTCACGGCCGCTCAGATCCTTCTCTGGGAAGGTGCTCAATCGCCCGTGACGCGCGCTCCCCGGATTACGCCTGCGGTTAATCCAGACTACGGGGCTGGATGACTGCTATCGCATCGCCCGCAAGGCTAGGCGCCCCCGCAGCTCCTACATGGTTTTGTGGTGTTTGTGCGGCATTTTCCTGCTCTCACGCCGCCTTGGGCGGAAACTTCGGCGGATGCAGGCCCAGGCGCATGGCCTCCCGTACATGAGCCATGATGTCTTCCTGGGCCAGGGCGAACAACCGTTGCAGATTCGGCAGCACGAAATACAGCGGCTGCAGGATGTCGATACGGTAGGGCGTGCGCATGGTTTCCACTGGATCGAACGGCAAGCGTTCAGGCGCTGCGGATAGACAGTACACCGCTTCCTTGGGCGACGAGAGAATGCCGCCGCCGTAGATGCGCCGCCCGGCAGGTGTGTCGACCAGGCCGAATTCGATGGTCATCCAGTACAACCGGGCGAGAAATACGCGCTCCTGAGGGTTGGCAGCCAGGCCCAGGCGACCATAAGTGTGAGTGAATTCGGCGAACCAGGGATTGGTCAGCAACGGGCAGTGGCCGAATATCTCGTGGAAGATATCCGGCTCCTGCAGGTAGTCCAGTTCCGCTTCTGTGCGGATGAAAGTGGCCACCGGAAACTGCCGGTTGGCGAGCAGCTCGAAGAAGCGCTGGAACGGAATCAGTGCCGGTACCTGAGCGACCTGCCAGCCGGTCGCGGCGTGCAACACGCGGTTGATGTCGGGCAGTTGGGGAATCCGCTCGTGTGGCAGGGCGAGTCTGTCGAGGCCGTCGAGATAGGGTTGGCAGGCCCGTGATTCGATCACCTCGAGTTGCCGCTCGATCAGCGTCTGCCAGGTGCGATGCTCGACCTCGTCATAGTGGATAAAGCCGCTCGCGTCAGGCTGCCTGGCGACGTACTGGCTGGCTTTCATCTGGCAATCTCCCTGGCGCGTTACGGCTCGTCTCGAGGGGGCGGTAGGCATCTGTCGCAGCGCTCCATCCGTGATGGTTACGATGTCGGATATCGACTGGTGGGTTACGCGACGCGTTAAGACCGCTGCAGGAGCACGTCCTGTGACTGGCGTCGCTAACCTGCGCGGCCCGACCCACCCTACGGTGTGCAGCATGGCGCAGGCTGAGGATTGCGCGAGGCGCGTGCGCGACCCGTTCGAGCGCCATGGCCGAGGTTTTCGTAAAGAAAGGATTACGTCGCGCGCAAAACCTTGTCGTGGGCTCAGTCGAATCCACTAGACTGGCAAGAAACCTTGACGAAAATAACAAGAGCGGCCGTCATGCGTATCAAGATCCACTGCCAGAACCGTGTTGGAATCCTGCGCGACATTCTCGAACTGCTGGTCGACTACGGTATCAACGTCGCCCGTGGCGAAGTCGGGGGCGAGCAGGGCAATGCCATCTACCTGCATTGCCCCAACCTGATCAATCTGCAATTCCAGGCCCTGCGCCCCAAGCTCGAAGCCATCACCGGCGTGTTCGGCGTCAAGCGCGTGGGGCTGATGCCCAGCGAGCGCCGCCATCTGGAGCTCAACGCACTGCTTGGTGCGCTGGAGTTTCCGGTGCTGTCCATCGATATGGCTGGCAGCATCGTCGCCGCCAACCGGGCCGCCGCGCAGTTGCTCGGTGTGCGGGTGGACGAGGTGCCGGGTATCGCGCTGTCGCATTACACCGAGGATTTCGATTTGCCGGAGCTGGTGCGGGCCAACAGGTCGCGTATCAATGGCCTGCGGGTCAAGGTGTGTGGCGATGTGTTCCTTGCCGATATCGCACCGCTGCAAACCGAACACGATGAAAGCGAGGCCATGGCTGGCGCGGTGCTGACCCTGCACCGCGCCGATCGTGTCGGCGAGCGCATCTACCAGGTGCGCAAGCAGGAGCTGCGCGGCTTCGACAGCATCTTCCAGAGCTCGAAAGTGATGGCCGCGGTGGTACGCGAGGCGCGGCGCATGGCACCACTGGACGCGCCGCTGTTGATCGAGGGCGAAACCGGTACCGGCAAGGAACTGCTGGCCCGCGCCTGCCACCTGGCCAGCCCGCGGGGACAGTCGCCGTTCATGGCGCTCAACTGTGCCGGGTTGCCCGAGTCCATGGCCGAAACCGAGCTGTTCGGCTATGGCCCCGGCGCCTTCGAAGGCGCCCGCCCCGAAGGCAAGCTCGGCTTGCTGGAGCTGACTGCTGGCGGAACGCTGTTTCTCGATGCCGTCGCCGAGATGAGCCCGCGCCTGCAGGCCAAGCTGCTGCGTTTTCTCCAGGATGGCTGCTTCCGCCGGGTCGGCAGCGATGAAGAGGTCTACCTCGATGTGCGGGTAACCTGCGCCACCCAGGTAGACCTGTCCGAGCTGTGTGCCCGAGGTGAGTTTCGCGAGGATCTGTACCACCGCCTCAACGTGCTCAGTCTGCATATTCCGCCGCTACGCGAATGCCTGGATGGTCTGCAACCACTGGTCGAACACTTTCTCGACCGCGCCAGCCGGCAGATCGGTTGCCCTTTGCCGACCCTGGCGCCGACAGCATTGGAAAAGCTCGGTCGCTACCACTGGCCGGGCAATGTGCGGCAGTTGGAGAACGCGCTGTTCCAGGCGGTTTCGCTGTGCGAAGGAGGGGTGGTGAAGCCAGAGCATATTCGCCTGCCAGGCTACGGGGCGGCCCAACCGCTCGGCGACTTCTCCCTGGAGGGCGGGCTGGACGCTATCGCCGGGCGCTTCGAGAAGGCCGTGCTGGAGCGCTTGCACGGTGAGTTCCCGAGCAGTCGCCTGCTCGGCAAACGCCTGGGCGTGTCCCACACCACCATTGCCAACAAGCTGCGCGAGCATGGGATCGGGCGGGAAGGTCAGTAGCTATATTTCAACGAGCTCATGACGTTGCGTACTGGGCCGTGAAGGATGAATTGGGGCGCCCAGTGAGGCGTGGTCCGTAAACCCGTAGGGCGTATTAGCCGAAGGCGTAATCCGCCGCAAGAAAGCGGCATCATCGTGTTCCCAAACATCTACGACTCCCAACCAAACCCGCTATTCAGGCTTCTGGCAACAAGGTCGCAATCAACGCCCGCACGCTGCCCGGCAACGCTTCGAGGTCGCGTACCAGCATGCTGCGTTCACGTATCGCCCAGGGTTCGTTCAGTTCGATGGTATGCAGTTTCATGGTGCGGCGATGCCGGCTGGCGGCGGACTCGGGGATGATGCCGATACCGACGTTGGCTTCGACCATGCGGCAAATGGCTTCGAAGCTGGACATCTGGATGCGCAGCGACAGGGTGCCGCCGAGGGTTTCCACGTGTTCACGCAGGAAGGTCAGCAGGGTACTGCCGTCGTGCAGGCCGATGTGCTGGTACTGCAGGGTGTCGCGCAGGCTGACCTTGTCGCGGCCCGCCAGGGGGTGGTTGTCCGGCACCACCAGCACCAGGCGGTCGGTGCTGAAGTGCAGCACCTGCAGGCCGGCGGCTTCTACCGGGCCGGCGATGATGCCCAGATCCGCGCCGCCATCGAGTACGCCGCGCACGATATCGCGACTCAGGCGCTCCTGCAGATCCACGGTTACGCCAGGGCGACCGGCCAGGAAACCGGCCAGCACTTCGGGCAGGAATTCGGTCACTGCCGTGGTGTTGGCGAAGATGCGGATATGCCCTGCCGAGTCACTGCCGTATTCGGTGAACTCACTTTTCAGATAGTCGACCTGACGCATGATCAACCGCGCGTGCTGCAGCAGGCGCTGACCGGAGGGTGTCAGTTCCACGCCACGGCTGTCGCGGTACAGCAGGCGGGTGGCCAGTTGGCCTTCCAGTGCCTTGATGCGCGCGCTGGCCGCAGCGGGCGAGAGTGAGGCACGCCGTGCGCCCTGTGTCAGGCTAGGCGATTCGGCGATATGGATGAAGAGGCGCAGATCCGGCAGATCGAAGTGCATGGCGGAAAATCCCCGTAGGAGCCCGCTTGCGGGCGATACAAATTCTTGTCGCGACTCCAGCCTGGATTTCACCACCGCTATCGCCAGCAGGGTCAGGCATCCCCGCTGTTCCTGCAGCGCGTATCCAGCGAGTCATGTTTGCTGCGCGACAGACTACTTCCTACAAACTTGGTGTTCAGCATAACCGAACGCCGGCTTATGCAAATGCAAATTCACAGAACGATAAGCGAATTGCATGCTGGTAGCACATAACAAGACAGCTGGAACCCACCATGAGCGACTCTGCTTTTTCCGCCTGGATCGGCCGCACCGAAGAATCCCATGATCAACTGAGCCGCAACCTGGTCAAGCGCATCGCCGCGACCCTGGGCGAAGACACTCCCGCCCACGGCGAGGCCTTGCCGCCGCTGTGGCACTGGGCGTTTTTTCAGGATCCCATCGCCGAAAGCGCTCTGGGTGGTGACGGCCACCCGGCGCGAGGCGGCTTCCTGCCACCGGCGGACAACCGCAACCGTATGTGGGCCGGCGGCCGTGTCGAGTTCATCGCTGCGCTGCGGGTGGGCGGCGAGGCTACCCGCGTGTCGACCATCAAGCACATCGAAGAAAAGCACGGTCGTACCGGAGCACTGCTGTTCGTCACCGTGCAGCACGACTACCTGCAGGACGGCGAACTGGCCATCCGCGAAGAGCAGGATATCGTCTACCGCGAACCCAGCCCGCCCAAGAGCGGAGCTGGCGAAGCACTGCCGGCAGGCGATTGGCGCGAGGGTGTGGTGCCCAGCCCGACGCTGCTGTTCCGCTACAGCGCCGTGACCTTCAACGGCCACCGCATCCATTACGACTGGCCCTATGTCACTGGCACCGAAGGCTACGCCGGCCTGGTAGTGCATGGCCCGCTGATCGCCACGCTCAACCTGCGCGCCTTTCGCCGCGCCAACCCGCAAACCCGCCTGCGTCGTTTCGCCTACCGCGGTCTGCGCCCGCTGATCGCGCCCGAGCCATTCGAGGTGGCCGGGCGGATAACCGAGCCGGGCAAGGCGCAACTGTGGGCGGGCAACGAAGCCGGCATGGCCCAGCAGGCCGACGTGGAATTCGAATGACCGACGCTGAGTAGGGTGGATCACGCTTTACCGATCCACCAGGTGGCGTTTTGGTGAATGTAAAAAGCGACAGCTACACGCCCCGATCCACCCTACGGCTGAAGCAACAAGAACAATCGAGGAATCAAGATGACCCCGGAACAGAGCGAAGAACTGAATTTCATCCGCGAAGGCGTGCGTGGTCTGTGCGCCGAATTCCCCGCCGAATACTGGCGCAAGATCGATGAGGAAAAAGGCTTTCCGGAAGCCTTCGTGGCCGCCATGACCGAAGCCGGCTGGCTGTCGGCGATGATCCCGGAAGAATATGGCGGCTCCGGCTTGGGCCTGGCCGAAGCCTCGGTGATTCTCGAGGAAGTGAACCGCTGCGGCGGAAACTCCGGCACCATCCACGGGCAGATGTACAACATGTTCACTCTGCTGCGTAACGGCAGCGATGAGCAGAAAAGCTACTACCTGCCGAAGCTGGCCAGCGGTGAGCTGCGCTTGCAGTCCATGGGCGTGACCGAGCCGACCACCGGCACCGATACCACCAAGATCAAGACCACCGCCGTGCGCCAGGGCGACAAGTACGTGATCAACGGCCAGAAGGTGTGGATCTCGCGCATCCAGCATTCCGATCTGATGATCCTGCTGGCGCGCACCACGCCGCTCGCCGAAGTGAAGAAGAAGTCCGAAGGCATGTCGATCTTCCTGGTCGACCTGCGCCAGGCCATCGGCAACGGCCTGACCGTGCAGCCGATCGCCAACATGGTCAACCACGAGACCAACGAGCTGTTCTTCGACAACCTGGAAATTCCTGCCAGCAGCCTGATCGGCGAAGAGGGCAAGGGCTTTCGCTACATCCTCGACGGCCTGAATGCCGAGCGTACCTTGATCGCTGCCGAGTGCATCGGTGACGGCCGCTGGTTCATCGAAAAAGCCAGCGCCTATGCCCGCGACCGCGTGGTGTTCGGCCGGCCGATCGGCCAGAACCAGGGCGTGCAATTCCCCATCGCCAAGGCCCATATCGAGGTCGAGGCCGCCGACCTGATGCGCTGGCGCGCCTGCGAGCAGTACGACCGTGGCGAGAACGCCGGGGCCAGCGCCAACATGGCCAAATACCTGGCGGCGGAAGCCTCCTGGGCCGCGGCCAACGCCTGCCTGCAGACCCACGGCGGCTTTGGTTTCGCCAATGAATACGACGTCGAGCGCAAGTTCCGCGAGACCCGCCTGTACCAGGTAGCGCCGATCTCCACCAACCTGATCATGTCCTACGTGGCCGAGCACCTGCTCGAACTGCCACGCAGCTTCTGAGGAGTCGGTTATGAGCACGAATACCCAACAGCTCGCCGCGTTCCTCGCCGAGCTACGTTACGACGATCTGCCTGAAAGCGTTCTGGATCGCACCGAAGACCTGTTTCTCGACTGGCTCGGCTCGGCCCTGGCCAGCGAAGGTGCACGGCCGATTCCGCTGTTCGAAGCCTATGCGCAGAAGATGGGCCCGGCCGATGGCCCGGCGCGCATCCTGGTCAATGGCCGCGGCACCTCGGCGTACTTCGCCGCACTGGTCAACGGTGCTTCCTCCCATCTGGTGGAGCAGGACGACCTGCACAACAGCTCAGTGCTGCACCCGGCCACCGTGGTGTTCCCGGCGGCCCTGGCCGCAGCGCAGGATCTGGGCAAGTCCGGCCGCGAGCTGTTGCTGGCTTCGGTGGCCGGCTACGAGGCGGGCATTCGCATCGGTGAATTCCTTGGCCGTTCCCACTACCGCATCTTCCACACCACGGCCACGGTCGGCACCCTGGCTGCAGCCGTGGCGGTGGGCAAGCTGCTGGACTTCGACCAGAAGCAGTTCGTCCACCTGCTGGGTAACGCCGGCACCCAGGCCGCCGGGCTCTGGGAGTTCCTGCGCGACGCCGCCGACTCCAAGCAGTTGCACACCGCCAAGGCCGCCGCCGATGGCCTGCTGGCCGCGTACTTCACCGAGCAGGGCCTGACCGGCGCGCAGAACATTCTGGAGGGCGAGCAGGGCATGGCTGCGGGCATGTCCAGCGATGCCGACCCGAGCAAACTGTCGGATCGCCTCGGCAGCCGCTGGGCGCTGGTGGAAACCTCGTTCAAGTTCCACGCCTCCTGTCGCCACACTCATCCGGCCGCCGATGCGCTGCTGGATCTGATGCAGCGCGAGGGTCTGCGCCATGGCGACATCGCACAAGTGATCACCCATGTGCACCAGGGTGCCATCGATGTGCTCGGCCGTGTAGTGGTGCCGCAGACCGTGCACCAGGCCAAGTTCTCCATGGGCACCGTGCTTGGCCTGATCGCCGTGCATGGCAAGGCGCAGCTCACCGAGTTCGAGAACCTGTCGCTCACCGATGAGGACGTCGCCGAATTCAGAGGCAAGGTCAGCATGTGCCTCCATCCCGAGGTGGACGCCGCCTACCCGGCGCGCTGGCTGGGCCGGGTCGAGGTGGTGACCTGCGATGGCCGCACCTTGCACGGCGCCATCGATGAGCCCAAGGGCGATCCGGGCAACACGCTCAGCCGCGTCGAACTGGAAGACAAATTCCGTCGCCTGCTGGCATTCGCCGGCAAGCGCAGCAGCTTTGATGCGGGTGAGCTGATCGCCAAGGTCTGGCGCCTGCGTGAGACGGATGATCTGAGCAACCTGGTCTGAGCGAGGAAACGGACATGAACAACGCACAACAACCCCGGCCCCTCGACGGCATCACCGTGGTCAGCCTGGAACACGCCATTGCGGCGCCGTTCTGCACCCGCCAGCTTGCCGACATGGGCGCTCGGGTGATCAAGGTCGAGCGCCCCGGTAGCGGCGACTTCGCTCGCGGCTATGACGAGCGTGTCAATGGCCTGGCTTCGCACTTCGTGTGGACCAACCGTTCCAAGGAAAGCCTGACCCTCGACCTCAAGCAGGACGGTGCCGGCGATGTACTCGACAGCCTGCTGGAAAAGGCCGACGTGCTGGTACAGAACCTGGCACCGGGGGCGGCGGCGCGCATGGGCTTGTCGTTCGAGGCGCTGCACGAGCGTTTTCCCAAGCTGATCGTCTGCGACATTTCCGGCTACGGCGAAGGCGGCAGCTACGAGAAGAAAAAGGCCTACGACCTGCTGATCCAGAGCGAGGGCGGCTTCCTGTCGGTCACCGGCGGAGCAGACGACGATCAACTGGCCAAGGCCGGGTGCTCCATCGCTGATATCGCCGCCGGCATGTACGCCTACAGCAGCATCCTCTCGGCGTTGTTGCTGCGCGGCAAGACCGGCCTGGGCAGCCGAATCGACGTGAGCATGCTCGAGAGCCTGGTCGAGTGGATGGGCTATCCCCTGTATTACGCGTACGACGGTGCCACGCCGCCGCCGCGTGCCGGGGCCGCTCACTCGACCATCTACCCCTACGGCCCGTTTCCCGCCGGTGACGGCGGCACGGTGATGCTCGGCCTGCAGAACGAGCGCGAATGGCAGGCCTTCTGCGAGCTGGTGCTGTTGCAGCCGGAGCTGGCGACCGATGAGCGTTTCTCGGCCAACTTCAAGCGCTCGGCCAACCGCGAGGCGCTGCGCGCGATCATCGTTGAAACCTTCGCTGCACTCAGCGCCGAGCAGGTGATCGAGCGACTCGAACAGGCGCAGATCGCCAACGCCCACGTCAATGACATGGCTGGTGTCTGGGCTCATCCGCAGCTCAAGGCCCGCGACCGCTGGCGCCAGGTCGGCAGCCCGGCCGGCACGCTGCCCGCACTGCTGCCGCCAGGCAGCAACAGCGCCTTCAGCCCACGCATGGATGCCGTACCCGGATTGGGCGAGCACACCGAGGCGTTGTTGGCGGAGCTGGGCTACAGCGGTACGGCGATCACCGGCCTGAGAGCCAGCGGAGCGATCTGACACGTTGTCCACGATTTTGCGGGCTGGACAGTTGGAGTTGGCCATTGCAAGGCGGGAACGGACGTAGGATGGGTGAAACCCATCGGTATATTGATGGGTTTCACCCATCCTACGAGCTAAAGCACCTCCCACAGTCACAGGGTGTAGGGTGGACAACGCTCTTTTTGTCCACCATTGCGAGAGCGGTGGACGGATAAAGCGTCGTCCACGAATGGCCGCTGCGCCTTTCTGCAGTCGTACATCGTGAACAGTTTCAACCCTATTTCCCATTGACCCCATGGGGCCAGGAAGCAGTCTTTATGAGCACACCCATTGTCCGTTCCGCCCTGTTCGTCCCGGCCTCCCGGCCGGAGCGTATTCCCAAGGCCCTGGCCAGCGGTGCCGACGCGGTCATCGTCGACCTCGAGGACGCCGTGCAGGAAAGCCTCAAGGTCGAGGCCCGGGCCAACCTGGATGCCTTTCTCGGCGGCCATCCCCAGGCGCGGCTGCTGGTACGCATCAATTCGCCCGAGCATGCCGGGCACGCTGAAGATATCGCCTTGTGTCAGCGCCATGCCGGCGTTGTCGGCGTACTGCTGCCCAAGGTCGAAAGCGCCGCCCAGGTGGCGCGGGTCGCAGACGCCGGCAAGCCCATATGGCCGATCATCGAAAGTGCCCGCGGCCTGCATCACCTGTCAGACATTGCCGCTGCGGCAGGTGTCGAGCGGCTGTCGTTCGGGGGACTGGATCTGGGTCTCGACCTGGGGCTGAACAGCGGCACGGCGGCAGCCGAGCGTATTCTCGATCAGGCCCGTTACGCAGTTCTGCTGCACAGCCGTCTGGCCAATCTGGCCGCGCCGCTGGATAGCGTATTTCCCGCCATCCAGGATCAGGCCGGTCTCGACCGCGCCAGCCGTGACGCCCGCGATATGGGCTTCGGCGGGCTACTGTGCATTCATCCCAGCCAGGTCGCCGTGGTGCATCAGGCCCTGGCGCCTTCTGCTGAAGAGTTGGCCTGGGCGCGTCGGGTATTGCAGGCCGGCGAAGGCGGCGACGGTGTTTTCGTGGTCGATGGGCAAATGGTCGATGCGCCCGTTGTCGGCCGCGCCAGGCGTATCGTGGCGCGCGCCGGAGCGCTGGCTTAGCTGGCCTGGAGGAAGGGCGAGCGTTCGGAGATACCGAACGCGCCTATGCGCAATGGTGAATTCCGCGGAGGGAGCCGCGCGTTGTAAACAGTAGTACGCAGCTCGAATAGCTACCTATCAACAAAAACAAGATGAGGTACAACCATGCTCAAGCTTTCCCTTAAAGCGCTGGTCTGCGCTGTAGCCGTTTCCGTAGCCGTTTCCGTAGCCGGTCTGGCCCAGGCTGCCGACGCCAAGCCGGCGGCTCCCATCAGCATCAAGTTCGCCCACGTGGTGGCCGAGCACACGCCCAAGGGGCAGGGCGCGCTGCTGTTCAAGAAGCTGGCCGAGGAGCGCCTGCCGGGCCGGGTCAGGGTCGAGGTGTACCCCAACTCGTCGCTGTTCGGCGATGGCAAGGAAATGGAGGCCCTGCTGCTCGGCGACGTGCAACTGCTGGCTCCATCCCTGGCCAAGTTCGAGCATTACGCCAAATCGATGCAGATCTTCGACCTGCCGTTCCTGTTCGACGACATGGAAGCCGTTGACCGCTTCCAGGGCAGCGCCGAGGGCAAGGCCCTGCTCACCAGCATGGAAGGCAAGGGCATCACCGGCCTGGCATACTGGCATAACGGTCTGAAGCAGCTGTCGGCCAACAAGGCGATGCATGAGCCGAAGGATGCTCGCGGACTGAAGTTCCGCGTGCAGGCCTCCGCCGTGCTCGACGAGCAGTTCAAGACCCTGCGTGCCGCGCCGCGCAAGATGAGTTTCGCCGAGGTCTATCAGGGCCTGCAGACCGGGGTGGTCAACGGTACCGAGAACACCTGGTCGAACTACTTCAGCCAGAAGGTGCATGAGGTGCAGCCGTTCTTCACCGCATCCAACCACGGCCTGATCGATTACATGGTGATCACCAATACCAAGTTCTGGAACGGTCTGCCCGAGGATATACGCAGCGAACTGGACAAGGTCATGGTCGAGGTCACTGCCGAGGTGAACCGCCAGGCCGACGCGCTCAACAACGAAGCCCGCGCCGCCATCGTCAAGGCTGGTACCAGCGAGATCATCGAACTGACCCCCGAAGAGCGGGAACAATGGCGCGAAGCCATGCGCCCGGTGTGGAAGAAGTTCGAGAACGATATCGGAGCTGACCTGATCAAGGCCGCCGAGGCATCCAACCAGGCGCAGTGATCGATTGTCGCTCAGCCAGCATCGGAGGCCGCTTCCATCAGGAGGCGGCCTTTTTTTGGACTATGTCCCACACATGTATTGCCTTCATCCACCGCCCAAACCTTCCCCGCCATCCGCGCCTGGATCGAGCGTGTGGCCAGCCACCCGGGCCATGCGACCATGCTGGGCTGATCAGATACGTTCCTGATGGTCATTGCCGGGCTGCGTCCTTGGGGCGCAACGCTGCCGCCACATTAACGGGCTCAGCCCTGTTTCGCGGCGAAAGGTGCGGGTGAAGTGCGACTGGTCGCAGAAACCGTGGGCGTGGGCGATATGCGTCAGGGGCGCCTCGGTAGCCAGCATCATCTCCCTGGCGGCCTCTATACGTTTGCGCGCGACATAGGCCAGGGGCGTAATGCCGAAGGTCTGTTTGAACACATGTGAAAAGTGGCTGCTGCTCAGGCTGAGCTGGGCGGCCAGGTCGCAGGTGCGAATGGGGTCTGCGAGCTTCTGGCTGATGTATTGATCCAGGCGGCGTGCCTGCCAGTGGGTAAGACCACCTCCGGCATGGCGAGCACCGCACTCGCTGCAGTTGTTCGCCTGGCGTAACAGCTCCATGGCCTGGTCGAGGTAGAAGTAAGCGCTTTGCGTGTCCTCCTGCAGCGCCGTTGCGGCATCACCGAGCAATTTGGCGACTCGTGCAAGCATCTGCGGGTCTCGCCCGGCTTGATGCAGGCAGGGCGGGATTGCGCGAAATTCTCCGAGCGAGCCCATCTGGAAGCCTCCTTGTCTGACTGGATGCAAAGCATGCGCGGTGCCATTGGCGACGCACAGCTCACAAGGAGGGGTAGGGTGGCAGCACTAAAGTGGGGTTCCGACTTCGAGGATCCCGCGTTGCACGGCGATGGCCACGGCGTGGGTGCGATTGTTGGCCCTGAGCTTGTCCATGATCACGCGCATATGGCCCTTGACCGTGTCTTCGGTGATGCGCAGTTGCAGCGCGATATCGCGATTGGAGTAACCGACGGCTGCGGCTTGCAATACCTCCACTTCGCGCGGGCTGAGGCACTGCTGGCCGATATGTTCAGCCAGATCGGCGGCGATTTCCGGGGGAATGTGGCGTTTGCCGGCGGCCAGTGTGCGGATGGTCTCCACCAGTTCCTTGCGCAGGCTGCTTTTCAGCAGATAGGCCTGCGCGCCCGCCTGAATCGCGTGCAGGGCGCGCACGTCGCCGCGGTAGGTGGTGAGGATGGCGATGCGCGCATCCGGGCATTCGCCACGAATCGCCAGGATGCTCTCGATGCCGTTCATGCGTGGCATCTGCAGATCCATCAGGGTGACGTCCGGACGCAGCCGGCGAAAGCACTCCAGCGCCTCCCGGCCATCGCCCGCTTCGCCGACCAGGTCGATGTCCGCCTGCCCGGCGAGCACTGCGGCGATGCCTTCGCGTAGCAGGGGGTGGTCATCGGCGACCAGGACGCGGATGGGGTTGGCGGCTGTCATGGGAGCGAGTTCCTGATCAAGCGTTTCCAGTTTAGCCAACGCCGGGCGCGAGGGTGCGGCTGGCGGTAGGCCAGTGGCCCGGCCAGGGTCATCTGCACCTGGCAGCCGCGTCCGGAAGCACTGTTAATATTCAATGTGCCGCCGATCTTGGCGGCGCGTTCGTACATACCCTTCAGGCCCCAATGGTCGACGGGTTCTGCGCCTTGCAGGTACTCGGCAAGCATACCGCGACCATCATCGCTGACCCGCAACGAGAATTGACGGGGGTTGTACTCGAGCTGTACGCGCACGGTACTGGCCATGGCATGGCGAAAGGCATTGCTGACGGCTTCACGGGCGAGTTGGCAGAGTTCGTCATGCACCACCGGGTGCAATGCGCAGGGTGCGCCTTCGATCTCTACCTGGTAGCGGGTGCCGGGGTGTTCGTGCAGGTGTTCGAACTCGCGCAGGATCTGCGGCAGGTCGGTCGAAGCGTCTTGGGCGTGACGCAGATTGCGTACCCGCTCGCGGCCTTCGGCGATCACCTGGTCGGCACGATCCAGGGCGTTTTCCAGTTTGCGCCGCGCCGGTTGCTCGACAGGAAGACTGTCTGCAGCGGCCTGCACATGCAGAACCAACCCCTGTACTCCTTGCAGCAGTGTGTCGTGCAGTTCGCGGGCGATGCGTTCGCGCTCGTCGTGGCGCTCTTCCAGGCGCGTGCGCAGGCGTTCGGCTGTCCGCTGCATATTGCTGCGGTAGAACAGATGCAGCGTAGCCAGCACGGCCAGGCCCAGGGCCAGGATGAAAAGGGGATGGCGGTAGAACACCTGGTCGATGCTGAAACTCAATTCGGCATCTTGCTCGCTAGGTATTCCATCCTGGTTGAGCGCGCGTACGCGAAAGCGATAGGTTCCGGCGGGTAAGCCGGTATAGATCGCCGCACGCTGTCGCCCGGCGGAATGCCAGTCGCTATCGAAGCCATCGAGGCGGTAGAGAAAGTGCAGGCCTTCGGGAGTGGACAGGCTCAAGGCGCCATAGCCGATGACCAGGCGCTGACTGTTGGCTCGCAATGTAGGGGAGGTTTTCAGCGGGATCGTTTCGCCGTCGACGATCATCGACTCGATCCGCACCTTGGGGGGAGGGGTGTTCTGCTCCACCCTATCCGGGTTCAAACCGAGCACGCCATTGCGGGTCACGAACCACAGTTGGCCCTGGGTGGTGCGCACGGCAGTCGGCAGGGCGAGCACCTGCTGCGGGTCATTGGCCAGCCCACCTTGCAGGTCGTAGGTTCGATAGCGGATGTAGTGTCGAGGGTCGTTCAGGGCGCGCCCGATTTCTTCGGCCGGCAACTGAAAGACGCCGCCCTTGCTCTGCAGCCAGAGGTCTTCGCCGTGCTCGCCGGTAACGGGAATGATGGCGTAGATGTTGTCGAACAGGCCGTTACTGGTCAGTGGCAGGGTCTGGAAGCGTCTGCCATCGAAACGTGCCAGGCCCCGTTGGCCACCGAACCAACTGTGATCCGCCAGGTGGGCCATCGCCGTCACATGGCCGATATCCAGGCCATCGGCGCTGCCCCAGTGGCGCTCGCCCTGGTCATCATGGCTGACGATCAGGTTGTCGCGGTAGCCGAACCAGCGTCGACCGTCAGGCGCGAGGGCAGAGCTCACCGGCATCTGCTGTGAGGGGTTGTCGCTTGGTGCCGGTAGCTGCTGCCACTGGTCGTGGCGCAGGACGTAAAGGCCCTGACGGTTCAGCGACAGCCAGGGCATGCCCTGGCGATCGACCAGCAGGGTACGCACCGACGAGTCCAGGTTGCGCTCGACGGGCAGGGTGGAGACCTTCTCCAGCTGGTTGCCAGTGCTACGCCAGATACCTTCGGGGCCGGCCAGCCAGACCGAGCCTGTCGGATCTTTGCTGATCGCGCTGATCGGCGTTTGCAAAGGCAGATAATGCAGGTTGTCGTTGTCCATACGCATGACCGGCAGGTTGCTGCTTGCGGCCCAGAGGTTGCCGTCGTCGTCAGCGGCCAGTGCCAGGTTGTGCGCGTTGGCAGGAAAACCTGCGGGCTGCAGCGGGCGTTCGCGCAGGCGATCGAGACCCTTCTGCGTGCCGATCCAGAGGCTGCCTTCGTCGTCTTCGAGCAGGGGCCAGGCGACGTCGGAACTGAGCCCGTCGCGCGAGGAAAATCGCTCACTGAACGTAAACCCCCTGGCGTCATGGTCGTTGGGCCTGGCCACATGCATTAGGCCGCCGCCAACCGTGCTCAGCCACAGACAGCCATGGAGATCGAAGAGCATGGCGTTGACCACCTCGCCGATGGCGATACGAGTCGCCTGTGCTTGGGGTCTATCCGTCTCGACCCGGAGCAACGTCTCGCTGTCGCGCTCGATCAGCCACAGGGCTCCATCGGGGGCCTGGGCCATCTGCCGGGTGCGATTGCTGTGAATGCCGCTGTCGCGCAGTACCTGCGTGCCGGGATCCAGATAGTAGAGGCGCTGTTCGTCGGCGACCCAGAGCCTGTCGCCGCTATCGACGAACAGGCTATAGGCGTTCTTGCCGAGGAAGCCGCTATCGCTGCTCAGTTGTTCCCAGTGTTTGCCATCGAAGCGCATCAGGCCGTCGTTGGCCGCCGCCCACACTCGGCCGTCCGACGTTTGCGCCAGGGCATAGATCACGCCGAGGGCCAGATCGAATGCGCGCGGTTGCTCTTCCTGCGAGGTGATCAGGCGTATGCCGCCATTGCGCAGCCCCACCCACAGCCCGGCGTCGCCGGCCAGCAGGCTGGAGACGATGCCCGGATTCTGGCCATCCGGTGTGCGATAGCTGGTGAAGTTGAAACCGTCGAAACGGTAGAGGGAGTCGTGGGTGCCCAGCCACAGATAACCGTCATGGGTTTTGGCCAGCGCACCGATCTGGCTGGGGCTGTCGTCGTTGAGAGTCCAGCGGCGATGTTCCAACTGTTGTTCCAGTGCGCTTCTGTCGGCTTGTGCCGGGACACTGAAAAGCAGCAGGCAAAGAAGGCCCATTACAAGGCAGAGGCGGGCCTGTGGGGCGTGTGATTGTCTAGAAGCGTCCAAGTTGGTTCTGTGCCCATTCGATGCTGTAGTCAGCAATTCTCTCCCAACCAGGTTCGGCGATCAGCCAGTGGCTGTAGCCGGAGAACTGTTTGAAGCTGGTGATGGCCGTCGAGCGCCGATGGCGGCGGTAAATGGCGGCGACTATGTCGGCGCGGATGGTTCGGGAACTGCCCCCGGCGATCAGCAGCAGAGGCGCGCGTTGTGAATTGGCAAAATCGACCCGGTTGCCAATACCCAGCGCCGTGTCGAAGAACACTCGCCCTGGCGCCGGTACGATGTGTCGCGCGTAGGCGGCGCATTGCTGTGCCGGCGTCAGGGTTTGCGCCATATTGCGCGCGAAATACTGCGGTGTCATGTATAGCACCTTACGCCAAGTGGCCCATTGCAGCAGCCATGGCCAGGTGCTGCACAACCCCAGCAGCCCCGCGCGTGGCGGTATGGGGTCGATGGCGATACCGGCCAGGCCCAGGCCGCGATCGAGCAGTTGTTGCACCAGCAGGCCGCCGAGGTCGTGGCCGATCAGCAGCGGTGGTTGGTCGAGGCTGCGGATGTGCTCTTCGTAGTGGGCAAGAATGGTGCTGATGCTCAGTTGCGTCATCTGCCTGGCGAGTTGTTCGTGCGGGATCTCCATCTTGTTGGCGAGCAGCGGCCAGGGCGGCGCGCTGCAAGAATAACCGCAAGCACTGAAACGACGCTGGAACGGCTCCCAGATCGAGGGAGTGAGCCAGGTACCGTGGATGAATAGAGCGTGTCGATTCATGCGCAGGCCCGCGTGTCGTGCGTTGGTCGTGGTCGTTCTCAGGGCCAGGTGGGTAACTACTCCGCCTGCAGTGGAACGTCTTTCGCGGGCATCAGGAAATGCTCGATGCGTACTGGTATGTCAGGGTTCTGGAAACGCCTGGCGGCGGCCTCGATGCGTTGTTCGGCGCGCGTCACCCGGCCGTGATGGCGCAGGTGCTCGAGCCAGGACTCGTCGAAGAAGAATTCCTGCCAGTACCGCGGGTTCTCGCTGCTTTGCACCAGCCCCCAGGAAAACGCGCCGTTGCGTTTACGCATGCGCGCCACTTCGTTCATCGCCTGGCGGAAGGCGGCGGCCTGTTCCGGCGCAATGTCGTATTGCAGCGTGACCATCACCGGGCCGCGTTCACGGTCGGCCTCGTCGGCCAGGATCGGCACCGGCCAGTGCAGCGACGGCGCAAGGTCTTCAGCTTCGGTAACCGGCAGCGGGAAGCGTGGCGTCAACAGCAGGCCCAGCACCAGGCAGCCGGCAGCGGCGAGCAGGGCGACGGGGATTGAGCTATGGCTGGCAACGAACCCCCAGAGCGCGCCCCCGGCGGCCATGCTGCCGAAGAACACCAGGATATAGACGGAAAGCGCACGGGCGCGCACCCAGTCCGGCACCGAGGTCTGCGCGGCGATCTGCAGGCTGGAGAGCACGGCGATCCAGGCCGCGCCACTGAGCAGCATCACCGGCAGCAATACGGCGAAGTGGCGTAAGCCGGCCAGCGCCAGCAGCACCAGGGCGTAGAGCAGGCTGGCCAGCAGCACCAGGCGGTCACTGCTGATGTGTTCACGCAGGCGGGGCAACAGGGTAGCGCCGAGCACCGCGCCGACGCCGACGCTGCCGAGCATCAGGCCGAAGTCGCTGGCGCTGCCTTGCAGCTCGCCACGCACGATCAGCGGCAGTAGCGACATACCGGCGCTGGCGCCGACGAAGAATGCCGCGGCGCGCACCAGCACTGCCTGCAAAGGACGTGAGGCGCGGCTGTAGCGCCAGCCGGCACGGATGGCGCCGAGCAGGCGTTCGGCCGGGAAAGTGGCGAGCTGGCGCTCGCGCTTCCAGGTCAGCAGCACCACCATCACCGCGAAGAACGACAGGGCGTTGAGGCCGAAGGTCGCCCACGGGCCGCTCAGGCTGACCAGCACCCCGGCGATGGCCGGGCCGAGGGCGCGGGCGACGTTGATGCCCAGGCTCGACAGCGCGATGGCCGAGGGCAGGTCGCGCTTGTTCACCAGCTCCGGGGTCAAGGCCGACCAGGCCGGCATCATCAGCGCGGTACCGACGCCCATGGCCAGGGTCATGCCCAGCAGCAACCCGATCGTGGTCAGCCCGAGCAGGGTCAGAGTGGCGAGCAGGGTTGCCACGGCGGCCATCCACATCTGTACGCCGAGCAGGTAACGGCGTTTGTCGATGATGTCGGCCATGGCCCCGGCTGGCAGCGCCAGAAGGAACATCGGCGCGGAACCGGCCACCTGTACCAGTGCCACGTGCATGGGGTTGCTCGACAGGCTGGTCATCAGCCAGCCGGCACCCACCTCGTGCATCCAGGTGCCGATGTTCGAGGCGATGCTGGCCAGCCATAGCCAGCGGAACGTGCTGTGGTTGAGTGCGCCCCAGGGCGAAGCTTTTTCGCTGGCCATGTCAGAAGGCAAAGCAGGAGCAGCCGAAGGCGCCCCAGAAGCCTTGATGATCGCTGACCGGTACGCTGCTGCGGCGCGCGCGGTCATGCTGGTGCGCGTGCACGGCGCAGGAACCGATGCACTGGTGGATGCTGGCGGTCAGCGGTGCGGCATTGGGGCTCCAGTGGCCGGGCACGAGGGCCACTGGCGACCAGTCCGGCATCACCGGCAGGGTTGGCGGCGCGAGTTTGTCGAACTCGGAGGTGGCATGCACCACCTTGCCGCCGACCACGGTGAGTACCGATTCCAGCCACTTGATCTGCTCTTCCTCGACGCTGAAGAAGTCCGCCGACAGCGCTACCAGGTCGGCGAGCTGGCCAACGCGGATCTGCCCCTTCTTGCCCTGCTCGCTGGAGAACCAGGCGCTGCCGTGGGTGAACAGTTGCAGGGCGGTGGAACGTGGCAGGCCCTGCGGGTAGAGCGTGGTGCCGCCAACGGTCTTGCCGCTGACCAGCCAGTACAGCGCTGTCCAGGGGTTGTAGCTGGCCACGCGGGTGGCGTCGGTGCCGGCGCCGACCGGCACGCCTTCGGCCAGCATGCGCTGGATCGGCGGTGTGGCCTCGGCAGCCTTGGCGCCGTAGCGGTCGATGAAATACTCGCCCTGGAAGGCCATGCGGTGCTGGATGGCGATGCCGCCACCAAGCGCACGCACCCGCTCGATGTTGCGCGGGCTGATGGTTTCGGCGTGGTCGAACAGCCAGGGCAGGCCGTTGAAGGGGATGTCGCGGTCGACCTTCTCGAACACGTCGAGCATGCGCGAGATGGACTCGTCATAGGTGGCGTGCAGGCGGAACGGCCAGCGCTGCTCGACCAGGTGGCGCACCACCGGCTCCAGCTCGTCTTCCATGCTCGGGGCCAGATCCGGGCGTGGTTCGAGGAAGTCCTCGAAGTCGGCGGCGGAGAACACCAGCATCTCGCCGGCGCCGTTGTGACGCAGGAAATCGTCGCCCTGGTGCAGCTTGACGCTGCCCGTCCAGTTTTTGAAGTCGGTCAGCTCTTCCTTGGGCTTCTGGGTGAACAGGTTGTAGGCGATGCGTACGGTGAGCTGGTCTTTGTCGGCCAACTCCTGGATCACCTGGTAGTCGTCCGGATAGTTCTGGTAACCGCCGCCGGCGTCGATGGCGCTGGTCACGCCCAGGCGGTTGAGTTCGCGCATGAACTGGCGGGTGGAGTTGACCTGGTACTCCAGCGGCAGCTTCGGCCCCTTGGCCAGCGTGGCGTAGAGGATCAGTGCGTTGGGCCGGGCGATCAGCATGCCGGTGGGTTGGCCGCTGGCATCGCGCTGGATTTCGCCACCGGGCGGGTTCGGCGTGTTCTTGTCGTAGCCGACGGCGCGCAATGCGGCGCGGTTGAGCAGGGCGCGGTCGTACAGGTGGAGGACGAACACCGGAGTGTCCGGCGCGGCCTTGTTCAACTCATCCAGCGTGGGCAGGCGTTTTTCGGCGAACTGGAATTCTGTCCAGCCACCGACTACCCGTACCCACTGCGGCGTTGGCGTGCGATCAGCCTGTTCCTTGAGCATGCGCAGAGCATCGGCCAGCGACGGCACGCCCTCCCAGCGCAGCTCCAGGTTGTAGTTGAGGCCGCCGCGGATCAGGTGCAGGTGCGAGTCGTTGAGACCTGGGATCACCGTGCGCTTCTGCAGATCGACCACACGGGTGGCATCACCGCGCAGGGCCATGGCTTCGGCATCGCTGCCCACGGCGACGAAGCGACCGTCCTTGATGGCCACGGCGCTGGCCTGTGGCTTTTCCTGATCGACCGTATGCAGGCGGCCGTTGAACAGGATGAGATCGGCACTCATGTTGCCTCCTTGGGTAGTTGCGGAAGACGTGCCGGCGAAAGCGGCAAAGGGCAGGGCGGACCACAGTGCACCCGCGGCGCCGAGTGCGCTGCTGGTGGCGAGAAAGTGGCGGCGTTTCGGGTCGGAGGGATCCTGGCTCATGGTCGATCCTCATCGGGGGTTGAGTTCAGCCAGGCAGCGAACAATCGCGTGGCCATGGGCATGAACAGATACACCACGAGCAGGACGATGCTCAGGGTGATCAGCAGGTTGCTCGGCACATAGCCGCCAAGCCAGGGAATACGTTGAAACAGGGGCTGCCAGAGCAACGGCACGAGCAGGCTCAGTGGCAGGATGACCAGGAAGGTCACGCAGGCCTGCTTCCACAGTGGCGGGGGTTGCTGGGCGTTGTCAGGCCTGAACCAGAAGTCCTTGCCCAACAGGATTTCGGTGTTATCGCCAGCTTGCAGCAGGGGTTGTACTTCGGCGACCAGTTGGGTTCTCGCCTCGGAATCAAGCCAGCTCTGCATGTGTTGCAACTGGTCGAAACGCAGCACGCAGGTGAAGTGCACGAAGCCAGCCTGGCGTCCGCGCACCACATCGACGCCCAGGTGACCAGGGCAGCGGCTGGCGGTGTCGATGATCTGCCGCAGCCAGGTTTCGTAGTGCGCCTCATGCTGTTGGCTGATCTGATGACGCACCACCAGGGTGACGGTATCGGCGGATGTCTGATTCATTCAGGCCTGTTCGCGTTGGGGCCGGCCTCCACTACGTGGAGGCCGGCGGCTGCTCAGATCGGCGCGGCGACCGGCGCCAGGGTTGGGCCGTGCTCTACACGCTCCGGTGCCTTGTGCACCATGGTGTAGGCGTAGTCGACGCCCATGCCGTAGGCGCCGGAATGCTCCTTGACCAGGGCCATGACGGCGTCATAGGTGTCGCGGTTCTTCCAGTCGCGTTGCCATTCCAGCAGCACCTGTTGCCAGGTCACCGGAACCACGCCGGCCTGGATCATGCGCTGCATGGAGTAGTCATGGGCGGCCTGCGAAGTACCGCCGGAGGCGTCGGCGACCATGTAGATCTCGTAGCCGGCATCGCGGATGGCGGAAAGGGCGAAGGTGGTGTTGCACACCTCGGTCCACAGACCGGAAACGATGATCTTGTTGCGGCCGTTCTTTTTCAGGGCGTCGCGGACTTTCTGATCGTCCCAGGAGTTCATCGAGGTGCGCTCGAGCAGCGGTGCGTCGGGGAATACGGCGAGCAGCTCGGGGTAGGTATGGCCGGAGAAACTTTCGGTTTCCACCGTGGTGATGATGGTCGGGACGTTGAAGATTTTGGCCGCCTTGGCCAGACCCACGGTGTTGTTCTTCAGGGTCTGCCGGTCGATGCTCTGTACGCCGAAGGCCATCTGCGGTTGTTGATCGATGAAGATCACCTGGCTGTTTTGTGGTGTCAGGACTTCGGTTTTTGGATTGCTCATGTCGGTTACCTGTCAGGTTACGGGAGATGCTGCGATGGCGCGGATCCGCGCCTGCGATGCTCGGCGGAACATGCACAAGGACTATCGCAGAGCACCGACGATCGGCATTGGATGGGACTACGATTCTGGAACAGCCCTGCGATCGTCGGCGTGTGGCTTCCCGGAACACCGGCCTGGCGTTGGTGGAATGGTTCGGGCAGCATCCTGTAGGAGCCAACGTGCTGTGGTTCGGCATTGCAGGCGGATCGCCCCGCGCCCACCTCACTTGCGCAACGCCTTTCACGAGGCGCACGCCGGGGCGTATCAAGCAGCATTGGGAGAAGACGATAATGCCAACGCCATGCCCCGCGACATCGAGCGTGGCATGACCGCTGGCTTTGCCGACTACCTGACCAAACCACTGGATATCGGTCGTTTCCTCGCCAGTGTCGATGCGCATCTGCCCGATAGCATCGAAAAACAGGGCAATGACAGGCAAGCATGAAGAGCCGCGGCGGCGGGCGTTATCGACGTCAGGGTTAATCAAGGAGGTGATATGAAGGTCAGCCAGGCCCTGCGTGAACGCCATAGCATCCGCGCCTTTCTGGAACGCCCGGTGGATACGGGGCTGCTGCGCGAGCTGCTCGAACAGGCGGCCCGCGCGCCTTCCAGCGGCAACTTGCAACCCTGGCGCATCCACGTGCTGCAGGGCGAGGCGATGGCGCGTTTTCGCCGGCACATCGCACAGCGGCTGACGGACGACCCGCAGCCCGACCCTGCGGATTACGCGGTCTACCCGCAACCCTTGCAGGAGCCCTATCGCACCGCGCGATTCGAGGTGGGCGAGCAGATGTATGCGCTGCTTGGTATCGGCCGCGAAGACAAGTCGGCGCGCCTGGCCTGGTTCGCCCGCAACTACCGCTTCTTCGAGGCGCCCTGTGCCTTGTTCTTCTTCGTCGACCGCTGTATGGGGCCGGGGCAGTGGGCCGACCTGGGCATGTATCAACAGAGCCTGATGCTGCTGCTCAAGGAGTACGGTCTGGATAGTTGCCCTCAGGCCTGCTGGGCGCGCTATCACCTGAGCGTCGAGCGCTTTCTGCAGACGCCACCCGATTACATGCTGCATTGCGCCATCGCCGTGGGCTACGCCGACCCCGACGCGCCGGTCAATCGACTGGTCAGCGAACGCCTGCCGCTCGACGCGTTCTGCACCTTCGTCGAGTGAGCAGGGCGCAGAACCGGCAGACGAATCCCCCCGCAGCCTGGGTTGAGCAACGCGAGACCAGGTTCGATTGCCCAGGCGTTGCCGCGTTCAGCGGCTCAGGAGCCACCTTCCCAACAGAAATCACCTGAACCGGAACACGCCTCGAGAGTCACTTCTGAATGCCTGAATATTTCAAAGTATTTCTGAAATTGATATCGAGTATTACGAAATGTAATTGGGTTATTAGCTGCCTGGGCAGTAATCTGCACGGCATTCACTGCCTGGGCAGGAAATCCACATGCCACATTTCGACCGCGAGCGTTTTTCGCTGCAGCACTCACCGGGCCACCTCATTGCCCTGACCAATCAGCTCAAGGATCGCCTGCTGGAGCGCCATCTGGTCGAGCACGGCATCACTGCCGCGCAGTTCAAGGTGGTTTTGTTGATCAGCCAGAAGCTGGCCAGCACACCCGCCGATCTGGTGCGCTTGCTCAACCTCGACAGTGGGGCCATGACCCGCATGCTCGACCGCCTGGAGCAGAAGGAGCTGATCATCCGCGAGCGCAGTAGCGAAGATCGCCGCCAGGTATGCCTGACCCTGACCGACTCCGGTCGTGCCCTGGGCCTGCTGGTGCCGCAGATCGCTGCAGATGCGATCAACGACCTCACCGGCTGCCTGAGCCGCCCCGAGCTCGACGAATTACAACGCCTGCTGAAAAAGATACTGATGGCTGCCGACGCCTTGCCGTGCATGCCGGGAGAATGAAGAACACCATGCCGTTGCGTACCCCCCTGACTCTGCTTTTCAGCGCCTTGCTGCTGGCGGCCTGTGCCTCGCCCGATGGACTGCACACCGAAGGCCATACCTTGGATGCGGCCAGCCTGCGCGGCGAACACACCTTCGCCGGCAATCTGTCGCCTGCGGCCTGGCCCGCCAGTGACTGGTGGAACCGCCTGGGTGATCAGCAGTTGAACGGCTTGATCGAAGAAGCCCTGCGCAGCAATCCCGATCTGCAGGTCGCCGATGCCCGTGCCCGCCAGGCCAGTGCCGCAGTGCTGGCCGCCGACGCGCAGCGCCAGCCGACGCTGGACGCCAATGCCGGGGTGACCCGTTCACGTTCCGCGCGGGTCGACGACCCCAGCGGCCAGGGCGGGCGCTATGGCACTCTGCGCAGCCTGTCGCTGGACGGCGGTTACCGTTTCGATCTCTGGGGCGGCGAACGTGCCGCCTGGGAAGCCGCTCTCGGGCGCGCCCGGGCCAGTGAGGTGGATCGCCAGGGGGCACGCCTGACGCTTGCCGCCGAAGTGACTCGCGCCTACAACGACCTCGGTCTGGCCTACGCCACCCACGATCTGGCCGAACAGGATCTCAAACGCAGCCGCGACATGCTCGAACTGGCCAGTAGTCGGGTCGATGCCGGGCTCGACAGTGAGTATCAACTGCAGCAGACCCAGAGCCTGGAAGCGGCCGCCGAGGCCAGCCTGACCGCTGCCGCGCAGCAGGTGGACAGTGCGCGCATCCGCCTGGCGGTATTGCTCGGGCAGGGGCCCGATCGCGGTGAAACGCTGCCGCACCCGCAGTTGATTGCGCCCACGGCACTCAGCCTGCCGGCCAATGTGCCTGCCGAGCTGCTCGGCCGCCGTCCTGATCTGGTCGCTGCACGCTGGCGCGTCGAGGCTGCCACTCGGGACATCACCGCCAGTAAGGCCGATTTCTACCCCAACCTCAATCTGACTGTCGCGGCAGGTAGCAAATCGCTGCTCGGGGATGCCATGTTCGGCGGTGCCAGCCGCTTTTTCAGTGTCGGCCCGGCCCTGAGCCTGCCGATCTTCGACGGTGGCAGCCGGCGCGCCGCGCTGGCCGGGCGCAACGCCGACTACGATCTGGCCGTGGCGCAGTACAACCAGACCCTGATCGGCGCCCTGGGCGATATCGGTGATGGCATCAGCCGCATCCGTTCCCTGGAGCAGCAGATCGGGCAGCAGCAACGGGCTCGCGATATCGCCCGCAGTTCCTACGACATCGCCATGCAGCGCTATGCCGACGGCATCGGCAATTACCTCGACGCCCTGAGCGTCGAGCAGCAACTGCTGCAGAGCGAGCGTCAACTGGCCAGCCTGCGTGCCGAGCGTATCGACGCCTCGGTCATGCTGATGCAGGCCCTCGGTGGTGGCTTCGAAGCTGCCGCTCCATCTTCCACTTCCGCACGCTGAGTACTCGTCATGACCGAATCTCAAGCCACTCCCGCTGCCCCCGATTCGGGCAAGCGCAAACGTCTGCTGCTAGGCCTCGGCGCTGTCGTCGTGCTGTGCTGCGTGGCGATCTTCGCCTATCACGAACTGTACGGGCGCTTCTATGAAGAGACCGACGACGCCTATGTGGGTGGGAATCTGGTACAGATCACCCCGCAGATCACCGGCACGGTGACGCGTATCGCCGTGGATGACGGCGACTACGTCGAGGCCGGCCAGCCTCTGGTGTGGCTGGATCCGGCCGACACCGAAGTGGCCCAGCAGAGCGCCGAAGCCAACCTGGCACGGACGGTGCGCCAGGTGCGCGGGCTGTTCAGCAATGTCGACAGCTACAAGGCCCAGGTGGCCTCGCGCAGGATCGACGTGCAGCGCGCCAAGGCCGACTATCAGCGGCGTGTGACCCTGGCGAGCAAGGGCGCGATCTCCCGCGAGGAACTGGCTCATGCCCAGGACACCCTGAGCAGCGCACAGAGCGCTCTGGTCTCCGCCCAGCAGCAACTGGACACCAACCAGGCACTGACCGACGACACCGTGGTCGCTTCTCATCCGGACGTGAAGAGTGCCGCCGCGCAACTGCGTCAGGCCTTCCTCAACAATGCGCGCAGCACCCTGGTGGCGCCGGTCAGCGGTTATGTGGCGCGCCGCTCGGTACAAGTCGGCAGTCGCATCCAGCCTGGCGCCGCGCTGATGGCCGTGGTGCCGCTGCACGAGATCTGGATCGATGCCAACTTCAAGGAAACCCAGCTGCGCGAGATGCGCATCGGCCAGCCGGTGACCGTCGAAGCCGATCTGTACGGCGACGAAGTGACCTATCAGGGCCATGTCGAGAGCCTCGGCGTGGGTACCGGCAGCGCCTTCTCGCTGCTGCCTGCGCAGAATGCCAGCGGCAACTGGATCAAGATCGTCCAGCGCCTGCCGGTGCGAATCCGCCTGGACGAAGAGGCACTGCAAAGCCATCCGCTGCGTATCGGTCTGTCCACGGCGGTGACCGTCGACCTGCACGACCAGAGCGGTGCGCAACTGTCCACGCAGATGCCGAGCGAGCCGCGCTTCAGCACCGCTGTCTACGACGCGCCGCTGGTCGAGGCCGATGCGCTGATCGAACGCATTATCCACGCCAACGGGCCTGCCCAGGCAGTCACTCAGGCAAAGCAGGGCTGACATGAGCGACGCCAACTTTCGCCCGGCCAGCATGCTGTTGGCTACCATCGGCATCTCCCTGGCGACCTTCATGCAGGTGCTCGACACCACCATCGCCAACGTCGCCTTGCCGACCATTTCCGGCAACCTGGGCGTCAGCTCGGAGCAGGGCACCTGGGTGATCACCTCGTTCGCCGTGTGCAACGCCATCGCCTTGCCGCTGACCGGCTGGCTGGCGCGGCGCTTCGGCGAGGTGAAGCTGTTCCTCGCCGCGGTGGTGCTGTTCGTGATCACCTCGTTCCTCTGCGGCATTGCCCGTTCCATGCCCGAACTGGTTGCGTTCCGCGCCCTGCAGGGGCTGGTCGCCGGGCCGCTGTACCCGATGGCGCAAACCCTGCTGCTGGCGATCTTTCCCAGTGTCAAACGGGGTATGGCCCTGGCGCTGCTGGCGATGGTCACGGTGGTCGCGCCCATCATCGGGCCCATTGCCGGTGGCTGGATCACCGACAGTTACAGCTGGCCATGGATCTTCTTCATCAACGTGCCGATCGGCATCCTGGCCACCCTGGTGGTCTGGGCGCAGTTGCGCAAACGGCCGGAGAGCATCGTCCATCAGCCTATCGACTATGTCGGCCTGACCCTGCTGGTGCTGGGCGTCGGCATGCTCCAGGTGGTGCTGGACAAGGGCAATGACCTGGACTGGTTCGAGTCGACCTTCATCCAGATCGGCACGGCCGTGTCAGTGGTCTCGCTGGTGGCCCTGGTGATCTGGGAACTGACCGATCAGCACCCGATCATCAACCTGCGCCTGTTCATGTACCGCAACTTCACCTTCGGTACCCTGGCACTGGTGCTCGGTTACTCGGGGTTCTTCGGCATCAACCTGCTGCTGCCGCAGTGGCTGCAGACCCAGTTGGGCTATACGCCGATCTGGGCCGGTCTGGCGGCGGCGCCCCTCGGTGTCCTGCCGTTGTTCCTGTCACCGCTGGTGGGCAAGTACGCGCACAAGTTCGATTTGCGCCTGCTGGCCGGTGGTTCCTTCCTGGTGATGGGCGCCTCGTGCTTCATGCGCGCGTCGTTCAATACCGAGGTGGACTACCGGCATATCGCCGAGGTGCAGGTGTTCATGGGCCTGGGCATCGCGCTGTTCTTCATGCCGACCACCAGCATCCTGCTGTCCAGCCTGCCGCCGAAGGACATTGCCGACGGCTCCGGGCTGGCGACCTTCCTGCGCGTGCTGGGCGGCAGTTTCGCCTCGTCGCTGACCACCTGGATCTGGCATCGCCGGGAGATCCATCACCACGCGCAACTGACCGAGCATGTCACGCCCTACGATCCAGCCACCCAGCAATATCTGGATCAGCTCGGCGGCGCCTCGCAATCGGCCTATGCGCAGATCGATCAGGTGGTGGAAAGCCAGGCCTACATGCTCTCGACCGTGGATTACTTCACGCTGATGGGTTGGTTGTTCCTCGGCCTGATCCTGGTCATCTGGCTGGCCAAGCCACCGTTCTCGGCCAAGGGCGCCGCGGAGTCGGGTGGCGGGCATTGAAGTGCGTGCTGGGTGCGATCCTGTAGGACGGCGATTGCTGGCCACGATGCGGTTCTGCGTGATGGCCGCAAGCGCATCGCCCCGAGGTCGGGGCTCCTACACTATTGCGTAGGAGCCGGCTTGCCGGCGATTGGTTGCCGTGATGCGGTTTTGCGGAATGGCTGCAATCGCTTCGCCCGCAAGCGGGCTCCTACAGGTTGCGGCAGGCCGCGATTGCATCGCTACCGGGATGTAGCCCGGCGTTGAGCGCAGCGATACCCGGGAACGCTTGCCCTGGGTATCGCTGCGCTCGACCACGGGCTACGACTGCCGAACGCGCCACCGCGATCAGGCGTCCACTTCGCTCATCCATTTCGGTTTCGGGTAGCGTCGTTCCGATGTGCCGGCCTTGAGAATGGCGCCGGGCACGTCGTGGCCGATCAGGCCGGGCAGGGTGATGGCGGCGTCGAGCAGGGCGTCGAGGTTCACGCCGGTATCCAGGCCCATGCGCTGGAACATGTGCACCAGATCCTCGGTGCAGATGTTGCCGCTGGCGCCTGGCGCATAGGGGCAGCCACCGAGGCCGCCGAGGGAGGCGTCGAAGCGGTCGATGCCGGCATTCAACGCCGCCAGGGCATTGGCCAGGCCCATGCCACGGGTGTTGTGGAAGTGGGCGGTGAACACCGCCTCGGGCCAGCGGCGCAGCGACTCGCGGCAGATACGTTCGACCTGGGCCGGGTCGGCCATGCCGGTGGTGTCGCACAGGGTCACGCCCTGCACGCCGATATCCAGCAACTGCTGAGTCAGTTCGTACACCCGTGCTTCGCTCACTACGCCTTCGAACGGACAGCCGAAGGTGGTGGACAGCGACGCATTGATGAACACGCCGCTGCCGCGGGTGACCTCGATGATCTCGCGGAACTGCACCAGGGACTGCTGCGGGGTCATGCGCAGGTTGGCGAGGCCGTGAGTGTCGCTGGCCGACATCACCAGGTTGATCTCGTCCACGGAACACGACAGCGCCCGCTCGCAACCGCGTACGTTGGGCACCAGTACCGTGTACTCCACCCCTTCGACACGCTGGATGCCACGCATCACTTCTTCGGCGTCGCGCAGATTGGGGATGGCCTTGGGCGAGGTGAAAGAGGTGACCTCGATCTTCGCCAGGCCGGTCAGGGACAGGCGGTCGATCAGGGCGATCTTGTCGTCGGTCGGCACGAAGGCCGATTCGATCTGGAAGCCATCGCGGGTGGCGACATCCTGAATGTAGAGACGTTTGCTCATGGTTGAATCCTACGATTAAAGCCGCAAGCGGCAAGCTACAAGCTGCAAGTAAGAGCTCTACGCTGTTGGCTTGAAGCTTGAAGCTTGAAGCTGCCTTAGATGATTCCGCGTTCGCGCAATCCGCGAACCTGTTCGTCGGTCAGGCCCAGTCCGGCGAGCACCTGTTCGCTGTGCTCGCCCAGCTGCGGGCCGCCTTCGCCGATACGCCCGGGGGTGCGGCTGAGTTTGGGCAGCACGCCGGGTACCTTCAGCGGGCCGGCGCTGGTCTGTACCGTCTCGATCATCTGTCGCGCCAGGTAATGCGGGTCGCTGACGATATCGGCGGCGGTGTAGGGGTAGCCTGCCGGCACGCGGGCTTCTTTGAGCGCTTCGATCACTTCATCGCGGCCACGCTGTTCTGTCCACTCGCCGATGGCGACATCGATCATTTCGGCGTGCTGGCTGCGCCCGTCGTTGTGTGCCAGGCGTGGGTCGTCGGCCAGATCCTGGCGACCGATCAGGTTCATCAGGCGTTTGTAGATGCTGTCGCCATTGCCGGCGATCAGTACATAGCTGCCGTCGTTGCACGGGTAGGAGTTGGACGGGGTGATGCCGGGCAGGGCGCTGCCAGCTGGCTCGCGAACGTAGCCGAAGGCGTCGTATTCCGGCACCAGGCTTTCCATCATGGCGAACACCGATTCGTACAGGGCGACGTCGATCTGCTGGCCCTGGCCGCTGCGGTTGCGCTCCTGCAGGGCAAGCAGCACGCCGATCACTCCGTACAGCGAGGACAGCGAGTCGCCGATACTCACGCCGACCCGTACCGGCGCCTGGCCGGGGTAGCCGGATAGGTGGCGCAGGCCGCCCATGGCTTCGCCGATCACGCCGAAGCCCGGCAGGTCGCGGTAGGGGCCGGTCTGGCCGTAGCCGGAGATGCGCAGCATGATCAGCCGTGGGTTGATGCGCGACAGCTCGTCCCAGCCCAGGCCCCATGTCTCGAGGGTGCCGGGGCGGAAGTTCTCCACCAGGATATCGGCTTCGGCGACCAGCCGACGGACGATGTCCTGACCTTCCGCTTCCTTGAGATTGAGGGTCAGCGACTGCTTGTTGCGTGACTGCACGTGCCACCAGAGCGAGGTGCCGTCCTTGATCTTGCGCCATTTGCGCAAGGGGTCGCCGATACCTGGTGGTTCGATCTTGATCACCTCGGCACCGAATTCACCGAGCATCTTGCTGGCGAAGGGCCCGGCGATCAGTTGGCCCATCTCGATGACCCTGATGCCTTCGAGTGCCATGGCCGGCACGGGCGCTGCTGATGTCATGAACGAAACTCCACTGCTTGGTCAGGCTGCGAGCATGGCCCAGCCGTCGTGCGGCGGCAATCAGTCAATGGTCAACGCTGGCTTCGTCAATGACGAAGTCTTAGAGTGTCTTACCAACTGCCAGCGTCGACCATGGATTCGTCGTGGGCGAAGCGTGACCAGCGGAGTAGTGAGCATGCGTGTCGATTTCCTCACCCTGAAACTGTTCGTGGCGATCGCCGACGAGCGCAGCCTGACCCGCGCCGCCGAGCGCGAGCACCTGGCGCTGGCGGCGGTGAGCAAGCGCATCAGCGATCTCGAGGCGCATCTTCGCGTGCCGCTGTTGTACCGCCAGCCCAAGGGCGTTTCGCTGACACCGGCAGGCGACGCGCTGCTGCACCATGCACGCAACCTGCTGGATGACATCCAGCACATGCAGGCCGATCTCAGCGAGTTCAGCGAGGGTATCAACGGGCATGTGCGCATCCATGCCAATACCTCGGCAGTGATCGCCTTCCTGCCCGAGGATCTCAGCGCCTTCGCCACGGATCATCCGCAGATCCGTATCGATCTCGAGGAGCGGGTCAGCAGTGACATCGTGCATGCCGTGCGCGAGGGGCTTACCGATATCGGCATCTTCGCCGGGCATGTCGCCGCCGATGGGTTGCAGATCTTTCCCTACCGGCGCGACCGCCTGGTGCTGGTGGTGCCCAATGGCCACCCGCTGGCCGAGCGCGATAGCGTGGCATTGAGCGAGACCGTGGCCTACGACTACATCGCCCTGCAGAAGGAGGCATCGCTGCACAGCCTGATCACCCAGGCTGCGCAGCAGGCGGGTGTGCATCTGCGAGTGCGCATCCAGGTGCGCAGCTTCGAGGCAATCTGCCGGATGATCCATACCGGCATGGGCATCGGGATTCTCCCCGAACAGGCGCTGGGCAGTTATCTGCCGGCCATGGGCGTCAAGGTGGTCGCCATCCGCGATGACTGGGCTCGGCGTCAGTTGAATATCGGCGTGCGCCAGTACGATGCGCTGTCGCTGATCGCTCGGCAGATGGTCGACCACCTGCGCGTCAGCGAAGTCGATTAGCCATGCTGCCTTCGCAATTGCCGAAGGCGGGCTTGGTCAATTAAGAATATGGGGCGACGGCGTGCTGGCGTAGAGTTCGCGAGAAACCAAGGCAGGGGTCTGGCGTTCGCCGTCACACCCACACCAATAACAACAGGAGTTGCCTCATGTCCCGCGTCTTTCGCCGCAGTTTGTCCTGCGCTCTGCTCAGCGCCTCCCTGATACTGTGTGGCAGTGCCTTCGCCGAAGAAATCGTCATCAAGTTCGCCCACGTCGCTTCCGACCAGACGCCCAAGGGGCAGGGCGCGCGCCTGTTGCAGAAGCTGGTCAAGGAGCGCCTGGCCGGCAAGGCGCGGGTCGAGGTGTACCCGAATTCATCGCTGTTCGGCGATGGCAAGGAGATGGAGGCCCTGTTGCTCGGCGACGTCCAGCTGCTGGCTCCGGCGCCGGTGAAACTGGAGAAGTATCAGCCTCGGGTGCAGATCTTCGACCTGATGTTCCTGTTCGATGACGCGGCAGCTTCCCAGCGTTTCGAGCAGTCGCCCAAGGGCCAGGAGCTGCTGCACAGCTTCGAGAACAACGGCATCATCGGCCTGGCCTACTGGCTCAACGGCATGCGCCAGTTCACCGCCAACAAGCCACTGCACGTGCCGAGCGATGCCCGTGGCATGAAGTTCCGCGTGCAACCGTCGGATCTTCAGGCTGCACAGATCAGCGCTCTGCGTGCCGTGCCACGCAAGATGGCCTTCGCCGAGATCTATCAGGGGCTGCAGACTGGCGTGATCAACGCCTCCGACAACCCCTGGTCTAACATCTACAGCCAGCGTCACTATGAAGTGCAGCAGTACATGATCGAGTCCAATCATGCGGTCGGCAACTACATGCTGATCACCAATGCGGCGTTCTGGAACGGCCTGCCCGAGGATGTCCGTGGCGAACTGAAGACCATCATCGATGAGGTCACGGCCGAGGTGAACCGTCAGGCCCTGGCGCTCAACGAGAAGGACAAGCAGCAGATCCTCGCGGACGGCAAGCATGAGCTGATCGTGCTCACGGACGAGGAACGCCAGCAGTGGCGCGAGGTGATGCGCCCGGTGTGGAAGGAATACGAAAGCAAGATCGGCAGCGATCTGATCGAAGCGGCCCAGACTGCCAACGCGGCAGCGCAATAGACTGAAACGGAGACGTTCGATGCTCGACCACCTGGATCATCTGGTACTGACCGCCACCGACGCCGAGGCGACCACCTACTTCTATACCGAAGTGCTGGGCATGCGCCTGGAAACCTTCGGCAGTGGCCGCAAGGCGTTCTGCTTCGGCAACCAGAAGATCAACCTGCATGTGCGCGGTCAGGAGTTCGAGCCCAAGGCCCATCTGCCGGTACCGGGGGCGCTGGATCTGTGCTTTATCGCCAGCCAGCCCCTGGTGCAGGTGATCGAACATCTGCAACGGCTTGGCTGGCCGATCATCGAAGGGCCGGTGATGCGCACCGGCGCCACCGGGTCGATTCGTTCGATCTACCTGCGTGACCCCGACCTGAATCTGATCGAAATCTCCGAGCCGGCCTGAGTCCTGGGTGTGGTTGAGGCTTCAAGGCCTTTACAAGGCGAAAGTAGCCTTTCGGGTGGACGACGCTTCATCCGTCCACCACCCCGTGATCGCAATGGTGGATGAAAAAAGCGTCATCCACCCTACGGGGTGAGCGTCTACTTACGCCTCGATCCTGCTCTATGCTGAAACATCAATACCCCTGAGCCTCCGTGCCAGAGTGAGCTATTCGCCCAGGCCGAAGGCCGCGTTTATCAATGGCGTATATCAGCCTGCGGGGCACCGGGTTAGAGTCGTTACGTCAAAACAATTACAACAACTCTCTGGGAGACCGCTGATGGCTACTTTGCGGAACCTGTGGGATCGTGCCGAGGAAATCGCCGTCGCGTTTCTTCTTGCGGCGATGACCCTGGTCACCTTCTCGTACGTGATATTCAACAATCTCTACGGAATTTTCTATTCCCTGGGCGATGCGCTGCCGTTCGCCAACGATGCTATGTTCAGCATCGGCGACGGCATCCTCTATGTCGCCCAGGAAATGACCTGGAGCGTGGCCCTGACCAAGGCCATGTTCGGCTGGCTGATCTTCGTCGGCCTGGCCTGGGGCGTACGTATCGGCGCGCACATCGGCGTCGATCTGCTGGTGCGCCTGTTCAAGCCCTCCCTGCAAAAGGCCGTGGCGATCCTCGCGCTGGTCATCTGCCTGGCCTACTGCGTGCTGATGGCCTACTCCAGCGAGCAATGGGTCGCCACCCTGATGCGCGCCGGTATCGGCGCCGAGGATCTGGATCGCTTCGGCGTCCAGCAGTGGCACATCGTGATCATCGTGCCGATCGGTTTCACCCTGATGTTCCTGCGTTTCGCCCAGGTGCTGGTGCGTGTGATTCAGAACAAGCAACTGGGTTTTGGTGGCCACGGCGAAGTCGAAGACGCCATCAAACTTGCCGAAGAAACGGAGGCTAAACGATGACCATCGCATTTCTGTTCGTCGCCCTGTTCGCGCTGATGTTCATCGGCATTCCGGTGGCGATTTCCCTGGGTTTGTCCGGGGCCATGACCATCCTGCTCTTCAGCAACGACTCGGTGCGTTCGCTGGCGATCAAGCTGTTCGAGACCAGCGAGCACTACACGCTGCTGGCAATTCCGTTCTTCCTGCTCTCCGGCGCCTTCATGACCAGTGGCGGCGTGGCCCGTCGCCTGATCGATTTCGCCAACGCCTGCGTCGGTCACATCAAGGGTGGCTTGGCGATCGCGGCCATTCTGGCCTGTATGCTGTTCGCGGCACTGAGCGGCTCGTCGCCGGCCACGGTGGCGGCGGTCGGTTCGATCGTCATCGCCGGCATGGTGCGTTCGGGCTACAAGAAGGAGTTCGCCGCCGGCATCGTCTGTAACGCCGGTACCCTGGGCATCCTGATTCCACCGTCGATCGTCATGGTGGTCTATGCCACAGCGACCGAAACCTCGGTGGGCAAGCTGTTTATGGCCGGTGTGGTGCCGGGCCTGCTGCTGGGCGTGTTCCTGATGGTCACCATCTACATCATCGCCCGCGTGAAGAACATGCCGTCGCTGCCGCGTGCCTCCTTCGCCGAGATCATGGTGGCCGGGCGCAAGGCTGGCTGGGGCCTGGCGCTGATCGTGATCATCCTTGGCGGCATCTATTCGGGCATGTTCACGCCGACCGAAGCCGCTGCAGTGGCCGCGGTGTACGCCGCCTTCGTGGCGATCTTCATCTACAAGGACATGACCGTTCGCGAATGCCCGAAGGTGTTCATCGAGGCCGGCAAGCTGAGCGTGGTGCTGATGTTCATCATCGCCAACGCCATGCTCTTCGCCCACGTGCTGACCACCGAGCAGATCCCGCAGTCGATCACCGCCTGGGTGGTGGAGCAGGGCTTCAGCCCGATCGAGTTCCTGATCGTGGTGAACATCGTGCTGCTGGTCGCCGGTACCTTCATGGAGCCGTCGGCGATCATCCTGATCCTGGCGCCGATCCTGTTCCCGATCGCCATGCAGTTGGGCATCGACCCGATCCACCTGGGCATCATCATGGTGGTGAACATGGAGATCGGCCTGATCACGCCGCCGACCGGGCTCAACCTGTTCGTCACTTCGGCGGTCACCGGCATGCCGCTGACCCGCGTGGTGCGCGCGGTGTCGCCATGGCTGCTGGTGATGCTGGCGTTCCTGATCCTGGTGACCTACGTGCCGTTCATTTCGCTGGGCCTGCCGAACTGGCTGGGCATGTGATCTGACGATCGCCCCACGCAACGCTGCGTTTCCCGTTCCGTAAGAGGCGGTTTAGCGGCGATGCTCCACTTTCCTCGACCCGGCCCTGGCGCCGGGTTTTTTATAGCCTGCCATCCCTGGCGGCCATCCTGCGGGCCGTCGCAAGCGACGTTAAAAATGGCTCCCGACCATTTTTTATTTCACGACTCCAGTACCGAAGCCGTTGCAGAACCCAGGTAGGGCCAGGTGAAGAGCCTCATCATCTGGTTCGAGATCGTGAACAGGTTCTAGGTAGTGGCTGCCGGGCCGGCTGATACCGCGAATGGTATGAGAGAACATTTGACGGCTATGCTACCAACTAGTAGGTTGGCAATTCGATCTCGATCTGCAGATTCGTACCGCAGAATTCATTCGCAACCTGTCAATGGATCTTTTGCCATGAGTGAAGCGCTTTCCCCGAAGGCCATCGAAATTATGGCGCATGCGCGACTGCTGCTCGCCGCCGGCGGCTATAACAGTTTCAGTTACGCTGATATTTCCGAGCGGGTGCGGATCAGCAAAGCCAGCATTCACCACCATTTTCCGAGCAAGGCGGAACTGGTGCAGACCGTGGTCACCCGATATAGAGAAGAGGCACGGGAAGGCATGGCGCTGCTCGAGCAACAGCTCGGCGATCCCCTGGCAGAAATCAATGCATATGTAGATTATTGGTCTACCTGCATTCTCGATGGCACTTCTCCATTTTGTATTTGCGCGATGCTTGCTGCCGAACTTCCAACAATTCCAAGTGAAATAGCGGATCAGGTTCGTGGGCACTTTCAGGATCTGACTACCTGGCTTACATCCGTCCTGGAGAAGGGGGTGGCCACGAAGCAGTTCCACGTGATCGATAGCCCGGCAGTCGAAGCGACGGCTGTAATGGCCACGGTTCATGGGGCAATGCTGGCGGCCCGAGCATTCGGGTCTCCCGAGACCTTTCAGGCGATTGTTCGGCCCACGATTAACAGGTTGACCCTGGTGGTTTGATTCTCGACATTCGGGCTCTCTTTCAGCTTCTTTCTACTGCTGCTTCCGAACCAGCTTCATCGTGGGATTCGCTGCTCAACGCGGGCTAATAAGTGGAGAGGTTATGGTCCCGGTTACCACGGCGCCCGGCGGGGTTTGCAAGGCCTTGAACAGGGCTTCGGCGGGCATCGGGCTGGCAAACAGGTAGCCCTGCAGGAGCTGGATGCCTCGTTGGATCAGGTGATCCCGCTGCTCTGCGCTCTCCACGCCCTCGGCGACTATACCGAGCTCCAGGCGCATGGCCAGGTCGAGGATGTTGTCGAGAATATGCCGCGACAGAGCATCCGAGCCGATCATGGAGACGAAACTGTGGTCGATCTTCAGGTAGTCGACGCGGAATTCGCGCAGGTAGGCCAGGCTGGAGTGGCCGGTGCCGAAGTCGTCGATGGCGATGCGCACGCCCAGTTGGCGAAGCTCGGTGAATAGCCGATCGGTCACCTCGGTGGAGGTGATCATCTGCCGTTCGGTCAGCTCGAGAAGCAGCACGATGTGCCCGGGAGGAAACGCGGAAAGAAACTCGCGGCACTCGTCGACCAGGTGCATATCCTGGCAATGGGCGGCAGTGATATTGATGCTCAGGTGAAAGCCTGCCGGAAGCTGCTCCACGCTATTGGCGAAATCCTCGCGAATCCGTCGCATCAGCGTGCGGGTCATCGGCACGATCTGGCCGAGACGCTCGGCCAGGGGGATGAACTGATCCGGCGGCACCAGTCCTTCGGTGGGGTGCTGCCAGCGCATCAGCGTTTCGACACCGTGCCAGCGGCCGTTTTCGGCATCCACGACGGGCTGGTAATAAGGCACGAATTCACCCGCCTCCAGCGCGCGCTCGAGCTCCGTGCCAGGCGATACCGAACGCAGACTGAGTCGATAGGTGCCAGCACCCGCCAGGGTGCCCAATATCAGGAACAACAGCCACTGTGGCAGATAGTGCACCTGCATGTACTGCAGCGTGGCGCCTTGCGGATAACCAGCGAACACCTGGAATGGGTAGCGCGGGGAGCTGGCTTCGAAGGGGTATTCAGCCTTCGCTGTCGAGGCCGCCGGGGTCACGGCGCCGTTGGCGGCGATCCAGTTCTGGCCAACCGCGATCTGCAGTGGCACCTCCTGGCCGTTGATCTGTAGCAGGTTGATCAGGTGCTGGCCGTCGACACCGATCAGTACGCCACGGTCGGCCACGGCCTGGCGATAGACCAGCACCGCTCGATCCGGTGTGACGGAATTGCCGGCCATCAGCCTCAGTTGGCCGCGAGTGTAGGTACTGGCGTCTTCGCTGTTGCCGTAAGCGCCCATCAGCGAGGTGCAGTAGATCACGCCACCGTTCACCAGATTGACCGAGCGGGAAAATGGGTTGGCGGCTGCCTGGCTGCGCAGGGTCTGTTCCACCTCGCCGCAAGGCTGCCCGGACAGGTCGATCACCGCGCTGGCGGCGCGGGAGGCCTCGTCGAGCATGGCTTCCAATTGTACCTGGGCATCGGTTGCGCTCTTCTCGGCACGGTTTGCCAATAGCGTTGCCGCCTGCCAATACATCAGCGGGATGCCAAGCAGCAACGGCAGTATCGCCACACCCAACGAGGTAGTCAGACGCAGAGCGCGCCCGCGGGAGCGGAGGGTGGAAAAGGGCATGGAAATCACTTGGTTCGGGTGGCTGTGTGAGCTTAACGAAAGTTGTACGACAAGAATGTCCGCTGTGTCTCGAATTGCTGGCAGAGGACGGCGGTCTGGCGCACTCGCGATCTTGTGCCACTCTGGAGGGTGCGCTGCAACCATGATCCAGAGGCGGTAAGACCATGGTCGAATGGTTGTAAAGAGGGGGGATGGTTACAAATGTGGCCATAGAAGAACAACATCAATAACCGAGGTGATTCAATGAGTGCTGCTTCCCTGTATCCCGTGAGCCCCGAGGTGGCGGCCAATTCGTTGACTGACGAAGCCACCTACAAAGCCATGTACCAGCAGTCCGTGATCAACCCGGATGGCTTCTGGCGTGAGCAGGCTCAGCGTCTCGACTGGATCAAGCCGTTCACCAAGGTCAAGCAGACCTCTTTCGACGATCACCACGTCGACATCAAATGGTTCGCCGACGGCACCCTCAACGTTTCCTACAACTGCCTGGATCGCCACCTGGAAGAGCGCGGCGACCAGATCGCGATCATCTGGGAAGGTGACGATCCGTCCGAGCACAAGGAAATCACCTACCGCCAACTGCACGAGCAGGTGTGCAAGTTCGCCAACGCCCTGCGCGGCCAGGACGTGCACCGCGGCGACGTGGTGACCATCTACATGCCGATGATCCCGGAAGCCGTGGTCGCCATGCTGGCCTGCGCGCGCATCGGAGCCATCCATTCCGTGGTGTTCGGCGGTTTCTCCCCGGAAGCCCTGGCCGGCCGCATCATCGATTGCGCCTCCAAGGTGGTGATCACCGCGGACGAAGGCCTGCGCGGCGGCAAGAAGATCCCGCTGAAAGCCAACGTCGACGATGCCCTGACCAATCCCGAGACGCGCAGCATCCAGAAGGTCATCGTGGTTCAGCGCACCGGTTCCGAGATCAAGTGGAACCAGCACCGTGATATCTGGTTCGAGGATCTGATGAAGGTCGCCGGCAGTGTCTGCGCGCCGAAGGAAATGGGCGCCGAAGAAGCGCTGTTCATCCTCTACACCTCCGGTTCCACCGGCAAACCCAAGGGCGTGCTGCACACCACCGGTGGTTACCTGCTGTACGCCGCGCTGACCCACGAGCGTGTGTTCGATTACAAGCCGGGCGAGATCTACTGGTGCACCGCCGACGTCGGCTGGGTCACCGGCCACAGCTACATCGTCTATGGCCCACTGGCCAACGGCGCGACCACGCTGCTGTTCGAAGGCATCCCCAACTACCCGGACGTGACTCGCGTGTCGAAGATCATCGACAAGCACAAGGTCAATATCCTCTACACCGCCCCGACTGCGATCCGCGCCATGATGGCCCAGGGCACCGCCGCCGTGGAGGGCGCCGACGGTTCGAGCCTGCGACTGCTCGGTTCGGTGGGCGAGCCGATCAACCCCGAGGCCTGGGACTGGTACCACCGCAACGTCGGCAAGGAGCGCTGCCCGATTGTCGACACTTGGTGGCAGACCGAGACCGGCGGCATCCTGATCAGCCCGCTGCCGGGCGCGACTGCGCTCAAGCCGGGCTCGGCCACCCGTCCGTTCTTCGGTGTGGTTCCGGCGCTGGTGGACAACCTGGGCAACCTGATCGAAGGTGCCGCCGAGGGCAACCTGGTGATCCTCGATTCCTGGCCGGGCCAGTCGCGCAGCCTGTATGGCGACCATGACCGTTTCGTCGACACCTACTTCAAGACCTTCAAGGGGATGTATTTCACCGGTGACGGTGCGCGCCGCGACGAAGATGGCTACTGGTGGATCACCGGCCGCGTCGACGACGTGCTCAACGTTTCCGGCCACCGCATGGGCACCGCCGAGGTCGAGAGTGCCATGGTCGCCCACCCGAAAGTCGCCGAGGCGGCAGTGGTCGGTGTGCCGCACGACATCAAAGGGCAGGGCATCTATGTCTACGTGACGCTGAACCAGGGGCAGGAGCCGTCCGAGCAACTGCGCCAGGAACTCAAGGCTTGGGTGCGCAAGGAAATCGGCCCGATCGCCACGCCGGACGTGATCCAGTGGGCGCCGGGGCTGCCGAAGACCCGTTCGGGCAAGATCATGCGTCGTATCCTGCGCAAGATCGCCACGGCCGAGTACGACTCCCTCGGCGATATCTCCACCCTGGCCGACCCGGGCGTGGTGCAACATCTGATCGACACCCACAAGTCGATGCAGAGCGCCTGCGCCTGATCTGACCGACGCCTGAACACGAACGCCCCACACCGGCAAGGCCGCGTGGGGCGTTTGCATTGCGCCGTGGTTCTCTGCCTGGCAACGTGACGGAGGCTGAAAGCAGGGTGTCAGACCTGCCATTCAGGCGCGAAGCTGGATAAATCCGATCTCGCGTATTTTTATTCTGTCAAGATGGCCGCCTCGGCGCTCTCTTTCTTCTGTAATTAGTTGTCGCATCTGGGAAATATCGCCTGCCACGCTATCGCTAGAATGCCGCACTTCCGTGCGACGCCCGCTAGCCCTGCGCTACGCTAGCGGCGCCACCTTTCCATGGCTCGGGCTATCCGCTCCGAGCCAGCGAAACCCACCATGTCAGGAGTTTTCCTCATGAAAAAGATCGCACTGCTCGGCGCGTTGGCACTATCCCTGCTGTCGCCGCTGACCATGGCCCAGGAGGCCAAGGCGCTGCGTATCGGTATCGAAGCGGCTTACCCGCCGTTCGCCTACAAGACTCCCGACGGCAACATCACCGGCTTCGACTACGACATCGGTGTTGCTCTGTGTGAAGAAATGCAGGTCGAGTGCAAGTGGATCGAGCAGGAGTTCGATGGCCTGATCCCGGCACTGAAAGTGCGCAAGTTCGATGCCGTACTGTCATCGATGTCGATCACCGAAGAACGCAAGCGTGCCGTGGACTTCACCGGCAAGTACTACGCCACTCCCGCCAAGCTGGCGATGAAGAGCGGTGCAGTGATGAACGACGTGGCCACCGACCTCAAAGGCAAGAAGATCGGCGTGCAGCGTTCCTCTGTGTATGACCGCTACGCCACCGATGTCTTCGGCCCAGCAGGTGCCGAGATCGTGCGCTACAGCTCGCAGAACGAAGTGTTCCTGGATCTAAGCGCAGGTCGCCTCGATGGCACCATCGCCGACTCCGTGAACATCGACGACGGCTTCCTCAAGACCGATGCCGGCAAGGGCTTCGCTTTCGTTGGCCCGGATTTCACCGAAGAGAAATACTTTGGCGAAGGCCAGGGTATTGCCGTGCGCAAGGGTGACAAGGCGCTGGCCGAGAAGATCAGTGCCGCGATCCTGGCGATCCGCGCCAATGGCAAGTACCAGGCCGTTCAGGACAAATACTTCAGCTTCGACGTCTACGGTAAATAAGGCGTTCTTTACCGAAAGTGGCACACGCTGATTGCCTTGGCGTGTGCCACTTTTGCGTTGCATTTCCGGCGCCCGATGGCGCGCGCATGAGGTAAGCGGATGCTCAATGGCTACGGCTCGTCCATTCTCGATGGCGCCTGGCTCACCCTGATCCTGGCCCTGACCTCGATGGCGCTGGCGATCGTGCTCGGCCTGATTGGTGCAGCGTTTCGTCTGTCGCCGGTGCGCTGGCTGGCGGTGCTCGGTGAGACCTATTCGACGGTGATCCGCGGTATTCCCGATCTGGTGCTGATCCTGCTGATCTTCTACGGCGGCCAGGATCTGGTGAACCGTGTGATGCCGCTGCTCGGCTATGACGAGTACATCGATATCAATCCCTTCGTCGCCGGCGTGTTCACCATGGGCTTCATCTTCGGCGCCTACCTGTCTGAGACTTTCCGCGGCGCATTCATGGCCATTCCCAAGGGGCAGGCGGAGGCGGGCGCTGCCTATGGCATGAGCGGCCTGCAGGTGTTCCTGCGCATTCTGGTGCCGCAGATGATCCGCTTTGCCATTCCCGGGTTCACCAACAACTGGCTGGTGCTGACCAAGGCCACGGCGCTGATTTCCGTGGTCGGCCTGCAGGACATGATGTTCAAGGCCAAGAGCGCCGCCGACGCCACGCGCGAGCCCTTCACCTTCTACCTGGCGGTGGCCGGCCTGTACCTGCTGATCACCAGTGTCTCCTTACTGGCCCTGCGTTATCTGGAAAAGCGCTACTCGGTCGGCACCAAGGCCGCCGAACTGTGAACGAGGGCGAACGATGATTTTCGATTACACCGTCATCTGGGACAGCATGCCGCTGTATCTCGGCGGCGTGCTGCTCACCCTCAAGCTGCTGGCCATCGCGCTGTTCTTCGGCCTGCTGATCGCCGTGCCCCTGGCGCTGATGCGCACTTCGCGCTCACCGCTGATCAATGGGCCGGCCTGGCTGTACACCTATGTGATCCGCGGCACGCCGATGCTGGTACAGCTGTTTCTGGTGTATTACGGCCTGGCCCAGTTCGAGGTGGTGCGCGAGAGCGTGCTCTGGCCGTACCTGTCCAACGCCACCTTCTGCGCCTGCCTGGCGTTCGCCATCAACACCAGTGCGTACAGCGCCGAAATTCTCGCCGGCAGTCTCAAGACGACGCCTCATGGCGAGATCGAAGCAGCCAAGGCAATGGGTATGTCGCGAATCAAGTTGTACCGCCGCATCCTGTTGCCTTCGGCGCTGCGCCGCGCGTTGCCGCAGTACAGCAACGAAGTGATCATGATGCTGCACACCACCAGCCTGGCGTCCATCGTCACCCTGATCGACATCACCGGCGCGGCGCGTACGGTCAGTTCCCAGTATTACCTGCCGTTCGAGGCGTTCATCACCGCTGGCCTGTTCTATCTGTGCCTGACCTTCATCCTGGTGCGCCTGTTCAAGCTGGCCGAGCGTCGCTGGTTGGCCTACCTGGCACCGCGGCGCAGCTAAGCCGCGCGGCACGACATCGGATTCAAGAGAGTGGAAAGCATGTACAAGCTCGAAGTGAAGGATCTGCACAAGCGCTACGGCAGCCATGAGGTGCTCAAGGGCGTGTCGCTGGCCGCCAAGGCGGGCGACGTGATCAGCATCATCGGCTCCAGTGGCTCCGGCAAAAGTACCTTCCTGCGTTGCATCAACCTGCTCGAGCAGCCCCACGCCGGGCAGATCCTGCTCAATGGCGAAGCGCTCAAGCTGGTGCCTGGCAAGGACGGTGCCTTGCGTGCGACCGACGACAAGCAGTTGCAGCGCCTGCGCTCGCGCCTGGCCATGGTGTTTCAGCATTTCAACCTGTGGTCGCACATGAACGTGCTGGAAAACGTCATGGAAGCGCCGGTGCACGTGTTGGGCATGAGCAAGGCCGAAGCGCGTGAGAAGGCCGAGCACTATCTGCAGAAGGTCGGCGTGGCCCACCGCAAGGATGCTTATCCGGCACACATGTCCGGTGGCGAGCAGCAACGGGTGGCGATCGCTCGGGCGCTGGCCATGGAGCCGGAAGTGATGCTGTTCGACGAGCCCACCTCGGCGCTGGATCCGGAACTGGTCGGCGATGTGCTCAAGGTCATGCGCGATCTGGCCGGCGAGGGGCGTACCATGGTGGTGGTCACCCACGAAATGGGCTTTGCCCGCGAAGTCTCCAACCAGTTGCTGTTCCTGCATCAGGGGCTGGTGGAGGAGCAGGGCGACCCCCGTGAGGTGCTGGCCAACCCGCAATCTCAACGTCTGCAACAGTTCCTAAGCGGCAGTCTCAAATAGTTGGCGTTATCATCCCTGCACGCCTCGACCTTCCACTGCCCCCAGAGCCCAACCTGCCCATCATGACTGCCCACCGAATCGGCTTCCTGCTTTGGCCCTCTACCAAGCCCCTGACCCTGGCGATGGCGGAAGAAGCCCTGAGTGTCGCTCAGCGCGTCCATCCGGAGGTGGTTTACGAGGTGTCGTTCCTGCAGGCCGAGGAGCCTGTCGAGGGCGCCTGGCGTTTGCCGGGCACTCCCTGGGTCGGTGGGCTGGAGGGGTATCGCAAGCTGTTCCTGCTCGCCGATGAGCCACCGGCAGCCGTTTCGCCTGCGTTGGCCGCCGCCCTCAAGCAGGTGGCGCGCAATGGTTGCTGCGTTGGCGCGGTAGCCGCTGGCGTTTATCCCCTGGCGCAGCTCGGCCTGCTCGACGGTTACCGGGCTGCCGTGCACTGGCGTTGGCAGGATGATTTCGCCGAACGCTTTCCGAAGGTGATCGCCACCAGCCACTTGTTCGATTGGGATCGTGATCGACTGACTGCCTGCGGCGGCATGGCGGTGATGGATATGCTGCTGGCGTTGCTCGCACGCGATCATGGTGCGGAATTGGCCGGTGCGGTGTCCGAGGAACTGGTGGTCGAGCGTATCCGCGAGGGCGGCGAGCGCCAGCGCATTCCGTTGCAGAACCGCCTCGGCTCCAGCCACCCCAAGCTCACCCAGGCGGTGTTGCTGATGGAGGCGAACATCGAGGAGCCGTTGACCACCGACGAAATCGCCCAGCATGTGTGCGTCTCGCGGCGGCAACTGGAACGCATCTTCAAACAGTACCTCAACCGTGTGCCCAGTCAGTACTACCTGGAACTGCGCCTGAACAAGGCCCGGCAACTGCTGATGCAGACCAGCAAGTCGATCATCCAGATCGGTCTGTCCTGCGGCTTTTCCTCGGGGCCGCATTTCTCGAGCGCCTACCGCAATTTCTTTGGCGCCACGCCGCGCGAAGATCGCAACCAGCGGCGCAGCAACAGCCCCTTCGAGCTGACTTCGGCACCTGCCGAGCGCGGGTAGGGTGGGCCGGGGCGCGTAGCCGGCGCTTTTTCCGTCCACCATTGCAAGCTGGCAACCAGTCCGGATCAGTGGCTCCAGATCACCCCGATCAGCAGGTAGCACAGCGTTGTCACCAGAACCACGCTGTAGATGTTGATCATGAAGCCCGCCTTGATCATCGACTGGATGCGCATCATCCCGGTGCCGAACACCAGCGCATTGGGCGGCGTTGCCACCGGCATCATGAAGGCGCAACTGGCGGCGATGGTCGCCGGGATGGCCAGCAGTTCCGGCGGGATGCCCTGGGACACGGCCATCGCCCCAACCAGGGGAATGAAAGCCGCTGCCGTGGCGGTGTTCGAGGTGACCTCGGTCAGTACGTTGATGGTCAGCGTTACCGCGCCGATGATCAGGATCAGGTGCAAGGCACCAACGCCTTGCAGGCCTTCACCGATCCATTCCGCCAGGCCGGTGGCGGTGATTGCGCCGGCCAGCGACAGGCCACCACCAAACAGTAGCAGAATGCCCCAGGGCACCTTGTTGGCGGTATCCCAATCCATCAGGAATACCCGCTTGTCGCCGTCACGTTTGCCGGGAATCAGGAACAGGCTGAGCGCGGCAACCATGGCGATCAGGGTGTCATCGACCGCACTGACGAAATTCGAGATCAGCGGCTGAGTGACCCAGGCCAGAGCGGCAAGACCGAACACCAGGGCGATACGCTTCTCGCCGGTCGACCAGGTACCGAGCTTGCCCAGTTCTTCCTTGAGCATCGTCTGGCTGTCGCCTTCGAGCTTGAAGCCGCCGCGGGTCAGCCACCACCAGACGAACAGCAACATGCAGGTGGCGACTGGTATGCCGATCATCATCCACTGGCCAAAGCCGACGTGTACGTCGTGATGCTCGCGCAGGTAAGCCGCCAGCAGCGCATTGGGTGGCGTGCCGATCAGCGTGGAGATACCGCCGATGCTGGCGGCGTAGGCGATACCCAGCAGCAGGGCGGTAGCGAAGCGCTCGTGTTCGGCCTCATCGCCCTTCTGGGTGAGCATGGTGATCACCGACAGGCCGATGGGCAGCATCATGATCGCCGTGGCGGTGTTGCTCACGCCCATGCCGATCAGCGCGGTGGCGAGCATGAACCCACCAATCTGTCGGGTCGGCTGATTGCCGACGGCGATCAGGGTATTGAGCGCGATGCGTTTGTGCAGATCCCAGCGCTGCATGCACAGGCCGAGCAGAAAACCGCCGAGAAACAGGAAAATCACCGGGTTGGCGTAGGGGCCGGTGGCTTCCTGCGGAGTACCAATGCCGAGCAGCGGAATCATCGGGATGGGCAGCAGGGCGGTGGCCGGGATGGGAATCGCCTCGGTGGCCCACCAGGTAGCCATCAGGCCGATAAGGCCGGCAGTCAGCCAGGCTTCCCTGCTCAGGTCGGCGGGTGGTTCGCTGAGTATGCAGGCCAACAGCAAAATGGGGCCAAGGAACAGGCCGATACGTGCGGCGATGACCGCCCCGTGGGTTTGTTTCTTCTCACTCATTGTTCTGACCTCGTTCCCATCTACACGGTGTCGAGCTTCGAGGCCCAAGGAGGCCTGAAGGTCAAGTGCAGCTGTTTCAGCAGGTTTCTCGACATCAGGCGCAGGGCGGCAGCGCCATGATCGGCAGCGCCATGAACGCCACCGCGATTGCCCCAATCAGGTTGCTTCCCGAGGAAACGCTGGCGACGAAGCGTTCTCGGTCGCTGCAGTGTGGGCGCCGTGCTGCGTGCAGAAACAGGCGTGCCAGCGCGAGTAGCAGGCCGGCCGTGAGCAACGACAGAACCGCCAGTGCCAGGTTCAGCCAGTTCCAGGGGCCTTGATCAAGCGGCGGTGGCGCAACCGAGCAGGCCACGGACTGGCCGCCATAGAGGGCTATGAACCAGATGCCCCAGATGCTCAGGCCGGTGATGATGTGAATCGGGTTGTAGACGGAGCGCAGGCTTTGCATCACGAGCCTCCGAAAGTGGGTGGAAGGAGAGCGATGGCAAAGTAGCTGCACCACAGTACGCCGAGGCTGTAGTACCAGAATTGCGCGACCACCAGCGGTTCGTAGGGCGACTCGGCGCTGACGTAGCCGATGCGTACCCGCAGCGCCTGCAAGCCGCTGAGAATGCCGGCGAGCAGGGCGTGGCCGAAGCTGTAGGCGAGCATCACGAAGATCACCGCATCATGGGCGCGCACGGTGGGCTCCAGTGCCTCACTGAGCAGTGCCCAGAGCAACAGTGCGGCCTGTACCAGGCCAATCAGCGCAAGGCCGACCTGGCAGGCGAACAGTCCTCGATCGTCACCTTGGCGCAGGCGGGTGAGCACTCGTCGATGCCAGGGCGTGGCCAGGGAAAGCAGCAGGGCGCTGGCGAGCAGCAGCCAGTGGTTGAACACCGGTGCATCCGGCACCTGCCAGTTCGGTGCCACCGTCCACAGGTAGAACCAGCCGAACAGCAGCGACAGATACAGTGCGCCGTTGGACAGCAGCGTCACGCCCATGCCCCACAGGCCCGGACCATCGCAGGTGCGCGAATGCAGCGGTGGTTCGTGGGGCTGGGTTTTGGCATCCGGCGCGGCTTTGGGATGGGCGCCGTTCTCCCAGCTCCAGCGCAGCAGAACCACTACCGAGGCGAAGCAGGCGAGCAGCGCCAACAGGTAGGTCTTGGCCAGCAGGCTCAGGCACAGCACGGCGATGCAGCAGGCGGCGATGAAGGGCAGCCAGCTGTTGCCGGGCAGGTGGATGATCTCCCTGACCTTGCCGGTCAGCGGATCGACGCCCCAGGTTTCCCGGCGGCCGTGGTCGATCACCGTCAGGGCATGTTCGCCACGAGCGATGCTCTCCCCCAGATTCGGCTCGCGCCAAAGCGGGTGGCGGTCGGTGATCTTGGGTAGGCTGACGAAGTTGTAGGGATTGGGCGGCAGGCTGGTGGCCCACTCGAGGGTGTCGGCCTGCCACGGATTCTTCCCGGCGGGTTTGCCGTACCGGTAGTGCAGGATCAGATCCAGCAGCAGGGTGGCGATACCGATCACCATGATGAAGCTGCCTATCGAGGAGATCAGGTTGGGCATGTCCCAGCCAAGACCGGTCTCGTAGGTGTACACGCGCCGCGGCATGCCCAGCAGGCCAGTCCAGTGCATGATCAGGAAGGTCATGTTGAAACCGATGAACACCAACCAGAACCCCCACTTGCCCAGGCGCTCGGACGCCATGCGCCCGGAGAAGTGCGGTAGCCAGTAATACAGCCCGGCGATCAGCGGAAAGAGCATGCCGCCGATCAGTACGTAGTGGAAATGGGCGACCACGAACTGGGTGTCGTGTACCTGCCAGTCGAAGGGCACCAGGGCGAGCATCACCCCGGTCAGTCCGCCGCACACGAAGATGATCAGAAAACCCACCAGCCACAGCATTGGCACGTTGTAGCGCGGCTTGCCGAGCCACAGCGTGGCGATCCAGGCGAACACCTGAATCGCCGTGGGTATCGCCACCAGCATGCTAGCCGCGGAAAAGAATGCCTGAGCCAACTGCGGGATGCCCACGGTGAACATGTGGTGCACCCATAGGCCGAAGCTGATGAAACCGGTGGTGAGCACGCCCAGCACCACGGCGCGGTAGCCCACCAGCGGGCGGCCACAGAACACCGGCAGCAGGGTCGAGACGATGCCAGCGGCCGGCAGGAAGATGATGTATACCTCGGGATGGCCGAACAGCCAGAACAGGTGCTGCCAGAGCAGCGGATCACCGCCGCGGGCGACCTCGAAGAACGGCAGGCCGGCGGCACGCTCCAGTTCCAGCAGAATGCTGCCGAGAATCAGCGGCGGAAAGCCGATCACGATCATCATCGCCATGGTCAGGATGTACCAGGCGTAGATCGGCATCTTGTTCAGTGCCATGCCTTCGGCGCGGGTACGCAGGATCGACACCACCAGTTCGACCCCGGCCGACACTGCCGAGATCTCCACGAAGGTGATACCCAGCAGCCAGAAATCTGCATTGATTCCCGGCGAGTGTGCCGCGCTGGACAGCGGCGTGTACATGAACCAACCGGCGTTGGGTGCGACGCCGAACAGCAGGCTGGAGCAGATGATCAGTCCGCCGAACAGGTAGCACCAGTAACCGAGGGCCGACAGCCGCGGGAAGACCAGATCCCGGGCACCGAGCATCTTGGGGATCAGGTACACCGCCAGGCCTTCCATCATCGGCACGGCGAACAGGAACATCATCACCGTGCCGTGCATGGTGAACACCTGGTTGAACGTTTCCGGGCCCATGAAAGCGTTGCCCGGTAGCGCCAGTTGGGTGCGGATCAGCATCGCCAGCAAGATGCCGAAGATGAAAAAGCCCAGGCCGGTGGCCATGAAGCGCAGACCCAGGGTGGTGTGGTTGACGATGGTCAGCGCCCGCCAGCCCCGCGGATTGCCCCAGACGTCGTTGAACTGATCGTGCAGGGTATCGGCATCTTCCCGGCCTTGTGCTTCGCGCGTGTCACTCATGGTCGAGGTTCTCCAGCCAGGTGGCGATGGCCTGCAGGTGCTCGGCATCGAGGTCGTCGGTCAGTGGCATGCCGGTGCCCGGTTTCAGGCGCCCGTGCTCGTGTAGCCAGGTCAGGATCGCGCCTGGCTCGTTCGGCAGCAGGCCGCTGCCCAGGTTGCGGCGGCTGGCCAGGTCGGTGAGATCCGGTGCGCGGTTGCCTGCGCTGACACCCGCTACGCGGTGGCACATGCCGCAGTGAGCCAGGAAAGTGTCTGCGGCCGGGCCCTGCAGCGCCTCGACCTGAGGATTGCGGCGGGCGTCGATCCAGGCGGCGAAATCTTCTTCGCTGTGGGCCTGCACATCGAGAATCATGTGGCTGTGCTGAGTGCCACAGAACTCCGTGCACTGGCCACGAAAGGTGCCAGGTGCGTCGGCCTGCAGACGGATGCGGTTCTCGCGGCCGGGGATCATGTCGATCTTGCCGCCCAGGCGCGGTACCCAGAAGGAGTGGATCACGTCCGCGCTGCTGACGGTGATGTCCACCGGGCGGCCGGCGGGCAGGTGCAACTGATTGGCCGTCACCACGCCGCTGTCCGGGTAACGCACCTCCCACCACCACTGATGGCCGATCACGTCGATGCGCAAAGGCTGCTCGCCGAGGATAGGCAGTGGCAGCATGCGCTGCCCCACCGGGATGCCGAACAGCAACAGCAGCACGATGCTCACCGACGGCAGCACGAGGCCGCCGCCGATCAGCCAGCGACGCTGGATGCGCTTGGCTTCATCGGCCGAATACTCGCGCGGTTTACGCTGCATCGCGTAGATCCACAGTGCGCTGACCACCACCAGTACCAGGCCGAAGAAGCCGAACATGGCCCACCACAGTAGGGCGACGTCACGCGCTACCGGGCCTGCCGGGGCCAGAATTGATTGGTCACCACTACAGGCGGAGATAGTCGGAACTGCTGCCACCAATGCGGTCAACTTGAGTAGAGCCGGGTAAATGCGGCCAACTTTCAGATCGACAGGGAGGCCGTCATGGCTGAGCAACAAGAATCCATCGTCAGTCGCGCGGCCATCGCCGGGCACCCCTTGCACCCGATGATGATCCACTTCCCGGTTGCCGCCTTGCTGGGTCTGGTGGCCACCGATTTCGCCTACTTCTGGACGACCGACCCATTCTGGGCGAGGGCCAGTTTGTGGTTGGCTGGCGTCGGTGCCGTCGGGGGCTGGATAGCGAGTATCGCCGGGATGATCGACCTGCTCGCCGTGCGGCGCATTCGCCAGAAGATCAGCGCCTGGTGTCACGCCATCATCGCGGTGATGATGCTGTCCCTGGCTTCGCTGAACTGGATGCTGCGCTACCGTCACGGCGACGAGGGCTTCGAAATGTGGGCGTTCTACCTGTCGCTCTTCACTGCAGGCCTGATCGCGATCGCCGCCTATCTGGGCGGGCGCCTGGTCTACGAGCATGCCGTGGGTGTCGATGTCGATTAGATCCGACTTGAGCCCGCCTGCATTCATGGGTGGGTGACTCCTCATTCAAAACGGTTTGGCGAGCACCAGCCACAGGGTGGCGGCGATCATGCCCAGCGTGATGCCGCCCAGGGCGGCGCAGGCAACGCTCAGGATCGGCCGTGGGTGGCGTTCGCATTGCAGGATCAGCAGGCCGCACAGCGCGTGGCAGATGACCATCACGGCCACCGCGCTGAGCTTGAACACCAGCCAGATGCCGAAGGTGCCGTCACGCAGGAACAGCGCAGTGCCGCTACCGATGGCGACGATGGCCGCGGGTGTGGCGACCAGATTGAAAATCGTGCGATTGAGTTCGGGGTGCCCTGGCCGCTCCGCTGTCTGCGCCGAGCGGCAACTGGCGGCGATCAAGGCGGGTAAATAGAGCAGGGCGCCGCACCAGGCGATAAGTGCAGTGAAATGCAGCAGTTTCAGCAGTGGCATCGCTGCCCTCCATAGCCTGTCGTCCCGGGTCTGTCCGTGTGACCCTCCGTTGAGAAATGCGGTTCGACCTTTCTGTCTGCCGTACTCGGATGCCGAATCATCTTTGCTTGTAGCGCCACGCCCCCGGCACGCCTGGCCTGTAGCGAAGCGGCCGGCTAACGCCTCACCCTGTGGAGCGGTATTGGCGCTCGCTGGTTATGTCACCGGATGTGTGGATATACCTGTCCGATCCGACGGTGTGTGGCCCCGTGCCGGCACGGTGGCGGGGCAGGCGTGGTAAACTTGGCATATCTCGCAGCCCCAGATGTGCTGCGCACTGCCGCTCTCGTGGCAGCCATGAATAGCTGGCCCTCCAGGGCCGGGAGATGGTTTCTATGAACACGACGCAGTTGGTCGATCCCTTCGGCCGGCGGATTACCTACCTGCGACTTTCGGTGACCGATCGCTGCGATTTTCGCTGCACCTATTGCATGAGCGAAGACATGGTCTTCGCTCCGCGCGCGCAGATACTGACCCTCGAAGAGTTGTATACCGTCGCCGATGCCTTCATCGGGCTGGGCGTCAAACGCATCCGTATCACTGGCGGCGAGCCGCTGGTGCGCAAGAATCTGCTGAGCCTGCTGCGCCGCCTCGGCGAGCGACCGGAACTCGACGATCTGTCGATCACCACCAATGGTTCACAGCTCTCGCATATGGCGAACGATCTGCGAGCGGCGGGCGTCACCCGTTTGAACGTCAGCCTCGACTCGCTGCAGCGCGAGCGATTCGCCAGTTTCACCCGCCGCGACAAGCTCGACCAGGTGCTGGCCGGGATCGACGCAGCGGTGGCGGCGGGCTTCAGGCGCATCAAGCTCAATAGCGTGGTGCAAACCGGGCGTAACGACGACGAAGTGCTTGGCCTGGTCGAGTACGCCATGGCCCGCGGACTGGACGTCAGCTTCATCGAAGAAATGCCGCTGGGCAGCGTGGTCAGCCACCAGCGCGAGCAGACCTTCTGCTCCAGTGACGTGGTGCGCGCGCGTATCGAAGAGCGTTACCCGCTGGTGCGCAGCAGCCATGTCACTGGCGGCCCGTCGCGCTACTGGCAGGTCAACGGCAGTGAAACCCGAGTCGGCTTCATCTCACCGCACAGCAACAACTTCTGTGGCGACTGCAATCGCGTGCGAGTCACCGCAGAGGGCAAGCTGGTGCTCTGTCTGGGGCACGACAACGCCCTGGATCTGCGCACCCTGATGCGCGCTCATCCCGGTAATAGCGAGCGGCTGCGCGGCGCGCTGCTCGATGCCCTGCAACTCAAGCCTGAGCGTCACTATTTCGAAACCGACGAGCAGGTGCAGGTGATCCGCTTCATGAGCATGACCGGCGGCTGAACCGATACGGCGCCTATGCACCTCCAGACGAGCGGTTCGCGCCTAGGCGGCCCGTGTGTTTGCTCGGAGTGGCTCGGGTTGCAGTGCCTCGTCGCCTCGGAAAATGCCCTGAACCTCCGCAATGGTCGCTCACTCCACTTAAGGGAGCGGCCCTACAGGGCTATTTTCTGAAGCGACGAGGAGATTTATAAAGTGGATAACAAAGACGTTATTTCAGTACTGAATGATCTGATCGAAACCAGCAAAGATGGCGAGAAAGGTTTCAGCGAGTGTGCCGAGGACGTGAAAGAGCCGCGTCTCAAAAGCTTCTTCATCCAGCGTTCGCAAGAATGCGCAGGCGCTGCTGCCGAACTGCAGCAACTGGTGCGTGGCCTGGGTGGCGATCCGGAAACCCGCTCCAGCGTGGCGGGTGCCTTGCACCGTGGCTGGGTCGACCTGAAGTCGGTAATCACCGGCAAGAGCGAAGAGGCGATTCTCAACGAATGCGAGCGCGGCGAAGATGTGGCGTTGAAGAGCTACCGCAAAGCGTTGGAAAAAGACCTGCCGAGCGACGTGCGCATCGTTTTGGAAAAGCAGCTGCAAGGTGTGCAGCGCAACCATGATCAGGTCAAGTCGCTGCGTGATACCGCGCGTGCGAGCTGATCTGGATACATTGAAAAAGGATGCCTCAGGGCATCCTTTTTCATGCCCGCCATTCCTGGCAAACCAGCCTGCGAGCTGCCGTGGTGGGTGATGGATAGTGCATGACGTCTCAGCAACGATGCACTTGCGGCAGCCCCGAACAAGCCGGCACTGGCCGGTTGAACCATGCACCCGGTATCGGTGATCGAAGCCATGGAGAGGGAGTTCCTGCATGCCCGCGATACTCAGGACTCGATGGTGCAGGCTCCGCCATCAGCTATCGCGGCGGTGCACGCTCTGCCCGGCAGCGAAGGTTTCCTTGATCACCCGGTCGTCGCCCAGAGTAATCAGGGCGAATAGCCGTTCGGCCAGGTTGCTGCTCTGCTGCAGGCGGTAGTCGATCAGCGGCGTGGCCCGATAGTCGAGCACCACGAAATCCGCTTCCTTACCTGCTGCGAAGTTGCCGATGCGCTCGTCCAGATACAGCGCCCGTGCGCTGCCCAGGGTGGCCAGGTACAGCGATTTGAACGGGTCGAGCTTCTGCCCCTGCAACTGCATGATCTTGTATGCCTCGCTCAGCGAGCGCAGCTGCGAGAAACTGGTGCCGGCACCGATGTCGGTGCCCAGGCCGACCCGCACCTTATGCTGTTCCATGCGCCGCAGGTCGAACAGGCCGCTGCCGAGAAACAGGTTGGAGGTCGGGCAGAAGGCGACCGCCGAACCGCTTTCCGCCAGGCGCTCGCATTCCGTATCGCAAAGATGCACCGAGTGGGCGAATACCGAGCGTGGGCCGGTCAGTTGGTGCTTGTCGTAGACATCCAGGTAGCCGCTGTTTTCCGGAAACAGCTCCTTGACCCACTCGATCTCCTGGCGATTCTCCGAGAGGTGAGTGTGCAGATACAGATCCGGGTATTCCTGCAACAGTCGCCCGGCCATGGCCAGTTGCGCCGGCGTGCTGGTCGGGGCGAAGCGTGGCGTCACCGCGTAATGCAGGCGGCCCTTGCCGTGCCAGCGCTCGATCAGTTCACGGCTGTCGGCGTAGCCGGACTCGACGGTATCGGTCAGGGCCTCGGGCGCATTGCGATCCATCAGCACCTTGCCGGCGATCATGCGCAGGTTCAGCGCGCTGGCGGCCTCGAAGAAGGCGTCTACCGATTCCTTGTGCACACTGCCGAACACCAGCGCGGTGGTGGTGCCGTTGCGCAGCAGTTCCTTGAGGAAGACATCCGCCACTTCGCTGGCATGGGCCTTGTCGGCGAAGCGCATTTCCGTGGGAAAGGTGTAGGTGTTCAGCCAGTCGAGCAGTTGCTCGCCGTAGGCGCCGATAATGCCGGTTTGCGGGTAGTGGATATGGGTGTCGATGAAGCCGGGCGTGATCAGCGCGTTTTCGTAGTGGGTCAGGGCAACGCCGGGCAGGCGCGGCAGCAGATCCGCGGCATGACCAACCTCACGCACCTTGCCGTCTTCCACCAGCAGAATGCCGTCCTCGAAATAGGCGTAGGACGCCTCGATACCGACTTCGGCCGGATCGGCCAGGCTGTGCAGGATGGCGCCGCGATAGGCGTGGGCGGAGTTGGACATGGAGGTGCCTCGTACGGAATACGGTTCGGATGAGTGATAGTTTCTCATCATGCCGCGCCGGGATACACCGAAGCACTCGAGAGCCCTGAATGCGCGGTCGGGCTGGCTGTCGCCAGTGCCTGCTGTGCTACACTCGCGCGCTGTTCTGGCCGGTACGGAGTCGCGTCATGCGCCTGGCCAGAGCGCTCCGCCATCGCCGACCGCTCCACAGGACCTAGCGCCTTAAGGAAAACCATGACGCATCCTGCTGTTCAGACCCCTCACTGTGTTGACGTGTTTCCACGCGCAGCTCTGGCGAGTCTCGCAGCATGCGGCTGAAATCCATCAAGCTGGCGGGCTTCAAGTCCTTCGTCGACCCCACCACGGTGAATTTTCCGAGCAACATGGCGGCGGTGGTCGGGCCCAACGGCTGCGGCAAATCCAACATCATCGATGCCGTGCGCTGGGTGATGGGCGAGAGCTCGGCGAAGAACCTGCGCGGCGAGTCGATGACCGACGTCATCTTCAACGGCTCCAACACCCGCAAACCGGTGACCCAGGCCAGCATCGAGCTGATCTTCGACAATTCCGACAACACCCTGACCGGCGAGTACGCGGCCTTCGCGGAAATCTCCATTCGCCGCCGGGTGACCCGCGACAGCCAGAACACCTATTTCCTCAACGGCGTGAAGTGCCGCCGTCGCGACATCACCGATATCTTCCTCGGTACCGGCCTGGGGCCACGCAGCTACTCGATCATCGAGCAGGGCATGATCAGCAAGCTGATCGAAGCCAAACCCGAGGAACTGCGCAATTTCATCGAAGAAGCGGCCGGCATCTCCAAGTACAAGGAGCGCCGCCGCGAAACCGAAAGCCGCATCCGCCGCACCCAGGAAAACCTCGCGCGCCTGGCCGACCTGCGTGATGAACTGGAGCGCCAGCTCGAGCGTCTGCATCGACAGGCCCAGGCCGCCGAGAAATATCAGGAATACAAAGCCGAGGAGCGTCAGCTCAAGGCACAACTGACCGCTCTGCGCTGGCAGGCGCTGAACGAGCAGGTCGGCCAGCGCGAAGCGGTGATCGGCAACCAGGAAATCGGTTTCGAGGCGCTGGTGGCCGAGCAGCGCAATGCCGATGCCAGCATCGAGCGCCTGCGCGATGGCCACCACGAGCTGTCCGAGCGTTTCAACCTGGTGCAGGGGCGCTTCTATTCGGTGGGTGGCGATATCGCCCGTGTCGAACAGAGTATCCAGCACGGTCAGCAGCGCCTGCGCCAGTTGCAGGACGACCTGCGTGAGGCCGAACGCGCGCGCCTGGAGACCGAGTCGCACCTGGGCCATGACCGCACCTTGCTGGCGACCCTGGGCGAAGAGCTGGCCATGCTCGAACCGGAGCAGGAACTCACCGCCGCCGCTGCCGAAGAGTCCGCTGCTGCCCTGGAAGAAGCCGAAACCGGCATGCACGGCTGGCAGGAACAGTGGGACAGCTTCAACCAGCGCAGCGCCGAACCGCGTCGCCAGGCGGAAGTGCAGCAGTCGCGCCTCCAGCAGTTGGAGCTCAGCCTGGAACGCCTCGGCGAGCGCCAGCGCCGCTTGGCCGACGAACTGCAACAGTTGACCGCGAACCCGGAAGACGCCGCGATCATCGAGTTGGGCGAGCAGATCGCTGTCGGTGAACTGGATCTGGAACAACTGCAGGAGCAGGAAGCCGAACAGGCCGAGCGTCTGCAGCAGCTACGCGAAGACCTCCAGCAGGCGGGGCAGGCCCAGCAGCAGGCCCAGGGTGAACTGCAGCGTCTGAATGGCCGCCTGGCGTCGCTGGAAGCTTTGCAGCAGGCTGCGCTGGATCCCGGCAAAGGCACGGCGGAGTGGCTGCGTGAACACGGCCTGGACAAACGCCCACGCCTGGCTGAAGGCCTGCGTGTGGAAGCGGGCTGGGAGCTGGCGGTGGAAACCGTACTCGGCGCCGACCTGCAGGCCGTTCTGCAGGATGATTTCAATGGCCTGGATTTCTCCTCTCTGGATCAGGGCGAGTTGCGTCTGGTATCGACCGGCAACGATAGTGAGCGGATTGTCGGCAGCCTGCTGGACAAGATCGAATCACCGGTCGACCTGACGCCCTGGCTGGGCGGTGTGCGGCCTGTCGAGAGCCTCGATCAGGCATTGGCCGAGCGCGCGGGGCTGGCGCCTGGCGAAAGCCTGGTCAGCCGCGATGGCTACTGGGTAGGTAGGCACTTTCTGCGCGTACGCCGTGCCAGCGAGGCGCAGAGTGGCGTGCTCGCCCGCGGCCAGGAGCTGGAAAGCCTGGGCCTGGAGCGCGAGGAACGCGAGGCTGCACTGGCGCAGCTCGACGAGCGCCTGCAGGCACTGCGCGAGCGTCAGCGCCATGAAGAAGAATTGCGTGAGCAGCAGCGCCGTCAGTTGCAGGATCAGGTGCGTCGCCTCGGCGAGCTGAAAGCCCGACTGTCCGCCGGTCAAGCCAAGGCGGAGCAACTGTTGCTACGTCGCCAACGCATCGAGGCCGAGCAGCAGGAACTTGGCGAACAGCGCGAACTGGAGCACGAGCAACTCGGCGAGTCCCGCCTGCACCTGCAAGATGCGCTGGACAGCATGGCCCTCGACAACGAGCAGCGCGAAAGCCTGCTGGCCAGCCGTGACGCCTTGCGCGAGCGGCTCGATCGGATACGGCAGGACGCGCGACAGCACAAGGATCACGCCCACCAGCTAGCCGTGCGCCTGGGCTCGCTGCGCGCCCAGCACGACTCCACGCGACAGGCTCTGGAGCGTCTCGAACTGCAGTCCGAGCGCCTGCATGAAAAACGCGAGCAGCTCGATCTGAACCTGGAAGAGGGCGCTGCACCGCTGGAAGAGTTGCGCCTGAAACTCGAGGAATTGCTCGAGCGGCGTATGGGCGTCGAGGAAGAGCTGCGCCTGGCGCGGCTGGCCCTGGAAGATGCCGACCGCGAACTGCGCGATGCCGAGAAGCGTCGTACTCAGGCCGAGCAGCAAGCGCAATTGCTGCGTGGCCAACTGGAGCAGCAGCGTCTGGAGTGGCAATCGCTGAACGTGCGCCGCAAGGCCTTGCAGGATCAGTTGCAGGAAGATGGCTACGACCTGCACGGTGTGCTCGCCACGCTGCCCGAAGGGGCCAGCGAGAACGCCTGGGAGCAGACGCTTGAGCAGATGGCGGCACGGATCCAGCGCCTTGGTGCGATCAACCTGGCGGCCATCGAGGAGTACCAGCAGCAGTCCGAGCGCAAGCGCTACCTGGATGCCCAGGACGCCGACCTGGTCGAAGCGCTGGAGACCCTGGAAAACGTCATCCGCAAGATCGACCGGGAAACCCGCAACCGCTTCAAGGAAACCTTCGACCAGATCAACGGCGGTCTACAGGCGCTTTTCCCGAAAGTTTTCGGCGGCGGCAGCGCATATTTGGAACTCACCGGCGAAGATCTACTCGATACCGGGGTGACCATCATGGCGCGTCCGCCGGGCAAGAAGAACAGCACCATCCATTTGCTGTCCGGCGGCGAGAAGGCATTGACGGCGTTGGCGCTGGTGTTTTCCATCTTCCAGCTCAATCCGGCGCCGTTCTGCATGCTCGACGAGGTGGATGCGCCACTGGATGATGCCAACGTCGGACGGTACGCGCGGTTGGTCAAGGAGATGTCGGCGACCGTGCAGTTCATTTACATCACCCACAACAAGATCGCCATGGAAATGGCCGATCAACTGATGGGGGTGACCATGCACGAGCCCGGTTGTTCGCGACTGGTGGCGGTGGATGTCGAGGAAGCCTTGGCGATGGTGGACAGCTGATGCGTGGTTACACAGATTCTGTTGCGTAAAAACTGCCGGGAGCGGCGGTTTTACAGTGTTTTGCCGGTGTAAAGTTGTCTTTCGTCGTGCTAGCTTAACGCCCACTTTTGTTGCACGTGGGAAAACGCCATTCAGAACATGGAGTTGGCGCCACGTTTCAAGGTCATCGATACGGGCCAGGACGCCTTTTTTAATCAATTTTTGCTTTAGGGGTCAGGACATTTCATGGAATTCGGTCTACGCGAGTGGCTGATCATCATCGGTATCATCGTCATCGCCGGCATCCTCTTCGACGGGTGGCGGCGAATGCGCGGTGGCAAGGGCAAGCTCAAGTTCCGGCTGGATCGCAGCGTGTCGAATCTGCCGGATGACGAAGGGGATCCCGACGTGCTCAGCCCGCCACGGGTGATCGAGCGCAACCATGAGCCATCGCTGGACGAGGACGATCTGCCCTCGCTGAGCGCACGGGACGTCAACAGCCGCCGCCGCGGTGAGCCGCGCCAGGGTGACCTCGATCTGGAGACCGACGAGCCGGTGCCGACGTTGCTGACACCCGTCGAAGACGACGACAGCGGCCGTGACAGCCTGTCCGCCAAAACGGTGAGCAAGGATCAGGCGCCGGTCGACGAAGTGTTGGTGATCAACGTCATCGCCCGCGATGAGCAAGGCTTCAAGGGCCCGGCACTGCTGCAGAACATTCTGGAAAGCGGCCTGCGTTTCGGCGAGATGGATATCTTCCATCGTCACGAGAGCATGGCTGGCAACGGCGAAGTGCTGTTCTCCATGGCCAACGCACTGAAGCCCGGTACGTTCGATCTGGACGATATCGAAGGTTTCAGCACACGTGCCGTGAGCTTCTTCCTCGGCCTGCCGGGCCCGCGTCACCCCAAGCAGGCCTTCGATGTGATGGTCGCCGCGGCGCGCAAACTGGCTCACGAACTCAATGGTGAGCTGAAGGACGACCAGCGCAGCGTGCTCACCGCACAAACCATCGAACATTACCGCCAGCGCATCGTCGAATATGAACGTCGACTGTTGACGCAAAAACGCTAAACGGCAGCTGCTGGCTGCAAGCCCCAAGCTACAAGCCACGCGCTTGGCTTGGGGTTTTTCATTTCTGCGCTGCCGCCGTACCTTGTCGAGAACTACTGCATGAAAGACTCCGCCCAACGCATCCTCGAACTGCGCACCGAACTGGATGTGCACAACTACCGTTATTACGTGCTCGACGAGCCTAGCGTGCCGGACGCCGAATACGACCGTATGTTCCGCGAGCTGCAGGCACTCGAAACCGAACACCCGGAACTGGTGACGCCGGATTCACCGACCCAGCGGGTGGGCGGCGAGGCGCTCAGCGCCTTCGGTGAGGTGCGGCACGAAGTGCCCATGCTCAGCCTCGGCAATGCCTTCGAGGAAGAGGATCTGCGTGCCTTCGACCGCAGTGTGCAGAACGGTCTGGGCGTGCGGGGCGGTGATCTGTTTGGCGGTGGCGCCGAGGTCGAATACAGTTGCGAGCCCAAGCTCGACGGTCTGGCGGTAAGCCTGTTGTACCGCGATGGCAAGCTGGTGCGGGGGGCCACCCGTGGTGATGGCACCACCGGTGAGGACATCAGCGTCAACGTGCGCACCATCCGCAATGTGCCGCTCAAGTTACAGGGCAGCGGCTGGCCGGATGTGCTGGAAGTGCGCGGTGAAGTGTTCATGTCCCGCGCCGGCTTCGAGCGACTCAATGCCAGCCAGGCCGAGAGTGGCGGCAAGACCTTCGCCAACCCACGCAACGCCGCAGCAGGCAGCCTGCGCCAGCTGGACTCGAAGATCACCGCCAGCCGCCCGCTGGATTTCTGTTGCTATGGCCTCGGCCAGCACAGCGCCGAGCCGGCGACTACTCAGATCGGCATGCTCGAACGCCTGAAAACCTGGGGCATTCCCATCAGTCACGAGTTGAGACTGGCCAAGGGCATCGAAGACTGTCTGGCGTACTACCGGGATATCGGCGAACGGCGCATGGGTTTGCCTTACGACATCGACGGCGTGGTGTTCAAGGTCAACAATATCGAAGACCAGCAGCAGCTGGGCTTCCGTGCACGGACGCCGCATTGGGCCATCGCCCACAAGTTCCCCGCCATGGAAGAGCTGACCGAACTGCTCGATGTGGAATTCCAGGTCGGTCGCACCGGTGCGGTAACGCCCGTGGCGCGCCTCAAGCCGGTCAAGGTGGCGGGCGTGACGGTTTCCAACGCGACCCTGCACAACATGGACGAAGTCGCCCGGCTGGGCGTGATGATCGGCGACACCGTGATCATCCGCCGCGCGGGTGACGTGATTCCGCAGGTGATGCAGGTGGTGACCGACCGCCGTCCGGCCGATGCCCGCCCGGTAGAGGTGCCGCAGCAGTGCCCGGTGTGCGGTTCCGCCGTCGAGCGCACCCAATTGATCAAGCGCAGCAAGGGCCGCGAAACCGTCAGCGAGGGCGCGGTATATCGCTGTGTCGGCCGTCTGGCCTGCGCGGCTCAGCTCAAGCAGGCGATCATCCATTTCGTCTCGCGTCGAGCCATGGACATCGAAGGGCTGGGTGAGAAGAGTGTCGAGCAACTGGTCGATGAAGGTCTGGTCAGATCGCCAGCCGATCTCTATATCCTTGAGTTCGATAATATTGTCGGGCTCGAAGGTTTCGCTGAGGTATCCAGTCGCAAGTTGTTAAAGGCCATCACCGACAGCAAGCGTCCGCCCCTTGCGCGTTTCATCTACGCGCTCGGTATTCCTGATGTCGGTGAAGAAACGGCCAAGGTGCTGGCCCGCTCCCTGGGCTCTCTGGAGCGCGTCACCCAGGCGTTGCCCGAAGTGCTGACCTACCTGCCGGATGTCGGCCTGGAAGTCGCCCACGAGATTCACAGCTTCTTCGAGGACGAGCACAACCAGACCGTGATACAGCACCTGCTGGAGCGTGGACTGGAACTGCAGGATCAAGGCGAGTTGTCCGCCGAGTTCGCTGCCAGCACGACGCTGGGTGGGTTGCTCGACAAGCTGAACATTCCCTTCGTTGCCGTAACCGGCGCAAAGAACCTGGCCGAGCGCTTCAAGAGTCTCGAGGGTGTGATCGCCGCTGACTGGCTCGATCTCAGTGCGATGAAGGGGCTGAACGAGAAGGCCAAACAATCGGTGCGCGAGTTTTTCGCCAAGGCGGAAAACGCTGACCGTGCGCGGGCCATCGAGGCTCAGTTGCGTGACTTCGGCATGCACTGGGAGAGCGAGAAGAAAGTGGCCGAAGGCCTGCCGCTGACCGGCCAGACCTGGGTACTCACCGGCAGCCTGGAAGTGATGAGCCGCGATATCGCCAAGGGCAAGCTGGAAACCCTGGGCGCCAAGGTTGCAGGTTCGGTGTCGGCGAAAACCACCTGCGTGGTCGCAGGCCCCGGCGCCGGCTCGAAACTGGCCAAGGCCACCGAGTTGAATATTCCCGTGCTGGATGAGCAGACGTTCATCGACCGGTTGGCTGATTACGGCATCAGCACCGAGTAAGAATGAAATAGCGGTGAATCGCTTTTGTAGGCGCCCGCTTGCGGGCGATGGCCAATGGTGCGAATTGATCGCCCGCAAGCGGGCTTCTACGGACTTTCAGCCACCCGCAAACATCATCCAGAACGAAGCGCCGACACCGACGATGCTTTCTCCTGCTACCAGCCCTGCCGCTGCGGCGATGGTGAAGCGTTCGCCCAGGCTCCTCCAGCGTGACTGAATCACCCAGGCGAGCAGGGCGCCCAGGGCCATCATCAGCGAGATCGAGGCAGGAATGATAAAGGCCAGGCCGAATGCCGCCGAGCTGGGCAGCAGGCGCGCGAAGGTCGACTGCACGGGCAGGCGGGCTTCCAGCACGCCAAACACCAGGCCGCACAAGCCGCCGATCAACATGGCCCAGCGAATACTGCTGTCGATCGAGTCAAGACCATAGCCGAGTACTTCGGCGACGGCCTTCCAGGTGGCGACGGCCGGAGCGGGCCATTGCTCGGTGATCAGCATGGCCTGAGGGTCGGGAATCAGAACCTGATAGACCAGCACACCCACGATGCTGCCGATGAAGATGCCCAGGCATTGCGCGATCAGTTGGTTGTAAGGCTTGGCACCGATGGCGTGGCCAACCCGGAAGTCATTGAGCAGATCCGTGCATTGTCCGGCAGCGCCTCCGGCGGTATTGGCAGCCATCAGGTTGACGCCGATCTGCCCGGGTGCGATCAGACCGAAGGTCAGCTACGACAACTGGCCCGTGGCGCCAATCGGCGGGATGCCGGTGGCGCCGACCACCCGCGCCGCCATGCAGGCGAGTACCACGGCTAACGGCACGCTGAGCAGCGCCATCAGCGGATCGATATCGAACAACAGTACCTGCAGGATAACCACCAGCAGCGAGGCTAGTGCGAGCATGGCCAGTGGCAGTTTTGCCGGTGTCTGCCACGCACTGCCGACAGCGGTTTTCGCCAGGCGTCGGCTGGCCTGGTAGCGAACGGCCAGAGAGGTCAGCGTCGCACACACCAGCAGGGTTACGCCGGGCCACAGCAGCCACTCCACCAGCACGCCGAACTGCGGGCCGCTGGCACCTTCAGCCAGCGGTACCAGGCCGCTACTCAGCAGCCAGGGTGCCAGACCACCCCAGGCGATCAAGGCGCCGAGCAGCAGAGAGAGCCCGACGCGGATGCCGATGATGCCGCCAAAACCGATCAGCAGCGGTGAGGGATCCAGGTTGAACGTCAGCCGCTCCAGGCTCGCCGAGGGCGACCAGCGCGGTAGCGCCAGCACAAAGGTGTCAGCCCACTTGATCAAGCCGCCGAGCAAGGCGGCAGCACCCAGAACGTAGAGCCGCAGCAGTGCGTCACGGCCATGGTTGTAGACCTGCTGCATGGTCTCCAGGGTGGCGACCGCTTCGGGGAAGCGCAGACGCGTGTCCTCGACCATGCTGCGGCGCAGGTACCAGGCCACCCAGATACCCAGAAAACTCACCGAGAACACCCAGGCTACCAGTGGCAGGGTCGGCAACTGCTGTCCGGTCAGCAGGGTATAGGCCGGAATCGGTGCTACCAGACCGCCAGAGATGATCGAGGCGGCAGCCGAGGCGGTGGTTTGGTTGATATTGCTTTCGCGCATGCTCCAGGCCGTGCCCAGGCGCCAGCGCAGCAGACTTTGCCAGATGCCGTAACTGACCAGCAGGGCAATGATCGACATGTTGAACGACCAGCCGATCTTCAGGCCGGAATAGATGTTCGAAGGCGTCAGCAAGGCGCCGAGCAGCACACCTGAAAACAGTGCACGAAAGGTGAGTTCGCGGTCTGCGGGCATGGCGAACCTGTGGTAGACGGATGTCGTCGTTTGAGGCGACAGGTCGACGGGGGTTCAGTCTGATCGAGAGGGGGCGTGTTGCGAGGAGGAAGCGGGGCGCCATGTGGCGCCCCGCCGACAGATCAGTTGACCGCGTCGGTCAGGGCCTTGGCCGGTACGAATTTCACCACCTTCTTGGCCGCGATTTCGATGGCTTTACCAGTCTGCGGGTTACGGCCGGTGCGGGCAGGACGCTCGCTGACTTTCAGTTTGCCAATACCAGGAAGCGTGATCTCGCCGCCATTTTCCAGCGCCTCGGTAACGATTTCGCTGAGTTGATCAAGGGCCGAACGCACGGTGGTCTTCGGCGTGTCGATGGCTTCTGCGATGTCACCGATCAGTTGGTCTTTGGTTATGGCCATGCTGTAGCTCCTTGAAGGATATGAAGGTGTGGCATTGGTGGTGCCCGCGCAGGATTGCGCTTGGCTGGGTGGTCGTGCCAACGGCTGCCGGCAACCCAGGGCCACATTGTGACCCATTGGGCGGCGGTAAATTCCCGGCCCAGTGCTCAATTGCGGCTATCTGGCGCAGTTTCTTGCAATGCTGCGGCGTCTTTTCAGCGCTATTCTCGGGTTGGCTAACATGGTTTTCGTGCAACGGGCGAGGATTCCAGGCGCAGGGTGGCGTTTTGCCGCCGAGGTCGGCCAATCGCAGCTATGCTGCTGGAAACGATGGGCTATTGATCCGTTTGTGGTGCCTCTGTTGTTGCGGGCCTGCTGAACCTAACAAGAATCAATTGCTGCTGTGCTGGGGAGCTTCCTATGTTGCGTCTGTTCGCTGATCTTGGATTCCGTTCGAAGATTGCTCTTCCCATCGTCTTTCTGGCTCTGCTGCTGGTGCTGATGAGCGCGCTGGGCATGTGGGGGATCGCTCAGGTGGCCGACTCGACCACACGCCTGACCAACCGCTACCTGCCTGCGATAAGCCTGCTGCTCAATGCCGATCGCGATCTCTATCAGGCGCTGGTGGCCGAACGCAGTCTGTTGGATGAGGAGGCCCAGGCCCATGTCGGTGAGCTCAGGGCGATGCAGGCGGAGAACGTCAAGCAGGCTTCCGACCGGGTAAAGGCCTATGCACAGATGCAGCCGGGTGATGAGGCGTTGCGCCTGGTCGCCGAGTTCGAGCGCAGTTTCGCCACCTGGAAGGCAACCGCTGACCGGGTTCTCCAACTGGCCGCTACGGATCCGGTGGCCGCATCTCAGCTCAGCTTTGGCGATAGCGAGGTGCAATTCGATGCGATGCGCGGGGTGATCGACAAGCTGGGAGAGCTGGAAGACCAGGCGTCCAATCATCTGGGTGTCGCCGCCATCGCGCATGGCGAGCGGCTGGCCTGGCAACAGGGCACCCTGGTTGCCTGCGGTCTACTGGTCTGCCTGTTGCTGGTGATCAGCTTCCCCGGGCTCATCACCCGACCGCTGCACAAGCTGCTCAATCGTATCGAGCAGATCGCCGACGGCGACGGTGACCTGCGGGTGCGCCTCGACGTGACGTCACGCGACGAGTTGGGTCGCCTGAGCCAGGCTTTCAACCGTTTCCTCGACAAATTGCAGCCCCTGATCAAGGAGGTCGGCCGGGTCACGGGGGAGGTTGCCGATTCAGCGCAGAGCCTGGCCAGCATGGCTGCCGCCAATGACCGTCTGATCAACAGTGAGCATGCCGCGGTCGATCAGGTCAGTACCGCGGCCACCGAGATGAGTGCGGCGGTGCATGAGGTGGCGCGCAGCGCGCAGGGGGCCGCGGACGCGGTGCGCAGCGCCGAGGCGCAGTCTCGTGAGGGCGCTCAGGTGGTGGGCGCGACCATTCATTCGATCCGGCAGCTGGCGCAGGAAGTGGAAACTGCCTCGGGCACCATCCAGGCGCTCGAGCAGGAAGCGGGCAAGATCGGCGAAGTGCTATCGGTAATTCGTGGCATCGCCGAGCAGACCAACCTGCTGGCACTGAACGCAGCCATCGAGGCGGCGCGTGCCGGTGAGCAGGGCCGTGGTTTTGCGGTGGTCGCCGATGAGGTGAGGGCATTGGCTGCACGTACCCAGGAGTCGACCAAGGACATCCAGGAAATGATCCTGCGCTTGCAGGGCGGTGTGCAGAATGCCGTCAAGGCCACTCATTCCGGTAGCCAGCGTGCGCGTGACAGTGTGGAACAGGCGGCGGGGGTCGATCAGGCCCTGAGTGACACCAGCGAGTCGCTGCTGCGCATCAACGACATGGCCGCGCAGATCGCCACTGCCTGTGAGGAACAGAGCAGCGTCACCGAGGAAATCGCCCGTAACATCAGCGATATCCGCGAATTGTCCAACGAGGCGGCGCATACCTCACAACAAAGTACCGTGGCTAGCCAGCGCCTGTCCGAGCTGTCCAGTGGCCTCGCGCAACTGGTTGGACGTTTCCGCGTATAGGCCTGAGAAAACGCTAAGTGCTTGAAGCAGTTGTAAGTTCAGCGCAAGCCGGTACAATGGCGCCGGCTCACTGCAAGGTGAGCTGCGTTATGGTGGCCCTGCCGGTCCCCCCGCAACGATTACCCGTGAACCTGGTCAGATCCGGAAGGAAGCAGCCACAGCGGGAACATTGTGTGCCGGGGTGTGGCTGGTAGGGTTGCCTCCATACTTCAAGACCTGTTCTGGTCGTCTTCCTTCCTTCTATTTCTTCTCCGTGCCTGGCTTGACTGCTGCGGCAGTGTTTTCGTGCGCCTGTTGCTTTCGCAAGCAGCTTTCCGGGTGCCTTGCGTATGCATAAAAAAGCCCGCCATGAGGACGGGCCAAATATGCCATGACACTGGAGTAAAGCGATGCGATGTACGTTTACAGGATCGACAGCGGGTAGTTGAAGATCAGGCGGTTCTCGTGCAGATCCTGGCCCACGTCGCGACGCACGTCGGAGTTGCGCCAGCGGATGCTGAGGCTCTTCAGCGTGCCTTCCTGGATGGTGTAGGCCAGTTCGGATTCGCGGCCCCACTCCTCGGCGTCAGTACGGCCACCGGCATGGATTTTGTCGCCACTGACGTAGCGGTTCATCAGGGTCAGGCCCGGGATGCCGAGGCCGGCGAAGTTGTAATCATGACGAACCTGCCAGGAACGCTCGTTGATCGCGTCATAGCTGTTGGTGAAACCGTCGTTGACCAGGGTGCCACCGCTGGCACCGTCGATGCGCAGGAACTTGGTGTCGCCGCTCAGCTTCTGGTAGGCCACCATGAAGGTGTTGTTGTCCTTCTTGGCGGTGAAAGCACCCTGGTAGACCTTGTTGTCCAGGTTGCCGGCCTTGGCCGCGCCTTCTTCCTTGCCGTTGAGGTAGCCGAGATTGGCGCCCAGTACCCAATTACCGACCGGTTGGCTGTGGGTCAGTTGCACGTAGCTCTGTTTGTAGACGTCTTCCAGACGGGCATGCCACACACCGACCATGGTGTTGTTGCCGTTGAAGCGGTACTCACCGCCAGCGAAGTTGAAATCGTCACCCTCGATACCATTGAACGACATGTCTTCGCGGCTGGCATCGTGGCGCTGGCTGTTCTTCCAGAACTGGCCGCCGTACAGGGTCAGGCCGTCGATCTCGTTGGAGGTCAGTTGCGCGCCCTGGAAGGTCTGCGGCAGCGAGCGGCCATCGTCGGCGCGGAGGATCGGCAGCACGGCGAACCACTCACCGACCTTCAGCTCGGTCTTCGACAGCTTGGCCTTGGCGGCGACGGCAGTGCGGCCGAAGTCGTCGGCAGCCTGGCCATCGCCGTGGATCGGCAGCAGCTGGGTGTTGGCGGCGCCGCGGTTGCCGTCCAGCTTCACGCTGTACATGCCCAGCACGTCGAGGCCGAAGCCGACGGTGCCCGCGGTGAAGCCGGAGCGGGCGTCGAGGATGATGCTCTGTGTCCAGCCTTCGGCCTGGCCCTGACGTTCACCGTTGACTAGCGGGTCGGTGCCGTTGAGGTAGTTGCGGTTGAAGTAGTAGTTGCGCAGGTTCAGCGAGACCTTGGCGTCTTCGACGAAGCCTTCGGCCTGGGCGCCGACGGACAGGCTGGAGGCCATGACGGCAACGGCGATTGCGCTGGGCGCGAGGTACAGGGACTTTCTCATTGTTGTTGTTTCCTTTCTCAAGGTTGAAAGCTCCCCTGGGCAGTGGCGGATAGGCTTTTGCGTCGGGGAGAGTGGTGGCAGTTATTCGGGGTTTGGCGGCATCCGCCTGGTTGTATCGCTAGTCCTCGTCAGGTCAGCCAGCGCACCAGGCACAGGGTTATCGATGGGAATAGCACCAGAATCACCACGCGCACGATGTCCGAGATCAGGAACGGCACGATGCCCATGAAGGCGTCGCGCATGGGGATGTCGCGGGCCATGCTGGCGATCACGTAGACGTTCATGCCGACCGGGGGGGTGATCATGCCGATCTCCACCACCATCAGCGCCAGAATGCCGAACCATATGGCCTTTTCCGTATCGTCGAGGCCATAGAAATCCAGACCCATGATGATCGGGAAGAAGATCGGGATGGTCAGCAGGATCATCGACATGGTGTCCATCACGCAGCCGAGGATCAGGTACAGGATGAGAATGCCGGCCAGCACCAGGAACGGCGGCAGCCCAGCCTCGCTGATGGCGGAAGCAATAGCGTTCGGTAGCTGCGAGATGGCCAGAAAAGCGTTCATGATGTCGGCACCGAGCAAGATCATGAAGATCATCGCCGTGGTGATCGCTGTACCCAGCAGTACTTCCTTGAATTCGGCGAGTCGCATTTTTCCGAGGGTGAAGGCGAAAAAACCGGTGCCCACAGTGCCGATGGCAGCTGCCTCGGTGGGGGTGAACCAGCCACCGTAGATGCCACCGAGCACCACCAGGAAGATCATCAGCACTGGCCGCACGCCCTTCTGCGCTACCAGCCGCTGCTTCCAGCCGACCCGTTCTTGCGCCGGCCCCGACTCGGGGAACAATCGCACGTAGATGGCAATGGTGATCATGTAGCCGATGACGGCGAGGATGCCGGGCACGAAGGCTGCCATGAACAGTGTGGAGATGTTCTGCTGGGCGAGGATGGCGTAGATCACCAGCACCACCGAGGGCGGAATCAGGATGCCCAGGGTGCCGCCGGCAGCCAGGCAGCCAACGGCCAGCGAGTTGGAGTACTTGTAGCGCCGCAGCTCCGGCAGGGCCACCTGGCCCATGGTGGCGGCAGTGGCGATGGACGAGCCGCATACTGCGCCGAACGCCGCACAGGAGCCGATGGCGGAAATCGCCAGACCGCCCCGCCAGTGTCCGACCATGGTGGCCGCCGCGCGGAACAGGCCCGTGGCCAGGCCACCACGGGAGGCGAACTGGCCCATCAACAGAAACAGCGGAATCACCGACAGGTCGTAGACGGTGTAGCGCGCATAAGCGACTGTCTTCAGGTAATTGAGTAATGGATCCCAGCCGCCGATCGATACATAGCCGGCGATGCCCGTGAGCATCATGGCGATGGCGATCGGAATGCGAATGGCCAGCAGGATCAGCAGAAAAAACAGAAAAATCCCACCCAGTGCGACACTGCTCATGACTGATCTCCAGCGCCGTGGAAATCCAGCCAGGCGGTATACAGCGAAACGATGGCGAGTAGGATGAATGCGGGTGCGAATGGGGTCATCGACCACCACATGGGCAGTCCCATGATGATCGACTCTTCACCGTTGCTGTATGTGTCGAACGTGCCGATCAGCGAGCGCCAGGCCAGCAGGGCGGCGCAGGCTGCCATCAGCAGACAGCCCAACGTATCGAGGTAGCGGCGTACGGCTAGCGAGGCTTTCAAGGTGAAGGCGTCGACTATGACATTGCCACGACGCAACTGGCACAGCGGCAGGAAACTGACCACGGCAATGCCGCAGCCCATCTGCACCAGTTCCACATCGCCCAGTAGAGGGGCGTCGAACAGGCTGCGCATGGTGATGCTGTAGGCCGACAGCAGGGTGATGGAAACCAGTACCAGGCCGCCGGCCAGTGCCAGCCAGCACGCCAGTGCGTCGAGCAGGCGACCGAACGGCCGGGTACGGTGGGCTTGCCCTGGCGGAACAGGGATCTCGATCATGCTGGAACTCCGTGAGAGCCGGCCTTTGCGGCCGGCCGTAGCAACGAGGGTTTCGCGCTTAACGTGTCAGTTGGCCGTTGTAGGTCTCGACCAGTTGACGAACTTCTTGCAGCAGCGCCGCGCCGTTTTCGTTGCCTTTACCCTCGACTTCCTTGATCCAGTCCTTGTCCAGCTTGCTGCCGATCTCGACCCATTTGGCCTGCTCCTCGGCTGGCAATACATAGATTTCATTGCCGCGCGATTCGGCCAGCTTGTGGCCGGTCTCGACCACATTGGTGTCCCAGATATGGCCGGCCTGGCGCGACAGTTCACGGCCGCTGTTGTTGTCGATGATCTGGCGCAGGTCATCGGGCAGGCTGGCATACTTGGCCGGGTTCATCGCCAGGACGAGGGCGGTGTGCATCAGCGCCGGCTGGCCGGGCGCCATCTCGGTGTGGTACTTGACCAGCTCGTGCAGCTTCAGCGCCGGCACCACGTCCCAGGGCAGTACCGCGCCATCGACCACGCCCTTGGACAGCGACTCCGGCACTTGCGGTACCGGCATGGCCACCGGAGTGGCACCGAGCATGGAGATCAGCTTGGTGGATACGCGGTTGGCCGAGCGCAGCTTCAAGCCGCGGAAATCGGCGAGGGTGCGGATCGGTTTCTTCGCCGTATGCAGCAGCGCGCCATCGGTCAGGTGGGTAGCCAGCAGGTGCACACCTGCGAACTCCTTCTGCCCGTGAGCCTGGAGGAAATCCCACATGGCCTGGCTGCTGGCTTCGGAAGAGCGGCTCATGAACGGCAACTCGAAGGCCGAGGCCAGCGGGAAGCGGCCGCTGGTATAGCCGGGCAGCGTCCAGACGATATCAGCGACGCCGTCTCGAGCCTGGTCTATCAGTTGTGGGGGCGTGCCGCCCAGTTGCATGGAAGGGTAGAACTGGAACTGGATGCGGCCGTTGGATTCAGCGGTCACCCGTTCTGCCCAGGGCTTCAGAAAATCAGCCTGGGTCACCGAGTGTGCGGGGAGAAAGTGATGAATCTTGAGAGTGACGACTGATTCTTCGGTCTGGGCCTGCGCATTGAACGCGCAAGCAACACCGACTGCCAGGAAAGCCTTGAGAAGCTTCGACATCATCGCAGTGTTCCTTTCTTATTTTGATTGTTAGCGGCGGTTCCCTGTTGGATGACCGCATGCTTCGATTCGACGCTCGGCAATGGTGCGGCTCGGTGTAGCGCGATTCAATTCGATCAAAGGCTTAATGTTCGATAAACGCACAGATGTTTGCTGGTAACGCATGTGGTCATGAACCGGCGGGCGTATCGGCCCGCCGGTCGTTCTACCTTAGGGTTGCTCGATACCGACGCTATCCGGCGAGATTTCGATGGCCTTGGCCTTGTACATCGACCAGGCGGTAACCGACTGCCAGCGCTTGAGGAACTCCTCGGCTTGGGCGCCGTTGAGGTTCAGGCTCTGTGCGCCGTAGTTTTTCAGAAAGCCCTGAAACTCTTCATTGGCCACGGCTTTGCCATAGGCATCGACCAGCTTCTGCTTGATGTCATCCGGGGTGTCCTTGTGCACGAATGCGCCCCAGAACGGGCCCCATGGCAGGTACTCGGCGATTTCCGGCAGGGCCTTGGTGATAGGCTCGACACCAGGCAGTTCCGGCACCTCTTCGGCGGCCAGAACGGCCAGGGCCTTGAGTTTGCCGGAGCGCACCAGCTCTTGCGCTGCAGCCAGGCTCAGCGGCATGAAATCGATGTGCTTGCCCATCAGCGCGGTGATGCCGGGGCCGTCGCCACCGAAGGTCACTTCGCGCACCTTCAGCTCGCCCACGGCGTTGACCATGGCGTGGACGGTGCTCGGCAGGCCGCCGGCGCCGGTGGAACCCATGCGCAGGGTGTCCGGCTTTTCCTTCGCAGCGGCCAGCAGGTCGGCCATGGAGTTGAAGGGGCTATCGGCGTTGGCGGCGATCACCACGACGTTCTGGCCGATGATGTTGACCGGATAGAAGTCGCTGTAGTCGAACTTGGCCAGGCCCAGTACCGGGTACAGCTGCGGGTTCTCGGCGCCCAGCAGCAGGGTGTAGCCGGTGGGTTTCTGCTGCAGCACGTAGCTGCTGCCGATCACCGCGGTGCCGCCAGGACGGTTGTTGAGGATCAGCTTGGTGCCCAGCTCTTTCTCTACATAGGGGGCCAGGCTGCGCATCACGTTATCGGTGGCGCCGCCAGCGCCCCAGGGAATGACCGCCTGAATGCTGCGCTCCGGGTACTCGGCGTGGGCGGGCAGGGCGAGCGTCAGGGCACTGAGGGAAAATGCGACGCCGGTAAATAATTGCTTGAGCATGTTGGAGACTCTCCATTGGTTGTTTTTATATATCCGTTTCCGGAGCATGCGTGACGCGGTGTATCAAGGTTGAGCGGAGGCGGCCTTGCGCTTGCGCTTGAGCCAGCCGAACAGCGGTGTATTACTCAGTAGTACCAGCACCAGGGCGCTGGTGAGAATCAGTGACAGCGGGCTGCTGACCATTTCGCCGAGCAGTTCGACGGGGTTGTCGCCGACCGAAGCCATGGCCTGGCGGTAAGAGCTGTCCATCAGCGGGCCGAGGATGACGCCGAGGATGATCGGCCCCATCTGGAAACCGAAGGCCTTGAGGAAATAGCCGAGCAGGCCGAAGCCGAGCATCCAGTACACCTCGGTCATGCTGCTGTTCAGCGAGTAGGAACCAACGGTGCAGAGCACCAGAATCAGCGGAATCAGCACGGCCTTGGGCAGTTCCACGACTTTGGCGAACAGCTTGATGCCCATCAGGCCGAAGATCAGCAGGAAGATGTTGGCCAGCGCCAGGTTGCCGACGGTGAACCAGAAGATGTGCGGGTTTTCCACCATCAGCATCGGGCCGGGGTTGAGACCGTGAATGACCAGTGCGCCGATGATCACCGCGGTGACCGCATCGCCCGGCATGCCCAGCGTCAGCATCGGCACGTAGGCACTGCCTACCGCGGCACTGTTGGCTGTTTCCGGTGCTACCAGGCCCTCATAGGCGCCTTCGCCGAAGGGACGGGTCGGGTTTTTCACCGTGCGCTTGGCGTGGTCATAGGCCAGCAGGGCGGCGATTTCGCCACCGACGCCCGGCAGTACGCCGACCAGTACACCGATGATCGAGGTACGCAGCGATAGCGGCAGGAACTTGATCACCATCGCCAGGGACGGAATGATCTTGTCGACCTTCTGTTTCACTACCGCCGTATTGAGGTTGTGCAACTGGAACAAGGCCTCGGCCACGCCGAACAGACCGATCATCACTACTACATAGTGGATACCGCCCATCAGCTCCATCTGACCCATGGTGAAGCGCCCTTCGGCGGTGACGGGATCCATGCCAACCATGCCGATGATTGCGCCCAGGGCAACCGCGAAAATGCCTTTGGCCAGGCTGCCGTCGGCCAGACTGCCAACCAGCATCAGGCCGATGGCGGCGATCAGGAAGTAGTCGCGCGGGGCGAATTTCAGCGCCAGGTCGCCAAGGATGGGTGCCGCGCAGGCCAGTACCACAGTGCCGACGAGGCCGCCGATCACCGACATCACCGTGCTCAGACCGATGGCGCGTCCGGCCTCACCGAGTTTGGCCAGCGGGTAACCATCGAACGACGTGGCCACCGACGATGGGCCGCCGGGAATGTTCAGCAGAATGGCGCTGCGTGCTCCGCCATAAACCCCGCCGATGAAGATACCGACGATCAGCGCCAGTGCCTGATTGACCTCCCAGGAAAAGGTGAAGGACACCAGGATCGAAACCGCCATGGTTACCGACAGCCCGGGAATCGCGCCGATGTAGATACCGGCGAAGGTACCGAGCGCCGTCAGCATCAACAGGTTCGGATCCATCCAGGCCAACAGCAGGTAAGAAAAGGTATCGCTCATGGGAGTCTCGTCTCAGGGCAGGTAGACGCTGAACGCCAGGGTGAACAGAAGGTAGATGGCCAACACCGAGATGCTGGTGGCGAACAGTGCCGAGAGCACCTTGCCGCGCCGCAGGTAGACGATGGAGAGCATCAGGAATACGAAGGTGCTGATGTAGAAGCTCGCCCACTGGATCGCAGCCAGATAGGCCACCGCAAACAGGGTGAAGACGACGATGTGGCGTGGGAAGTGTTCGTGATTGAAGCGTTTCACTGAAGCCAGCCAGCCTTCGCCGTGGGTGGGTTTGCCGCGCAGCTCGACGAGTATGCGCAATGCAGCGATCAGCAGGACTGTGCTGGCGCCGAGTGGGAAGGCGCCCGGCGAGCTGATCGAGGAGAACCCGGAAATCAGGTAGGCCTGATAGAGCACGGCGATACTGAAAATCACCAGCAGTACACAGAAGGTGCGCTCACCCACCGGTACTTTTTTCGATGTAGTCATAGGTCACTCCAGAAGCAGTTCATGCTGCCCACGTTTGGGGGACGTACCTTGATCAGGTACGGGTGTCGGCATGGCTTGGCTGCCGTTCAGGCGCTGCCTGCCAGGGTGTAACAGGCATGAGCAGGCTGATAGCGGCGGGAGAGAGCGATGACCAATCTTCGCAATGCGAGTTGGCCAGCGTGCGGATGGCCCGGAGGGTTATCTGCTGTGCACGGGCAAACACAGTGTTGAGCTGTGACATGGAGGGCGACCTTTTTATATTTATAGGTTCAGCATTTGCGTTTTTTCTGGGGTTGCCGGCTTGAGCGCGGAAACCTCACTGACGTGGATCGAATACTGTGCGGTGATCCTGTTTATTTCAATTGGCCAAAGGTGTTCTCGTTCGGTAACCGAACAAGAACGAACCAGTTAGTACAAAGATGGCTTCGCGATTATGGCGCGTCTTGCGTGGTGCAGTCACCCCCTGAACCTGTCGATGGTGCCTAGGGTCTGTACCCGTTTCATCGCGGCCGTGTGGAACGGGAACAGACCCTCGCCGCTCTGGTCTGGAAATCAGGACGGTTCCGTATGCGCAGGAATGTCTTTTAGAATCGCGCAAATTTATCGAGGGACTGCTTCATGGCCGGTAGCCAGATAGAAAGGGCATTGAACCTGCTGGAAAGTCTGGCGGGCGCTGGCGACGTGCCGATGCAGGTGTTGGCTGAGCAACTGCAGATTCCCAAGAGCGCCACTCACCGCATGCTGGCCGAATTGATTCGCCTGGGGTACGTGCGCCAGGATGCGCAGACCAGCCGCTATCGGTTGTCGACCAAGCTGGTCGCCCTGGGGTTTCGCTATCTGGTCAGCAGCGGCGCGGATATCGTGCAGCCGATCCTCGACCGGCTTGCGCGGGAAAGTGGCGAGCTGGTGCGCCTGGGCGTGATCGAGGGCGAGCGGCAGACCTGGATCGCCAAATCCCAGGGCGCTCGCTCTGGCCTGCGCTACGACCCGGACATGGGCCGTGATGCGCCGTTGCGCTATACCGCTTCCGGCCATGCCTGGCTGGCCAGCCTGACGGACGCCGAAGCGTTGGCACTGGTGGCGCGGCAGCAGATTGCCGAAGACAGCGAGTTTGGCCCCAACGCGCCTCACGATGATGAGCAGTTGCTGGGTTACCTGCGTCAGGCTCGCGCACGCGGCTATGCATCTGTAGTGGAAACATCGTCCGTCGGCACCTGTGCGTTGGCTGTGGTGATCACTCATCCCCAGCATGGCGGCACCATTGGTGTGCTCAGCATCGCCGGCCCGAGTGCGCGCATGCCGGTCGAGCGAATGGAGGAGTTGGCGCCGCTGTTGATCGAAGTTGCCGGTGAGCTTTCTGCAGCCAGCCAGGCGTCAGAGTTGTTCGTTTGAGTTTCGGCGATAACGTTCGATTAACGCCCTGTTAGCAAGGCTATCGTTGATTAATTGTGGAACTGAGTTCTAAATTATTTTGGAGAGCGCTAGGCTCATCCACAATAATCAGAAAAGGACTCGCGTTTTGAAGCCGCCACTGCGTATCGCCCTGATCGGCGCCGGAATCATGGGCCGGCAACATCTTCATCATCTGCGCCAATTGCCCGAGGCAGAACTCTGCGCCATCGCCGATCCAGGGCCGCAGGCGGTGCAGGTGGCGGATGAGTTCGACGTACCCTGTTTCAGCGACCTGCAAACCCTGCTCGACAGTCGCCTGGCCCAGGCGGTGATCGTCGCCAACCCCAACGCCGCGCATGTGCCGACCGCCTTGCGCTGCATTGAAGCTGGCCTGCCCGTATTGCTGGAGAAACCGGTCGGCGTGAGCCTGGCCGAAGTGCGTGAGCTGGTGGCGGCAGTCGAACGCAGCAGCGTGCCGGTGCTGGTTGGCCATCATCGACGCCACAATCCGCTGATCGTCAAGGCCCGTCAGTTACTGCAGGACGGTGCCCTGGGGCGCCTGACCACGGTGACTGCGCTGTGGCAGTTGCAAAAGCCGGACAGTTACTACGATGTCGCCTGGCGCCGCGAGCCCGGCGCGGGAATGCTGCTGACCAACCTGATTCACGATCTCGATCTGCTGCGCCATCTCTGCGGTGAAGTGGAGCAGGTGCAGGCCATCACCAGCAGCGCGGTGCGTGGCTTCGCCAATGAAGACAGCGCCGCGGTGATCCTGCGTTTCGCCAATGGCGCGCTGGGTAGCTTGACCGGCTCCGATGCGGTGGCGGCGCCCTGGAGCTGGGAGCTCACTGCTGGAGAAAATCCAGTTTATCCACGGCAGCCGGATCAGCCGTGCTATCTGCTGGCAGGTACCCGCGGAGCCCTGAGTATCCCGCAGCTCAAGCACTGGTCGTATGCGGACCATGGCGCCGGCTGGCACGAGCCGCTGCATGTACGGCACGAGCCTTTTGATGCCGATGAAGCGCTGCGCCAACAACTGACGCATTTCATCGCCGTTGCCCGCGGCGAAGTGCCGCCATTGGTGAGCGCTGCCGATGCCGGACGCACGTTGGCGCTGTATGAAGCCATCTGCCGGGCAGCCGCCGATGCCAGTGCCTGCGCGCCCGAGATCATCTGAGCAACGTCCAGATCAATTGCGGCTTTCGCCGCCGAGAGCATGTCATGAACAACAACGAACGCATCATTTCCCTGGCCAGCCTCACCGTCCTCGAGCTATCTCCACCGGAGATGGTCGAGGTGGCTGCCCGCACCGGTTACAGCCATGTTGGCCTGAGGCTGATTCCGGCAACGGAAGAGGAGCATCACTTTCCTCTGGTCGCCGATCTCGGGCTGCGTAAGCAGACCCTCCAGTGTCTGCGCGATACCGGTGTCCGCGTGCTGGATATCGAGATTCTGCGGCTGAAACCGCAAACCCGCTGCAGCGACTTCGAGGCAGTGCTCGAAGCCGGCGCCGAATTTGGCGCGAGCGAAGTACTGGTGGCTGGCAACGATCCTGACGAAGCGCGCCTGACTGACAACTTCGCCGAATTGTGCGACCGGGCAGCACCGTACGGCCTGTATCCTCACCTGGAGTTCATGCCCTGGACAGATGTCGCCAATCTGCAGCAGGCCGTGCGCATCATGCAGCGCGCGGGGCGTGACAATGGCTGCGTGCTGGTCGACGCCTTTCATTTCGATCGCTCGGCCTCGCGTCTGGAGGATCTGCAACAAGTGGAACCATCACGCCTGCGCTATGCCCAATTGTGCGACGTGGCCGGGCCGCGGCCCGATGATATGGCGGAAATTCTGCGTCAGGCGCGTAACGAGCGGCGTTTTCCCGGCGATGGTGATTGTGACTTGGCGGGGCTGTTGCGCTGTCTACCAGCCTCCGTTCCATTGAGTCTGGAAATCCCGACGCGGCATTTGCTGGAGCAGGGCATCAGTGCCGAGCAGCGGGCACAGTCGGCTATCGACAAGGCGCGGGCGTTACTGGCACGGTTACACACCCATCCATAGCCCATACTGGAGTCGACCGCGTCCGCTAAAGGCTGTTGAGCGGGGTTAGGCTGATCAGATAGTTAGTCAGCTATCGAGTATGATGGTGTCTGCTGAATCACGAGAGTTCGCATGAGTACCCCGAGTTCACTGTCAGGCGTCAACCATCCGCTCAAGGGCATCGCCCTGGTAGTACTGGCGACCTTTCTGTTCGCCAGCCATGATGCGCTGTCGAAATACCTGTCCGGTATCTACCCGGTGATCATGGTGGTGTGGGCGCGTTATGTCGTGCACACGCTGCTGATGGCCGGCATCTTCCTGCCGCAGTCCGGGTTGCGCGTGTTGCGCAGCAAGCGGCCTGGTCTGCAGGCGCTACGGGCAATCTGTTTACTGGGTTGCAGCCTGTTCTTCACCACGGGCCTGCTGTACATCCCGCTGGCCGAGGCCACGGCGGTCAACTTTCTCGCGCCGCTGATGGTCACGGCACTCTCGGTGCCATTGCTCAATGAGCGTGTTAGTCGTAGTCAGTGGGCGGCTGTGCTGGTCGGCTTCGGTGGGGTGCTGATCATCGTTCACCCGGGTGGCGACCTGTTCACACCGGCGATCCTGCTGCCGCTCTGCTCGGCGACCTGTTTTGCGGCCTATCAACTGCTGACGCGTATACTCAGCCAGTACGACACGCCCACCACCAGTAACTTCTTCACCGGCCTGCTCAATACCCTGGTGATGAGTTGCCTGGTGCCGTTCTTCTGGCAGTTGCCGGAGTTGCAGCACTTGCCGTTGATGCTGGCGCTGGGCGCTTGCGGCATGTTCGCTCACCTGATGCTGACCAAGGCCTTTCGCCATGCCGCCCCGGCGTTGCTGGCGCCGTTCGGCTATTGCCAGATCGTCTTCGCTGGTCTGCTGGGCCTGCTGATTTTCGGCCATGATCCGGAGGCCAGCGCCAAAGTCGGTATTGCCATCATCTGCCTGAGCGGCTTGGCCGCTGCCTACCAGCAGCGCAGCAAGCGTTGAGCCCAATGTTCACAGCAGGCTGATCGGCTGGGAGTAGAAATGAAAGAAGGCCCTTTAAGGGCCTTCTTTATTTGCATCTGTCGGCCTGTTCAGTGGCTGCTGGTGTTCAGGCTGCTCATACGGGCAGTTTCGTACTCGGCTTTGTCCATCGACTTGGCGCCCGGTTTGCCCAGGTCGGCCATCGGTACCCGATAGGTTTCCGGAGCGATAAAGGCCGCGATGGCGCACAGGCAGGTGATGCCGAATGCCAGGCCGCCGATCAGCAGCGGAACGTTATCCGAGCCGGGCGGTGCGAGCAGGGCGAACACCGCTGGCAGCATGGCCGTCAGCATGGTGCCGATGTTCTGGGCGATGGCCATGGCCGAAACACGGTAGCGGGTCTGGAACAGCTCCGGGTAGAAGCTTGGGAACACCGCGTTATAGCCCTGGTAAACCACGCCCCACATCAGCAGCGACATGATGAATGCCAGTGGCACGTTGCTGATGCTGATGGCGTACAGGTAACCGAAGGCCAGCAAGCCTGAGCCCAATGCACCGGTGATCATGGTCGGGCGCCGGCCGATCTTGTCGGAGAGGTTACCGACGAAGGGGATCACCAGCACGGCGACGATGTTGCCCACCACCGGAATCCACAGGTACACGCTCTTGTCGAAGCCGATGCCGTACGCGGGTTGTACCGCATAAGCCGCACCGAAGATGGTCGCCACCACCGGGATGACGTTCATCAGCGCCATCACCATGACCAGAACCATGTTTCTCCAGCTATTGGTGAACGCTTCGGCGATCGGCGACTTGGCGATCTTCTGTTTGTTCTCTTCGTTGACGAAGGCCGGAGTCTCATGAACTTCACGGCGGATGATGAAACCCGCCAGCAACACGAAGGCGCTGAGCAGGAACGGGATACGCCAGCCCCACTCGTTGAACGCTTCGCTCGGCATGAAGTAAGCCAGCGGCAGGAACACGGCCGCGGCGAGCACCTGGCCAGCCTGCACACCCTGCAGGGTGAAGCTGGCGTAGAAGCCTCGTCGGCCGAATGGCGCATGTTCGAGAATCATCGAACTGGCACCGGAAATTTCACCGGCTACGGCAAAGCCCTGTACCAGACGCAGCACTACCAGTAAGACCGGAGCCAGGAAGCCGATGTCGTGGTAGGTAGGCAGCAGGCCGACGGCCATGGTGGAGATGCCCATCAGGAACATGCACAGCAGCAGCACATTCTTGCGGCCACGGGTGTCACCCCAATGGCCAAGGACGACGGCACCGATAGGGCGGGCCAGGTAACCCACGCCGTAGGTGGCCAGAGAGGCGACGATGGCCATCTTCGGATCGCTGCTGGGGAAGAAAATCTGCGGGAAAATCAGCGCCGCTGCCTGGGCGTAGATGAAGAAGTCGTAGTACTCCAGAGCGGAGCCGACCCAGCCACTGGCTGTAGCTTTCTTGGCTTGTGAACTCGAGGGCTTAGCCATCATTGTCTCCGTTGTTATTAGAGCGCTGAGCGAACCGGCAGGTGAGTGCGGGTCGAGCATCGGCTTTAGGCGACCGGCCTTGGATCGGCACAGTCAGCCCGCTGTCAGGATTATCGAGTGGAGCGTCGCGAGTCAGGGGAAGACGTACGGGAGCGCCGCTGGCTGAGTGCGGGTCAAAAAGCGGGCGAATGGTATGTGGGGGCGCAGGGAGTGGGAAGTGAGCATGGTAGTACTCTTATTGAAATTGTTATGGATGAGGCAAGGCCGCTTGAGTGGTCTGCGCCAAGATGTGATAGCGCAGCGGTTAGAAATATGTTGTTGCAAATGGCGAAACGCAGTCAATTCGATAAACGGCCTTGTGTTCGATAAACGCACGGAATACTAACTGGTTCGTACACTTTGAATTGCCGCTTCCCGCGCGCGCGCGAATAATCGCTGCAGCCCCCGAAGAATCGGGCTGCCGGCTGATTGACGAACCTGTCTGGTAAGGTACGAAAGCCTTGTCGACTACGCTTGCTGGAGCCTGGCCGAGTCCATCACGCGATCCGCAGAGATCGCTATCTACAAGGAGCTGAAGTATGCATCGCTCGATTGCCACCGTATCCTTGAGCGGAACCCTGCCGGAAAAACTCGAGGCCGTTGCGGCTGCGGGCTTCGATGGTGTGGAGATCTTCGAGAACGACCTGCTGTACTACGCGGGTAGCCCGCGCGACATTCGCAAGATGTGCGCCGACCTGGGCATCGCCATCACGCTGTTCCAGCCATTTCGTGATTTCGAAGGTTGCCGTCGTGATCGTCTGCAGCGCAACCTCGATCGTGCCGAACGCAAGTTCGATCTGATGCAGGAACTGGGAACCGACCTGGTACTGGTGTGCAGCAACGTGGCGGCCGACTCCCTGGGAGACGAGGAAATTCTGGTCGATGACCTGCGCCTTCTGGGCGAGCGTGCTGGCGCGCGCGGTCTGCGCATCGGCTATGAAGCATTGGCCTGGGGTCGCCACGTCAACACCTACCAGCAAGTGTGGAACCTGGTTCGCCAGGCTGATCATCGCGCCGTCGGCGTTATCCTCGACAGCTTTCATACCTTGTCGCTGAAAGGCGATCCGGCCGCGATTGCCGATATTCCGGGCGACAAGATCTTCTTCGTGCAGATGGCTGACGCACCGATCCTGGCGATGGACGTGCTGGAGTGGAGTCGTCATTTCCGCTGCTTCCCCGGTCAGGGCGAATTCGATCTGCCTGGCTTCCTCGCGCCGATCATCCGCACGGGCTATACCGGCCCGTTGTCCCTGGAAATCTTCAACGACGGTTTCCGCGCCGCGCCGCCCCGTGCCAATGCAGTGGACGGGCTGCGCTCGCTGCTCTATCTCGAGGAGAAAACCCGTCAGCTGCTGGCCGCAGACGAACAGGCTCCGAATCTCGATATGCTTTTCTCCACGCCGCCAGCCAGTCGCTATCACGGCGTCGAGTTTCTCGAGTTCGCGGTTGATGAGTCAGCCGGCGCCAAACTGTCGGGCTGGCTCGAACGACTGGGTTTTGCCAAGGCTGGGCAGCACCGCTCCAAGGACGTCAGCCTGCTGCGTCAGGGCGATATCAATATCGTCCTCAATGCCGAGCCGTACTCCTTTGCCCATGGCTTCTTCGAGGCCCATGGGCCGTCTCTGTGTGCCACCGCATTGAAGGTCAAGGACGGCGCTTCGGCGCTGCAGCGCGCTCGCGATTATCGCGGCCATCCTTATCGTGGCCTGGTCGGGCCGAACGAGCGGGAAATTCCGGCGATGCGTGCCCCCGATGGCAGCCTGATCTACCTGGTCGATCAAGCCGAAGCCGGGCAGACCATCTACGACACCGACTTCAAGCTCGATCCGAACGTGGCGCAGACCGGCAGCCTGCAGCGCATCGATCACATGGCACTGGCACTGCCGGCCGATAGCCTGGACAGTTGGGTTCTGTTCTACAAAAGCCTGCTGGACTTCGAGGCGGATGACGAAGTGGTCTTGCCTGACCCTTACGGTCTGGTGAAGAGCCGCGCGCTGCGCAGCCGATGCAGCTCGGTGCGCCTGCCGCTGAACATTTCCGAGAACCGCAACACCGCTATCGCCCACGCGCTTTCCAGCTACCGCGGTTCGGGCGTGCATCACATCGCGTTTTCCTGCGAGGATATCTTCAAGGAAGTCGCGCGGGCCAAAGAAGCGGGCGTTCCCCTGCTGGACATTCCTCTCAACTACTACGACGATCTGGCCGCACGCTTCGACTTCGACGATGAGTTCCTCAGCGAGCTGGCTTACTACAACGTGCTCTACGACCGTGATGCACAGGGCGGGGAGCTGTTCCACGTATACACCGAGGCGTTCGAAGAGCGTTTTTTCTTTGAAATCATTCAGCGCAAGAATGGCTATGTCGGCTATGGTGCCGCCAACGTCGCCGTCCGCCTTGCGGCGATGGCCAAGTCGCGCAGTGGTAGCGTGCGTCAGGCGAAGCTCTAACCTGTGTGCCCTGGCGGGTGTCGGCTTGCAGCCCTCCACCCGCCGTCAGGTTGCAGGATGAACAATAAGAAAGGCCACGATGAGTACTTCTATGACCGTTACCTTTGAGCCTGCGGCCGCAGAACTGGCCGCAGCGCCCCGAAAGCCGCGCAAGAACAACCCGGAAAAGACCCGGGAGAACATTCTGCAGGCCGCTATTACCGAGTTCGTGCAGCAAGGGCTATCGGGGGCGCGCGTCGATGCCATCGCCGAGCGCACGGCGACATCCAAACGCATGATCTATTACTACTTCGGCAGCAAGGAGCAGCTCTATGTCGAAGTGCTCTCCAAGCTGTATGGCGATATCCGCAGCACCGAGCGGCGTTTGCATCTCGATGAACTGCCACCGCCGGACGCCATTCGCCGCCTGGTCGAGTTCACCTTCGACCACCATGACCGCAACTCGGATTTCGTGCGCATCGTCAGTATCGAGAACATCCACTACGGCGAGTACGTCAAGCAGTCGCCGGAAATCCGCCGGATGAGCAATGTGGTGCTGTTGACGCTGGGCGAAACGCTCAAGCGTGGCGAGAAAGAAGGGCTGTTCCGCGAAGGGCTGGACACCCTGGATGTGCACATGCTGATCAGCTCGTTCTGCTTCTATCGCGTCTCCAACCGGCATACGTTCGGCGAGATCTTCCAGATCGATCTGCCGGATGAGCAGGTCAAGCAGCGTCACAAGAACATGATCTGCGAAGCGGTATTGCGCTATATCACCTGCTGAAGCCAAGCCGGCCACTATTCATGGCCGGCTTGGAACCATCAACCGTTCATGCTGTGGAAGTGATCGAGCATACGCTGCGCATCAGCTTCCGCACCGCTGAACAGTTCGAATGCTTTCACCGCCTGGAACACCGCCATGTTGCCGCCGTCCAGTGTTCTGCAGCCGATGGCTCTGGCCTCACGAAGCAGTTCTGTCTCCAGCGGGAAGTAAACGATCTCAGCGACCCAAAGTGCCGGGCGCAGCAGCGCTTTGGGTATTGGCATGCCCGGAAGCTTGGCCATGCCCATGGGGGTGGTGTTGACCAAACCGTCGGCGCTTGCCACGGCAGATGCCAGGTCACTACCTGCTTGAGCACGCGATGAGCCGAAGTGCTCGTTGAGATTGGCTGCCAGGGCCTGGGCGCGTTCAAGCTCGACATCGAAAATGCTCAATTGCTCAACGCCTTCGCTCAACAGTGCATGAGCCACCGCGGCACCTGCACCGCCAGCGCCCATCTGCACGACTTGCCTGCGCTTTACACCGTCGAGGCCGCGGCGGAAGCCTTCCGAGAATCCCAGGCAATCGGTGTTGTGGCCGATGCGCTTGCCATCTTTGAACACCACGGTATTCACCGCGCCAATCCCTCTGGCTTCGTCGGACAGTTCATCGAGCAGGGGGATGATTGCCTGCTTACAGGGGAAGGTGATGTTCAGTCCGGTGAAGCTCATACGCTCGGCAGCGCTCAACAGGTCGGGGAGGGCGCTGCTGTCGAGCTGCAACTGATCCAGGTCGATCAGCCTATATAAGTAGCGAATCCCTTGAGCGTCGCCTTCATGCTCGTGCATGGCTGGTGTGCGGGAGGCCTGGATACCTGCACCGATGAGGCCGGCGAGGATGCTCGGTGTTTTGGTCGTCATGGGTGCATCATCCTTTAACGAGTTGGCTGAAGTGTTGTAGTGCTGCGCGATAGCCTCCGCTGCCCAGGCCGCAGATCACGCCGAGTGCGATCGAGGAGACGAAGGAATGGTGTCGGAAGGCTTCACGTTTGTGCACATTGGATAGATGCACCTCTATTACCGGCAGCTCGCTGGCGACCAGCGCATCGCGAATGGCTACCGAGGTATGTGTCCAGGCAGCAGGGTTGATCACGATGCCTGCGCAGCGGCCACGGGATTTGTGAATCCAGTCGATGAGCTCGGCTTCGTGGTTGGTCTGGCGAAACTCGGTAGCCAGGCCGAGTGTCTCGGCGGTATCGGCGCAAAGGCGGGATATATCGGCCAGGGTTTCATAGCCGTAGGTTGCCGGCTCGCGGGTGCCCAGCAGGTTCAGGTTCGGGCCATTGAGAATCAGGATGATGGGAGCCATGGTGCTTCCTGTTGTTATTGTGGGGTTGCTTATAGAGCTCAGCTAAAAATGTACTAACCGGTTAATTAGGTCAATCGACTCCAGGAAATGGCTGGGACAAAGCGTTCGATTATCGAGCTTTGGCTCATTACGCGGAAAAGCGTAAATAACCGTTGACCTGAGAACCAGGTTGCCTATAATGCGCACCACTTCCGGCGCGGCCTGATCTGAAAACTCCTTGTTAATCAGGTGGTTAGACGAAAATAAAGGTTGCACGGACGGCGAATTCGAGTAGAATGCGCCGGCATCGACAGGGTGGTTTGAGTGGCACTGTTGATGGCTCGATCAGGTTGGATCGAAAGCGGTTGAAGAGGTGGTTGACAGCG